>CAMUYW010000003.1 GCA_947165045.1 uncultured Fibrobacter sp. | reverse complement strand
ACACTCCTCACAACCAAACAAAAGCACCCCGCAAGCACAAACTTGCGGGGCGTTTTTATAAACAGTGAGGATTTAACTAAATCAAGCCTTCGAAGAAGTTGTTACCCTTGTCGTCCACGAGGATGAATGCCGGGAAGTCCTTGATCGTAATCTTGCGGATGGCTTCCATGCCGAGTTCCGGGAAGGCCACGATGTCGTTCGAAAGGATGTTCTGTTCAGCGAGGATGGCTGCCGGACCACCGATAGAGCCAAGGAAGAATCCACCGTACTTTTTGCAAGCGTCGGTAACATCCTGAGAGCGGTTGCCCTTAGCGACCATGATCATCGAAGCACCCTTGCTCTGGAAGCGCATCACGTACGGGTCCATGCGGTTTGCGGTCGTCGGGCCGAAGCTACCGGTCGGCATGCCCTTCGGCGTCTTAGCCGGACCAGCGTAGTAAATCGGATGGTCAGACACGACCTTGAGCACGGTCTTTTCTTCGTCCGTGAGTTCTTCGCCGCGTTCCTGCTTGTCGAAGATTTCAGCGATCTTGGCGTGTGCCATGTCGCGAGCCACGATCATCGTGCCCTTGAGGGAAAGACGAGTCTTCACCGGATACTTGGTGAGGTCGGCGAGCACTTCCTTCATCGGACGGTCGAGGTCAATTTCGATAGCCGGAGCGAGGTTCACAGCATTGCCGGACGGGATGTAATTTTCCGGATGGTGTTCCATCTTTTCGAGCCAGAGACCATTTTCGTCAATCTTCGCCTTGATGTTACGGTCAGCAGAGCAAGAAACGCCGATAGAAACCGGGCAGCTTGCAGCGTGACGCGGAGCGCGAATCACGCGGACATCGTGCACGAGGTACTTGCCGCCAAACTGAGCGCCAATGCCCGTCTTTTGGCAAATGTGCAAAACCTTTTCTTCCATTTCGAGGTCGCGGAAAATACGGCCACCTTCAGAACCGGAAGTCGGAATATCGTCGAGGTAACCGCAGCTAGCGAGCTTCACCATGTGCGTATTCATTTCGGCAGAGGTACCGCCAATCACGATAGCGAGGTGGTACGGAGGGCAAGCGGCTGTACCGAGAGTCTTCACCTTTTCGGCGAGGAACTTTTCCAAGGACTTCGGGTTGAGGAGCGCCTTGGTCATCGGCCAGTAGTAAGTCTTGTTGGCAGAACCACCGCCCTTGGCGACGAACAAGAACTTCATTTCGGCACCTTCTTCGGCGTGGATATCAATCTGAGCCGGGAGGTTGCAAGCCGTATTCTTTTCTTCGTACATCGTAAGCGGTGCAATCTGGCTGTAGCGGAGGTTCTTCGTCGTGTAGGCGTTGTAGATACCTTCAGAAATAGCTTCGGCATCGTCAAAGCCCGTCCAAACTTGCTGACCCTTGTGGGCAACACAAATTGCCGTACCGGTGTCCTGACAGAACGGGAGGATGCCCTTTGCAGCCACAACAGCGTTCTTGAGCATGGTGAGAGCGACAAACTTGTCGTTATCAGAAGCTTCAGGATCCTGGAGAATTTTTGCGACCTTCGCCGTGTGAGCCGGACGCAAGCAGAATTCGACTTCTTCAAAAGCGGCCTGAGAAATTCTCGTTAATGCTTCCTTAGAGACCTTGAGGATTTTCTTGCCTTCGAATTCAGCAACGGAAACGCCTTCCTTGCCGAGATTTACATATTCGGTAGTGTCTTCACCGTGCTGGACGGTTGCTTCGTATTTGAATGCCATAGTTATTTAGGTTTTAGGTTGTAGGTTTTAGGGGCCGGCGCCTGCGGCGCAGTTAATAGTTGGTGATTAAAAATCAACTAGAATTTAAAAACTTTCTGGTTGATGGTTACTGGTTCGTGGTCAATAGTCTTTCGTTATTGCTCTTATCTCACTGCTCATTGCAGAAATTCCATTTCATCACCTAATTTCAACCGTTCATCCATCTTTTTCGCAATTTTTTTGAACTTTTTTACTTTTTTTATGACCAAAATCACACAAGATGTATTATTTTTGATAGCGAAACAAAAAAAACTCATTTTCTAAGAGGATTGAATAATGAAAAAGATTCTGCTCGCCACGATGATTTCGGCAGCTATGGTTTTTGCAGCTCCGGCAGCAAAGACAGTTAGTAAAGCAGCAACCGCCAAGAAGGCAGTCGCCGCCAAGGTAGAAAAGGCAGCCGAAGCACCGGCCGCAGCAGAGGCAAAGGCCGCTGAAGCCACCGCCGCTGCCCAGACACAGGCTGCAGCAGCAACGACCGCTGCTCAGGCTCAAGCCACCGAAGCAACAGCCGCCGCAAACCAAGCAGCCGCTAACACGGCAAACGCCGCACAAGCTCAGGCAACAGCAACGGTTGACGCAGCTCAGGCTCAGGCCGCAACCGCACAGACTCAGGCAACTGAAGCCACCGCAGCAGCTGCACAGACCGCAGAAAACACCGCTGCAGCCGCTCAAACGCAAGCAACTGACGCAGCAGCAAACGCTCAGGCACAGGTTCAGGGCGTAGCTGATTCCGCTCAGGCCGCAGTCCAGACTCAAGCTGCTGAAGCACAGGCTCAGGCCGCTGAAGCCACTGAAGTTCTCGAAACCAAGGCTGCCGAAGCACCGGTTGACTCCGCTGCTCTCGCCAAGGCCGAAGAAGAAAAGAAGGCCGCCGAAGCAGAAGCCCAGGCAAAGGCTGAAGAAGAAGTGAAGAAAGTCGAAAACGAAACCAGCGGCACAGCAAAGTCTGCCGTCATGGACAATCCGTGGGAATTCATCGCAGTTTCCGCAGCATTCATCGCATCTGTCCTCGTTATCATCTTCACTGGGGACTAATAAGCGCTTTTAATCGCTTTACCACAGATTTAAGGACCGCTCGCAAGGCGGTCTTTTTTTTGACCCAAAATTTTGCAATTTTCGGGTACAGATTGAGAACAGAAAAAATTTTATTCTAAAACTTTTACACGTAAATAATTTATTTTCATTTTCTGAGAGAAGATGTTTGGGGGCAAAATTTATTTTGCCTTTTTTTGACTGTACAAAAAAGGAGACAAAGTGAGCATAAAGAAGTACCTGTTGGCATTGTGCGCTGCAACTACAGCAATGGCACAAGACCCCACTCCTTATGAATTGCTTCGGCCTGTGTTCCCTTTAACTTGGGACAGCACCGTATTCAATAATTTCGACACATCGAAAGTCATTACCAAAAAACACAACGTGTTGCCGAAAAAATTAACGCCCGATGAATACGCCCCCAACGCCATAATTCCAGATTCTCTTGACCAAGCGTATTTGGACGCAATGAACGTCAAAATATCCCCAATCCGCGTGAACCAAGCGGGTTATTTGGAAAGCGATCCAGAACGACAGTTCTATTACGTAGGCAACGAGACATCCTTTGAAGTTGTCGATATTAATGGCAAATCTCTTAGTCCGGCAGTTACCGGAACACTAAATCCTTCGGGCACCACAACATCTTCGGAATGGACAATTGTTGCTGGAACAAACGCAACAACAGGAGACCAAAAGCGCTATATGGTATCTACATCCGGCCCGTCCGGGAAACTCATGGTCGGTAACATCCCGCAAGGAGTTCCAACCGAGACTCGCCTCCGAATCAAAGTCGGCAATGATATTTCGAGCACATTCATCGTCTCCGAAAAAGTCTATTCCATGGTGAAAGATGCCGTACTCAAATTCTACGGCATCAACCGCAGCGGTCATTCCGATTCTTGGTTCCGCAATCGAAAGATGAGCCATACAAAAGATGGTGGCGGTCAAGTTCTAGAAGGACCATTAGATGCGGGGCGTGGATATTTTGATCCAGCCTTGGCGGGAACGCTTGAAGGCGGTTACTACGACTGCGGCGACCATTTGAAAGAATCGCAAACGCAAATGTACGCTTTCATGGTTATGGCTTTAATGGCCGCTGCCAATTTTGATGTAGATGCAGACCATTATGCATTCAAGCAAAGCATTACCTCTGTTAAAGACGGCATCCCGGACATGCTCCGCGAAGCAAAACATGGTGCAGACTTTGTACTCCGTTCCTATGTTCGCGCCAAAGGCGTTATTGACGACATGGCGCTTTCTATAGGAAATAGCGGTACAGACCATGCTTGGTGGGGACTTCCGGAAAACCACGATAATTTGCCGGTAGACAATTCCAACATTGCAAAAGATCGTGGTGGTCCAGCATCAAGACCTGTCCGTCTAGGAGAAGTGGGCGCAAACGTCGGTGGTGAAACCGCAGCTGGCCTTGCCTTTATTGGCAAAATGTATAGGGACTATTTTCCCGAATACAAAAGTTTTGCGGATAGCTGCATCATGGTTGCCGAAAAAATCTACGAATTTGCAAAGTCTTTAGCTCAAGGGAAAGATTCTTACGACGGAGGAAAGCCATTTGTCCATCATGTAGATTCATTAGGCAAACCATATCGTTTGGCAAAATCATCTCCTGCATATGGCGGAAACAACGAATTTGTTGACGACATGGCTATCGCTTCCGTAGGCCTTCTCTACGCCACAGGCAAAAAAGAATACGCCGATGACATGATCCGTAACAAGAACATGTTCAAAGAGCAAGTTATTTCCCAGAATGGTGGCCCCGGCTTTTTTGAAGGAGGATGGTTTGTCACGGAAAATCAAGCTTTCTTGAAAAATACCAAGAACACAAGCTGGGCAAACTCCTATTCTTACGCCCTTTACGCCTTGTACAAATTAATTCTTGCCGATAAGAATAAAGCTATTACTGAATACGGTCTTACAGAAACAGAATGGCTTAATTCCGTTGAAGACTGTATCGCCAATATGATTGTAAACTTGGGCGATATGCGCTATGATGAAGGTATTAGCGAAACATTCCAGTTCCCGAACGTACCAAACATTTGGAAACAAAGTTCCGTTGTTTATGACAAAATCTGGTACACGATGCATACCGACCAGGAATGGATTTACAACCGTTACCGTGCTGGAGATATTTTTGAAGTTCTCGCCTATGCCGATGTAGCAGCGGATATCGAAAAGAAAGGACTTGAACTTCCAATTATGGGAACCCCAAACTGGAAAGCTGCCGATGCAAAACAATTCGGCATCAATCAATTAAACTACTTGCTTGGTGTAAACCCGTGGGATATTTCCTTCGTCATGGGCATCGGCGATAAGAATGACGCTCATCCGCACCACCGCGCCGCAAACCCCGAAGGCAAAAACGTTCCCGGCGGTGACTACAAATACTACGTCCCTGTCGGAGCTCTTTATGGAGCTGTTCCACCGAACAAAAAGATGAACCAACCGCAAAAGCTTTCCTGGGAATACTATGAAATGTCCGAAATCTGCATCGACGCAGCAGCGACATTCGTAAGTACCGTCAGCCTAGCCTCAATAAAAATTGATAAGACTGTAGCACCAGACATCAACGTAGAAATTCGCTATGCTGGATTAGATTCAGCCATCATAATGGTCAACCTCACCCAGCGCGGTACAGCAACCATCTCCTACGGCACAACGGAAGGCGTTTACAATATGAAAGCCACAGACAGTACCGCAGGCGTTCAGCATACAATCATTCTGCGCGATTTGCAGCCGGCTACAACTTACTACTTCTACGTCACTGCAGCTAACGCTTACAACCCAAGCAACACCAAAGACAAATACGCCAAAGACAGCACTCAAACGCCATTCACTTTCACGACACAACCGTCACTCGAAGATGCCAACATCACAAATATTACCGTCTGTAACGTCACGGCAGATAGTGCCGAATTCATGTGGTACACTCCAAATGGAGAATACGAATCCAAAGTTTACTGGGACACCATACCGCATGCCAATGCAAGCGAATTTGCGTTCAATTCAGGAAGCGGGAACGCAGACGTTTCTGGCATTCCGACCCAATTCCACTACGTAAAAATTGGTGGACTCAAAGAAAGCACAACCTACTACTACATGGTCGAAAGCAATGGAGTCATAGTCAATCTCAGCGACAAGGGTGAACTCCTAAAATTCAAGACTCCTGTAACGTGGTATGACTTTAGCGTTCGCGGTTACCAATACGAATTTGACAACATGGACTTCTTGAACCTGAACATTTACAACAACGAAGCTAGACCTTTCGACAGTTTGACACTTCGCCTTTACTTTACCGCATTGCCTGAAGAAGTTGACAGATGCGCCACATTGATTGACTCGGACATTTGCTTTGCTTATGATGAAGGTGGTTTTAGCGTTCCGTGCGAAAACGACCGCGAACTCAGAGATTTGATGAAATCTGCATTGCCAGTTCGTTTAGATGACACTTATGATCCTGCTACAGGTAAATATTCTTACTACTTTCCGGCCCCACTTGGCTCTACCGTTATCAAATCCCAATCACGCCTACGCGTAGACTTTGGCTTCTCTTATGGTATTTCGAACGACGGCTACAAGACCTGCGAAACATTACGTCAGCCCGGCAAGAAACGTTTCAACAAAAACTCTGGCGACTGGTCTTGGCGCCCGCACAGTTATCTGGAAGATGGCGCCGATTATGATGGTATGCCTGTCGAAGATAAAAATTACGGCGATGTGGATGCCAACGTTCCTATAGATCCTTATATTGCCGTTTACCGTAAAGACCAGTTCATCTGGGGAATCAGCCCATCCAAGAAAGAAATGGAAACCAAGAGGGCTAACTACAGAATGGACCTTAGACTAGACGCACCGTTCAACGTATCTGACGGTTCCCATATCGAAATAGACCAGACGAGCAGCATTGTACACGTCAAGGGTAGAGTAAAGATAACCGAAGGCGGTTATGTGACAAAAGTATGGGCAAATGGCGTCAAAGTGAGCGGCGATGCTTTTGCTGAAGGAACCGACAGATGGATCTTGAACGTAGCAGGAACGGATGTTGTCGCCAAGTACGATATTCCGAAAGACGAATGGGTACTCGACATTCCAGTCAAGATGGCAATTGGCAGCAACAAGATCGATGTAACGATTTTTTCAGGCCCTGACCCGACATGCGATGCATGCACAGAAAATGGCGGCTGCGCATTCGAAAACAGAACCTTCTATGTTGATTTTTCTAAGGGTGATGCAACGGCTTCAATCTTGGTTCTCAAGGACGCGACAACAGGAAAAGCTGTCATAAGCCCTGCAAATCCAGACGGAACTACATTCATTATTGATTTGAAGGATGAAGACAAGAAGAAAACAAAAACGCAAACTGTCGAAGTTCTAGTCCAGAACAACAAAAAGAACGACATCCTCAAGGTCACATTGAAGGCTGACGCCAACAACCCCGGACACTTTGTCGGTGGCCCGATTACAGCAGTCAACCACAGCAAGGATTCCAGAGACCAGACTTCCGAAATCTCGTTCTTCGCCGGCGATACGATCGTGGTCACCTACACCGACCCGGATGACGAAGAAGATATCTCCAAGTATTCCTTCTTCGCTGAAACCAAGATTCCGTCTCCGCAAACAGTCCTCGCCGAGGACAGCAACTGCGACAACAAGGCTGACCAGCTGAGGATAAAGTTCACGAACAAGCTTGCCGAAGGCTACACGCTCGACAGCATCCGCTACTTCATCGAAGGCATGACAGACACGGTCAAGGTACCGCTCGTCGCAGCCAACTACGCCGACAAGGACGAAGTCGTCATCGCCATCGACACGAGCCGCATACAGACAAGCGCAAGCCCGTCCGGAAAGATCACGACATACGTCACCGACAAGGGGACTGCAAACGCCGAGACCGTAAAGATCTCCGACGGCATCCCGCCGACACTCGAAAGTGTAGCCATCCTCGAGAAATCGGACAACGACAACAGCGGTATCGACACGGTCATGGTCGCGTTCTCGGAACCGGTCATCCTCTCGTCGCTGACCGAATGGCCGCTCGTGATTGCAGGCGCCGCAGGCGTACCGACACTCGTCAGCGCGGCTACAACGACCAACGGCGGCAAGAGCTGGCAGCTGATCATCAGCGGCAACACGAACAACTCGCTCGTCCCGCTCGGCGCACTGGCTAGCGCAAGGACCGCCGGCGGATACTCGATTACCGACCAGAACCTGAACCCCGTCGACCCGTCAGGCTGCAAGCCGAGCGTGCCCGTAACGCTCATCTCCCGCCCGGTACCGGTCTACCATGCCGAAATGATCGACAAGGAAGGCGACGGCGTCCCGGACATGGTCTACGTCATGTTCGAAAAGAAGCTCAAGCCGAAGGACGTCTTCGACAGCATCGTTACCGTCTGGGGCAACCCGGGCATCACGCGCAGCTTCATCACTACGGCAGACACAACCGGCGGCGTCATCGTCCCGAAGGAATCCTACTGGACCATACGCGATACCATGTCGGCACCGCGCACGATCATGCTTGACTCGGTCAACACGGGAGTTGTCGTCGACACGTTCAGCATCGTCGAAATCACCATCCCGGCAACACACGCCTACCCGTACGGCTCCACGAGCGGCGAAAACGACGGCAACGGAACGGTCTCGCCGCAGAAGGGCCTCGCTAACGGCTTCTTCGAGACGAACTTCACGCTGTACGACAAGTGCGCACCGGTCATTTCCTCGGCACGCATGATCAAGAGCGGCATGCTCACGGTCTCCCTGTCCGAACCGGTAACCATGCTCACCACGGGCAAGCACATCCAGCGCGAACGCGACGCCTACATCCCGTCGGAAATCCCGCAAGGCAGCGGCAGGTCCTACCTCTTCACCTATAACGAGAAGGACAACGTGTTCCATGCCGGCGACCGCGTCCGCCTCGTCCCGCAGGAACTGGGTTCCGCCTACATCGACCAGAGCAACAACGTTCCCACGGCAGCAAACCCCTACGTCCGCATCACGGGCGACGACAACATCCACTTCGCCGTGACGCTGACCGATCCGGTGGCAACGCCCAAGGCCGGCGCCTACTTCGGCCGCCCGGAAACGGCAGGCAACGACGCGTTCGTGACATCGGCCGTTATCGGCGGGAAGCACTACTTCATCGGCGGTGACGGGACCGTACTCGGCCAGGTCGATTCCGCCGCATACTCGAGCTCGGGCCCGAACTTCGAAGTCGAGGTAACGATGCCGCAGGCAAGCTTCCTCACCCGCGACGGCCAGAACATGTACAACTTCCGCCTTAAAATCGTCGCGGACCTCTACGACAATCTCGGGCAGTACATCAATACATACAGGCTCGACATACCGAAGGAGAATTTCTCCACGTTCCGCAACCTCATCGACAACGGCACACTCAAGCTGAACGTGGAATGGATCGCCAAGGACAACGAGGCCCCGGTCGCCAAGAAGGGCAACAAGATCGGCACCGGCGCCTACATCGCTAAGTTCGACTTCACCGCGGAATCGTCCTGCGCGACAAGGTTCGATGCCTCAAACAACGACTACAAGGCGACCTGCTCCGAAGTCGGCTCGACCGCAGTGCGGGCTACCGACAACAAGACAAAGACCTTCGGTTTCAAAAGAAAGAAGTAAAATCAAGGACCATCCACGTGATGGTCTTTTTTTTTGAACAATTTAAATTTTGTAAAAATTATTATACATAATTAATAAATCATCGGAACAAAAAGTCTATATACTACAGCGGAAGAAAAAAAACAAAAAAATTGAGCATTTTTTGAGAACAAAAAAGCATCAACCACAAAACTTTTTTACATAAATAATCTATTTTATCTTTTGAGAGAATATACTTAGAGGGCAAGACATGTTTTGCCCGCTTTTTTTGGTTATACAAAGGAGACAAAGTGAGTATTAAGAAGTATCTGTTAGCACTGTGCGCAGCCTCCTCCGTAATGGCAGCTCAGCAAGAACAACCCACTCCTTATGACTTGATTCGTCCGGTCTACCCATTGACTTGGGATACGACTGTTTTTGATCATTACGATACGACGGTTACCAAAAAGCACAATATGGTGCCCAAGAACCGCACCCCGGCTTCGTACGCACCAAACGCATTCATTCCTGATACGTTGAACCAGGCCTACCTGGATGCAATCAACTACCGCATGTCTCCGATTCGTATAAACCAGGCGGGCTACCTTGAAAGCGATACTGAAAGACAGTTCTATTATGTAGGATCGGCCTCGACCTTCGAAGTGGTGGATGTCGAAGGTAAATCACTTTCTCCAAAGGTAACGGGAACATTTGCCAGTACCGGCTTCCAGATGACTTCGGACTGGACTATTATTGCAGGAACTAATGCCGCAACGAACGACCAAAAGCGTTATCAGGTTGATATTACAGGACAATCGGGCATTATTCAGGCGGGTAAAATTCCGCAAAATGTCCCGACCGAAACACGTCTTCGTATCAAAGTCGGAAACGATATTTCCAGCACCTTTATTGTGAGCAACAGGGTCTATTCCATGGTGAAAGACGCCGCCTTGAAATTCTATGGAATTAACCGTAGTGGTAATGGCGATTCTTGGTTCCACCCAGCAAGTCACATGAAAGATGGTGCCGGTGCAGTCGTTACTGGTGATGTTGATGTTCGAGACCAGTATAACGAAGCTCTTGCCGGTACACTTGAAGGTGGCTATTACGACTGCGGTGACCATTTAAAGGAATCGCAAACTCAGATGTATGCCTTTATGGTGGCAGCCGTCCTTGCAGCAACAAATGCAGATGCTGACGAAGACCATTATGCCTTTAACCACGGCGAAACAGTCAATACCGACGGTATTCCGGACATGCTCCGTGAAGCAAAGCATGGAGCAGACTTTGTACTCCGCGCCTATATCCGTGCAAAAGGCGTGATTGACGACATGGCTCTTTCTGTAGGCAACTTCGGTTCAGACCACGGCTGGTGGGGTCGTCCAGAAAATAGCGACAAGCTGCCTGTTGATGGTTCTGCCGCAGCAACAGACCGTGGTGGTCCCATGTCCCGTACCGTACGTCTAGGTGAAATTGGGGCAAACATCGGTGGTGAAACCGCAGCGGGTTTAGCCCTCGTAGGTAAGCTTTATTCCGAATATCCCGAACACAAGGCATTTGCCGATAGTTGCTTGAAAGTGGCTAAGGAAATGTATGACTTCGCTAAGTCGATGGCGCAGGGAAAGACCTACAAGAACAATACTAAAGCAGCAGGTTGGTCTAGCTCGGCTTACAACGGTAACAACGAATACTTTGACGACCTCGCTCTTGCATCTGTCGCCTTGTGGTATGCCACGGGTGATTCGAAGTATGGTGATGACGCAATACGTTCGAAGACTCTCGGTACGACGGTTCCGCAATCGTTTATGGACAATTGCGTGGGTTGCTTCGATGGTGGCTGGTTTGTGACCGACAACAAGGGCTTCTTGAAGAACGTCAAGAATACCAGCTGGGCCAACTCCTACGCCTATGCAACCTATGCCCTTTACAAGTTGATTCTTGCCGACGAAAACAAGGCTATTAACGAATTTGGTTTGACCAAGGATGAACGTCTTAACGCCATTGAAGACTGTATCATGAGCATGATCCATAACTTAAGTGACGTGAGTGCAGGTACAGCGACAATCACTCTGCCCCGCAAGGATCCTTCCAATTACATGGTTCAGGATATTGGCTGGAAGGGTAATGAAGTCAAGTACGATCCTATTTGGTACTCAATGCAAACAGACCAGACCTGGATTTACAACCGTTACCAGGCCGGTAACATCTTTGAAGTTTTGGCATATGCCGACGTAGCTAAGGATATTGAAAATCAGAACCTTGCCCTCCCGAACTTGGGAACCCCGAACTGGAAAGCCGATGAAATGCACCAATTGGGCATTAACCAGTTAAACTACCTTTTAGGTGTGAACCCGTGGGACGTGTCCTACATTTTGGGTATCGGCGATAAGAACGATGCTCACCCGCACCACCGCGCAGCAAACCCCGAAGGCAAAAACCAACCAGGTGCAAATTACAAGTACAAACCTCCTGTTGGTGCTCTTTATGGTGGCGTGACTCCGGGAGCAACAAACTCCATGGTTCCCGACAACAAGAGCTGGGAAGACTATCATAAGTCTGAAACCTGTATTGACGCTGCTGCAACTCTCGTGAGTTCGGGTATGCTAGCTTCAGCCAAGTTCGACCGTACGGCTGCTCCAGATATCAACGTTGAAATCCGCCATGTCAGCATGGACTCTGCAATCGTAATGGTCAAGCTGACCCAGCGTGGAACAACAACTATCTCCTACGGCACCGTCGAAGGTCAATACTCGCTCACTGAAACTGATTCAATCGCTGGAGTCCAGCACCAGATGGTTCTCAAAGACTTGAAGCCGGGCACCACCTATTACTTCTATGTCACGGGCGTAAACGCCTACAATACAGCTAACTACAAGAACAAATACCTTGTCGATAGCACCCAGACACCGTTTACGTTCACAACGCTCAGCACTGTCGAAAACGCAAACATCGCAAACGTCACCGTCTGTAACCTGAGTGGCGACAGTGCCGAAATCATGTGGTACACTCCAAATGGAGAATACGAATCCAAGGTTTACTGGGATACCATACCGCATGCCAATGCAAGCGACTTTGCATTCAATACAGGAAGCGGGAACGCAGACGTTTCCGGCATTCCGACACAGTTCCATTACGTAAAAATCGGCGGACTCAAAGAAAAGACGACCTACTACTACATGGTCGAAAGCAATGGAGCCCAGTCTACAGTTGATGATAACGGCAATTTGCTAAAATTCACGACTCCTGTAACGTGGTACGACTTTAGCGTCCGTGCCTACCAGTACGATTTTGGTGGAACAGAATTCCTGAACCTGAACATCTACAATAACGAAGCTCGAGCATTCGATAGTCTTACCCTGCGCATGTACTTCAGCGCAAAGCCCGAAGAAGTAGAAAGATGCGCCACCTTGATTGACTCCGATATTTGCCAAGCTTACGATGAAGCAGGCTTTAACAAGCCTTGCGAAAACGACCGAGAACTCCGCGACTTGATGCGTGCCGCATTGCCTGTACGTCTTGACGACACATACGATGCAGCAACAGGCAAGTACTCCTACTACTTCCCTGTTCCGTTGGGATCTTCAATCATCAAATCTCAATCCCGCTTGCGTGTTGACCTGACCTATTCTTCGGGTATTTCTAACGACGGCTACAAGACCTGCGAAACATTGCGCACCCCGGCTAAAAAGCACATGGACAAGACTACAGGCGACTGGTCTTGGGCGCCGCATGAATTCCTGGTTGATGGAGCCGATTACGTCGGTATGCCTTACGAAGACAAGGACTACGGCGATCTTGATAACGAAATACCTGTAAATCCATACATCGTCGTTTACCGCAAAGACCAGTTCATCTGGGGTAATAGCCCTTCCAAGAAGGAAATGGAAACCAAGAGAGCCAATTACCAGATGGATATCACATTTGATCCTCCGTTCAACGTATCTAACGGTTCCCATATTGATATCGACCAAGCAAGCAGCATCGTTCACGTAAAAGGCTATGCTCATATAACCGAAGGCGGTTACGTGACTAAAGTATGGGCAAATGGCGTCAAAGTAAGTGGAGATGTATTTGCTGACGGAAACGATAGATGGATTTTGAACGAAGCCGGTACTGAAGTTATCGCTAAGTACAATGTTACAACAGACATGTGGGACCTCGACATTCCGGTCAAGATGAGCATCGGTTCCAAGAAAGTGGACATCACCGTCTTTGCCGGAGCCAACCCCACTTGCGAAACATGCATGGAAAATGGCGGTTGCGCATTCGAAAACAGAACCTACTATGTGAACTTCTCTAAGGGTGACGCTACAGCATCGACACTCGTGATCAAGGATGCTGCCGGAAATCCGATTGCAAGCCCTGCCAATCCAGAAGGCACGACATTCTATATCGATGTCATGGACAAGGACAAAATTAAGAGCAACACCCAGACTCTCGAAGTCCAGGTCATCAACAACAAGAAGAACGACATCCTCAAGGTCACATTGAAGGCTGACGCCAACAACCCCGGACACTTTGTCGGTGGCCCGATTACAGCAGTCAACCACAGCAAGGATTCCAGAGACCAGACTTCCGAAATCTCGTTCTTCGCCGGCGATACGATCGTGGTCACCTACACCGACCCGGATGACGAAGAAGATATCTCCAAGTATTCCTTCTTCGCTGAAACCAAGATTCCGTCTCCGCAAACAGTCCTCGCCGAGGACAGCAACTGCGACAACAAGGCTGACCAGCTGAGGATAAAGTTCACGAACAAGCTTGCCGAAGGCTACACGCTCGACAGCATCCGCTACTTCATCGAAGGCATGACAGACACGGTCAAGGTACCGCTCGTCGCAGCCAACTACGCCGACAAGGACGAAGTCGTCATCGCCATCGACACGAGCCGCATACAGACAAGCGCAAGCCCGTCCGGAAAGATCACGACATACGTCACCGACAAGGGGACTGCAAACGCCGAGACCGTAAAGATCTCCGACGGCATCCCGCCGACACTCGAAAGTGTAGCCATCCTCGAGAAATCGGACAACGACAACAGCGGTATCGACACGGTCATGGTCGCGTTCTCGGAACCGGTCATCCTCTCGTCGCTGACCGAATGGCCGCTCGTGATTGCAGGCGCCGCAGGCGTACCGACACTCGTCAGCGCGGCTACAACGACCAACGGCGGCAAGAGCTGGCAGCTGATCATCAGCGGCAACACGAACAACTCGCTCGTCCCGCTCGGCGCACTGGCTAGCGCAAGGACCGCCGGCGGATACTCGATTACCGACCAGAACCTGAACCCCGTCGACCCGTCAGGCTGCAAGCCGAGCGTGCCCGTAACGCTCATCTCCCGCCCGGTACCGGTCTACCATGCCGAAATGATCGACAAGGAAGGCGACGGCGTCCCGGACATGGTCTACGTCATGTTCGAAAAGAAGCTCAAGCCGAAGGACGTCTTCGACAGCATCGTTACCGTCTGGGGCAACCCGGGCATCACGCGCAGCTTCATCACTACGGCAGACACAACCGGCGGCGTCATCGTCCCGAAGGAATCCTACTGGACCATACGCGATACCATGTCGGCACCGCGCACGATCATGCTTGACTCGGTCAACACGGGAGTTGTCGTCGACACGTTCAGCATCGTCGAAATCACCATCCCGGCAACACACGCCTACCCGTACGGCTCCACGAGCGGCGAAAACGACGGCAACGGAACGGTCTCGCCGCAGAAGGGCCTCGC
Source organism: uncultured Fibrobacter sp. (assembly GCA_947165045.1). Taxonomy (GTDB): domain Bacteria; phylum Fibrobacterota; class Fibrobacteria; order Fibrobacterales; family Fibrobacteraceae; genus Fibrobacter. Next base: position 68,464 of record CAMUYW010000003.1, on the reverse strand, counting down.
TAACGGCTTCTTCGAGACGAACTTCACGCTGTACGACAAGTGCGCACCGGTCATTTCCTCGGCACGCATGATCAAGAGCGGCATGCTCACGGTCTCCCTGTCCGAACCGGTAACCATGCTCACCACGGGCAAGCACATCCAGCGCGAACGCGACGCCTACATCCCGTCGGAAATCCCGCAAGGCAGCGGCAGGTCCTACCTCTTCACCTATAACGAGAAGGACAACGTGTTCCATGCCGGCGACCGCGTCCGCCTCGTCCCGCAGGAACTGGGTTCCGCCTACATCGACCAGAGCAACAACGTTCCCACGGCAGCAAACCCCTACGTCCGCATCACGGGCGACGACAACATCCACTTCGCCGTGACGCTGACCGATCCGGTGGCAACGCCCAAGGCCGGCGCCTACTTCGGCCGCCCGGAAACGGCAGGCAACGACGCGTTCGTGACATCGGCCGTTATCGGCGGGAAGCACTACTTCATCGGCGGTGACGGGACCGTACTCGGCCAGGTCGATTCCGCCGCATACTCGAGCTCGGGCCCGAACTTCGAAGTCGAGGTAACGATGCCGCAGGCAAGCTTCCTCACCCGCGACGGCCAGAACATGTACAACTTCCGCCTTAAAATCGTCGCGGACCTCTACGACAATCTCGGGCAGTACATCAATACATACAGGCTCGACATACCGAAGGAGAATTTCTCCACGTTCCGCAACCTCATCGACAACGGCACACTCAAGCTGAACGTGGAATGGATCGCCAAGGACAACGAGGCCCCGGTCGCCAAGAAGGGCAACAAGATCGGCACCGGCGCCTACATCGCTAAGTTCGACTTCACCGCGGAATCGTCCTGCGCGACAAGGTTCGATGCCTCAAACAACGACTACAAGGCGACCTGCTCCGAAGTCGGCTCGACCGCAGTGCGGGCTACCGACAACAAGACAAAGACCTTCGGTTTCAAGAGAAAGAAGTAATAATAAACAAACAGCCTCCAGGATTAAGAGTCCTGGCGGCTCTTTATTTTTCTAACAAAATAAACCTATGAAAAAACTAATTAGCGTCATATTCTTATTTGCCTTATTCTGCATTGATTTTTCAGCGGCAGCAACATCGGCATTACCTAATCTTGACAGAACCTGCAAAGCGTGCACCCGCATTCACAACGATTCGGTCAACGTATTCAACAGACGACCCATCCGTTTGAATCAAAGCGGATTCAAGCCTGAGCACTACAAGTACGCTTATGTTGCAGACCCTACGGAAAAAACATTCAAGGTCATTGACGCTAATAGCGGTAAAGAAGTTCCAGGTGGCGGCAACCTGTCACTAATTGGAAAAGTTACAAAGCCCGGCATTCAGGTAACGGGTGCTTTTAACTCCATCCAAAACCTCTACGTATTAGGTGATACAACAGCCGGAGCAACAGAAACACTCTATCGCGCAGACTTTACCACGCTTTCAACAGTTGGCGAATATTTCATCGTTGTCGGGAAAGACACTTCGGCAACATTCCACATTAACCCCTATATCTACAATTCCATTCTCGAAAAATCCCTGATGTTCTTTGGCATCCAGCGTTGCGGTGATACAAAGTCGCATTTCCATGGAGCATGCCACTTGAAAGACGGTTCTATCGTTGGGCACGACCTGACCGGCGGTTGGCATGACTGCGGTGACCATTTCAAGGTTGCCGAAACCGTTGGCTACGCCGCTTATGTGCTTTCGATGGTTTACCTCACCTACCCCGACAAGGCCGAAGACCGCTTTGGCAATTCGTACGCAGACACGGTTCCGGATGGCATTAAGGACATTCTCTACGAAGCAAAAATCGGCGCCGATTACATCATGAAGCTTTATAATGCATCTGTTGCCGACGGTCTTATTGACAAAGGCGACATGTACCATACCGTGGGCATGAGCGACTGGGATCACAATTACTGGGATGTACCTGAACGCCAGGACATGCAAAAGCAGGAAAAGGGCGGTCCGGACCGTCTTGTGCTTAAAGGGATTGGCACAAACGTCGCAGGCATTTACGCAGCAACATTGGCAAACGTTGCCACAGCTTTCAAATGGATCAATCCTTCTTACTCCAAAGAACTTTTGGATGCCGCAAAAACGATCTATGAAAAGATTGTTCGAACAACGTTCATGACCTACACGGAACAATACGAAGGTCAGGACAAATGCGCTAGAAGAGGTAAGGCTACGATATATGAAAATCAGAATCCTTACTTTAACGGAAAAGGTTATTATAGCGGCATGGGGCTTTGCGAAGACGATGCTGCAGCTGCAGCAGTTTCACTTTGGTATGCAACCGGAGATTCCCTTTATCCATATGACCTGTATAAAAACACAGACATGAACGAAGGGAAACAGATAAATTCTACAGCACAATATGATTTGGCATTCTTCCCGGCAGGTTATCTCGGAACAGGTCCTGGCTTTAACAACTCTTGGGCTACAGACTACCAGAACCTTTTTGCATACGTTCTATTCGCCATGCAAAAGCTCATTTTAAATGACCCTGAATACGAAGTAAAATATGGTTTATCCAAATCCGAACGAGATACACTTTCGATGCGCGTGATGGCTGCATTCCGCAAGCAAGTCGAAACAAACTCCAACGGAGACTCTATTGCTGTTTTGTATCCGGGTTCTGGCAATGGAGAACCTCGCGAAGGAAGTTCCGCACTGCATGTAGAACCTCCCTACAACTTGGTTTGGACCAGCTTTGACTGGGGTGTGATGCGTTATAACATGGGTTCTGCCGTGGCCGTGTTCCTCTTGTATGAACTGACCAAGGACGAACGCTATTTAAAAGTCGCTCTGGACAACATGTACTACGTTCTCGGCGCAAACCCGTGGGATATTTCGCTCTTGCTCGGCGCAGGTGACAAGAATCCGCAACACCCGCATAACCGTTCTGCAAACCCCGATGGCTACAACGCAGGCGGCATTCCTTACGATTACAAGTGCCCCATCGGCGCATTAATGGGCGGTCGCGCACCTAATTTGCCATTGATTGAAGACTGGAGCAAATACACATCGACAGAAACCTGTATCGACTTCTCGGCTCAATTCTTGTTCCCGGCACAGAGTCTCGCAGAACAGCTCCCACCTGACAACGACGGGCCGGTTTTCAGCGATATCGTTGGCATTCCGACATCTGATTCTACAGCTGTCATCAGCTGGAAAACGGACGAACTAGCACTCGTAACCGTAACTTACGATGCAACAACAAACTCAGCCACCGCAAAGCATGTGCAAATGACGGAAGCCGTCAAGGAAGGTTCTGTAGAACTCACCGGCCTAACTCCTGGGCAAACGTATTACTTCTACCTCGAAGGCGTTGACCCTTATGGAAACATCACCACGGATGATAACCACGGCTATTGGTACCAATTCACCATGACTTCGACAGCAACACAAATCAAGGGTGTTACCATTTGCCAAGTCGATCATCGCAGTGCAAAGATTTATTGGTGGACAACAGACCGTATAGACGGAACCGTTAATTTTGGCAAAGCCAAAGGCAATTACACCCAAAAAACAGTCGCCAATGGCGGTGTCGCCCTTTTCCACGAAGCAGTCCTTACAGGACTTGAAGCTGGCACCACTTACTACTTTACAGTCACTTCCGGCGCAACAACTTCTGAAGAATATTCTTTCACGACCGAGCAATACGCCACAACGGTCGAAATGGACATTTACGTCAAGCCGCTCAAGAAAGACGGTTGCGTCAATAGCAGCGACTGGAAACAATGCAACACATTCCTCGTCATTGTCACCAACAGAGATACAATCGATTACAATGATCTTGACTTAAGATTCTACTTCCCGGTTGCAGTCACCGGCGCCAGCAACAACAAGTCTGTTTGGGATGGAACCGGTCAATCCACTGGTAGGCCCACCATGATATTTGAGACCCCGGTTGCCTACAATGTCACATCGATGAAAGGCACAACGGAATCTGGCTATTACACGCAAGTCCACATCGAAGGAAAACTCGCCGTATCCGGCAGCTACTTCTTTGAATTTATCGTGGATCCCAGATACGGAAGCCTCGAAAACAGCTGGTCATTTAGGCCCCATACCGATGATGATGATCCTGAATACTTCGAAGGCATCGATCTAACACGTGGTCCGCTTTACAAAGAAGAATCCAACTCCAATATGTATGTTGAAAACGTAAATGGAGTCAATGAAAAAGCTTTCAGAAAGACTCCTTACGTTACAGCATATTACCACGGCAAATACATTTACGGCTACGCTCCAGATTACACACCTGATAAAGGACCGCAAGTCAATCGAACCATCACGACAACATTCTCAAGCCCGTTCATAAGCCCAATCCACTCGGTTGAAAAAGTCGATCCGGCCACGACCTATGCCGCAACAAGCAAGGTCACTCCGAACGGTCTCCTCGATGCTGTCGAAATGAACGGCAATCCCTATCCGTTCAGCTATGTCAACACCAATCGTACCGACGAAATACTCTTCGGTGGCGACACGACGCTTGCCTACGGCAACAACTACATGGAATGGGTCACCTGGCACAACAGAAACGCAAACCAGAAAACAGAAAACAAATATGACTGCGCATGCACAGTTGTTCGTACAAACGTTGAAATTGACAGTATTACCAAGCCTCTAGAAAAACGTTACCTTTTATTTGACAAAGGTGATATTACAGGTTATAAGGATAAATACGTTGAAGTTGAAATTTCGCTTTTAGACAGTAACCTCGTATTGCTAAAAGACGAAAAGAGTTTGAACGTGGAGCTTGTCTCCGACGACCCGAACGTTTTATTCTATACCGATCCGACAGCAACGATTCCAGTAACGACAGTCACCCTTTTTGACGGTAAGGCTACGATTTACGTAAGTTCCAAGGTTGCCGTAACAACAACAATTTCTGCAACGCACCCCAACACAAAGGACTACGCCTACACGCCTGCAACAGCAAACTTGGTCATCGAAGAACTTCCGCCTTGGCCCATTATCGATGTTGCCAAAATTGTAGACTTGAACTGCGACCATATTCCTGACGCTATGCAAATCACGCTTTCGTCGGAATACATGGAAAATCAATCGTTCTCCTCTATTTCGTTCACTTATGGAAAAGAAACCTACGTTTCGAGCAGCGTTCAATCTCTAAACGGCAAGATGCTGATTGTCAACATTGACGTTCCGCAAGAAATCGTAACAGATGCTACAGGAAAGATTTCTCTCGAAAGCATTATTCAAGGAAATAAAAAGGTTGTTGACGACTCATACGGAGACGGCATTTCTCCGACATTGCTTTCGGCAACGGTTCTCGAACGCCAAGATACATCGACAACAGATCACCTTTATCTACAATTCAGCGAACCTATTTCTGCACCGGGTACAACCTTCCCGCTTATTCTCTACAAAGAAGATTCAACCACCAAGGTATTTACGCCAACAGTTCTCTCTGCTAAGATTTACAACGAAGCAAAGAACATTTGGGACTTCGAAATTGCCTTTGGCACAGGAAATGTCTCTATGGTTACCGCGGGCATGTGGGGTCAGCTTGATCCAGTCGGTACAATTACAGACTTAAATGGCAATGGAGTCGCAGGGCTCTGCACACCGGAAAAGGTTCAAATTCTCCTGAAGATTCTGCCGGTTCCGATGATTTACGCCGTTATCACAGACAAACTCAAGAATGGTTATGCAAGTCACATCGACATTACCTTCCAAAAAGCTCTTGATGACAAACACATACCGGAAACAATCGATATCATATTCGGTACAGCAAGACCCGAGACACTGACCGTTGAAAAGAGCAAGCTCGTCTTTAGCGGAACAACACTTTCTCTCGATCTTGAAACGCCGTTCCAGTTCGGAAACACAGCCGGTAATTACGAAGGCTCTCTCCCAGGTGGAAAGTACCTTACCAACGCAGGCCTCGTTATCCAATCGCTCGGAACTGGAGCCGCTACCGAAACGAACTCCGTTCTTGCCGAAGACAGAGTTGGTCCTGTTTACGTTTCTGCATCAATCAAGCAGATGGCGGCTGCAGAACTCTTGACTATTACCGCAAGCGAACCGCTCGTCATTGCAGACTCCGCTCAGCAATACTTCAGACACAAACGTGCAGACAAGCAATCCAATGTATTCCGCAATGAATTTTCATCATGGAGCTTTATGCAGGATAATGCAGGAATTACGCTTCTCTACACAGGCGATATTAAAGGTACTGTAATGGAAGGCGACTATGTCAGAATGGGTTCCATGATGACAAGCACGTTCAAGGATGCAAATGGCAACTATCCAGAATTTGAAGTTCCATGGGTTCCTGTCAATGGTAAGGGTGCTCCAGCTATCAAATTCGATGTAAAAATGCGTAACAACGTCACTGACCAAAAGCCAAGCAACCGCAGCAAGGTCGATGTCGGTGAAACGATGCGTTTCTATGTAAAGAATCCTGCGACCAACAAGTTCGACCTCATCCAAAACGACAAGGTTACATTAACCGGAATTGACTCCGCAGACATTGGCGGTGCAATCTTTGACGTCAAGCTCACCGTACCGCGTGGAGCTTCGTACGGCGACGAATGCGCTTGGAGCAATCTTCTCGTCAAGTTCAACATTCCGATTTACTCGAACCTTGGCCACTTTGTCAATCGTTTCCACAACTCTTTCAATGTAAATCCGAAGCAGTACCTTTCTTCTGCCAACATCGTCCAATTTGCCATTGAATGGGCAAATAAGGGACCGGCAGGCATCCGTTCCAAGGACGACCGAGCTGTAGGTACAGGCGCGTACATTTACAAGGCCGAAATTAGTGCAACATTCTCGCCCAACATGAATAACCCAGAAGTCAAGGATGACGAAAAGATCATCAAAAACTTCTCGACAAAATCTTCATACGAGCAGAGAAAGACATTCGGTATCAAGAGAACAAAGTAAAGCTCAATAAATTGGGAAAATATGCAAGAGAGTCTATTTTCAGGTTCACCTTACGTTATCGCGTTATCCGTAGTAGCGCTAATCATCGTATGCTATTTTCCCATTATGCTTGGGCAAAAAACGTCAGTCAAGCAGCTGCCTCGCCCAATCCATCAGCTGGTGATTATCAGCATTTTCTGGCAAGCGAGCAACATGATTGGCGATATTTTCTTTAGCGGTGACAACTTTATCGCAGGCACCAAGGCATATACAGCAAGGCAACTTGTTTTTGGCATAGCGGCTCTTGGTTGGATTCAAATTGGTAATGCAGTACAGCACACTGCAGAAATTAGCCTTAAGATAAAGCGAAAAAACGGCTGGAAGCTCATGAATATTTTGGGAGCCTTAGCCGTTATTATTTCGACATACCTATTTATCAAGGACCCTTCCTACATTTCAAGCATCAATATTTTTAGTTATAGACCATTCACCGAACGTCCCGTATTTTACTTTTACACGTTGCTGTTCTGCATCTTCGTTCTTCCGAACATCATCATTACGGGTTACCTCTATCTTCGCAACATCGTGCAAGCTTGCGATACTACCCTTCCCTATCAGGTTAGCGTCTACATGTTTGCATCGTTCATATTTTTTGTGACGCTAGCGGCACTCTTTGATTTTGTCATTCCTATAGCATCCAAGTTCAGCAGCTACGATCAATTTCTTAAATGGTCGCAATTCATTTCTGTTTTCTTAGCAATTCTATCTGGTCAATACTTCACATCGATTTCGTTCAAAAACAAGTGCACTTCATGGTTTTTAGACAAACTAAAAGAAAGAATGGTAGACGGGCTCATATACTATAACTACAAAGGAGAAATCCAACTAGCAAACCCGGCTGCATTGACCATTTTACACACCACGCAAGAAGCGTTGCACAACAAGAAGATCTCTTCGATTTTCCCGCAAATTACAGATCCATCGCGAGAATCAACTTACAACAAAATAAGAATCAAGATTGATAACGAAGACCATATTTTCAACGTTTCGATTTTCGAGATTCGCCAATCATTGACAACAAACTACAACGTCGCCTTCTTTAGCGATGTTTCGAATACGCTACACTACCAACAAATCATCAAGAACCGCGACGAGCAGTTCAAGGAATACCAGCTCGACCAAATTCGTTACCAAGAACGTCTGAACATTTGGAAAAAGAAAGTCGACGAAAGTAAGTACTTCTTGGATACGCTGATCAGCACGCTTCCCTTCCGCTTCTGGTCGAAGAACGAACAGGGCGTGTTCATGACGCAAAACCAGACGGACATAAAGAGCCGCGGAAACTTATTGCAGACTTCGGAACCAGACAACAAAATTTTGCCGCAAGAACTCTTGGCGCGCAACGAAGGTGAACCACAAAGTTTCATTTCTTACGAACGAATAAAAAAGACCATTAACGAAAACAACGAAGAAGAAGATACCGTTGAGATCTTGAAGCAAGACGATTACAACATGGCAGTCCGCAAAGGTGAAGCCAAGGATATCATGATTTTCGAAAACATGTTTATCCCGATTATGGCTCCACGTAAGCCGTACAAAATAATCGGTATCAAGATCGATACCACTAAAGAAAAGCGTCTCGAAAAAGAACGCGACATGTTGCAAGAACAAAAGCACATTCATTCGAGACTTGAAGAATTGGGAACCATCTGCGGTGGCTTCGCGCACGACTACAACAACATTCTTGGATCGCAAATTGGTTTCTGCGACCTCGCACTTGAAGTGCTCGACAAGGACAACCAAGCCTACATGTTCATCCAGGAAGCACGAAAAGCCGCGACACGTGGTAAGGAATCGCTCGAAGAACTTTTGAATACCATCCGCGGAAAAACTTCGGAAAAGGACAAGCTCACAGAATTTGCTCCTTACATGATCATCGAAGACGTGGTGAAGAAGCTCTGGATAACGCTCCCGCCAAACGTGAAAGTAAAAGCCGACGACCTCGACAAGAACATCCGCATCGTCGGAAACGTTTCTGCTCTAGACCGTATTATCAGCAACCTCGCAAACAACGCCATCTTTGCCATGAAGGAAAATGGCGGAACGCTTACGATTGCATTAAAGCGCGAAGTGCTCACGGAACCGCTCATTACTCCATACGCACCGCAAATCGATGCGGGCACTTATGCGAAAATAACCGTCGAGGACACCGGCACCGGTATGGATACAGCCACCCTCGAACGCATCTTTTCACCGTTCTTTACAACCAAAGCGCCAGGCGAAGGCCTCGGTTTAGGCCTGTCTTCGGCCCTAAGACTGCTAAAAGAAGGCAATGCAGGCTATACAGTACAAACAACCTTGGGCGAAGGAACTATTTTTAATCTATATTGGTCTATAAGAAACGAGAAAATGGAGGCTTAATGTCTACAATACTCATCATTGACGATGACGCTCAGCTCAACCTCATGTTGAAGTCTGCTCTGGAATTGAAAGGTTACACTGTCGATACTGCATGCAACGGCAAGAAAGCAAAGTCGCTTTATCAGAAGAATACGTACGATGTGATTATCACCGATATCATCATGCCGGAAGGCGATGGTTTTGAAGTGGTCCTTGATCTTCGCCGCATGGGCATGAGTGACCGTACAATCGCTATTAGCGGTGGCGGACGCACTTCGGCAGAAGACTACCTTGCAACGGCACAACATTTCGATGTTGCAGCCATTTTCAGCAAGCCGCTGGACCTCCAGTTGCTCCGCAACAAAGTCGACGAGATCATCAAAGCACATTCGTAATAGCATAAATGATGAATATCCTGATCGCTGATTTTGATCGGAAATTTGTCGAGGAGCTACAACGGAATTGGTCAGTAGCCGGAACGAACCTCATGGTTTGCTCCGACGAAAAAGCCTTAATGCCGTTGGTAAAAAATACGTCGATAGACCTTGCGTTTATCGAGGTTCCTTTTTTGATGCTCGACAACATGGACATGATCAGCTATTTAAAGGAACGCCAGCCTGGTATTGAAATTTTCGTCTTGTGTGACGACCGTAATTGGCAAGGAGCCGCTAGCGCCATCACTCGTGGTGCTAGCAGTTTTTTGAAAAAGCCGGTCACGCTTTCACTTCTTGAAAGCACGGCAAGCAAAATCCAGGCGCAACAGCAGAACAAGTCCAACACGCAGCTGATGGAATCGCAAGTGTTGGATAGCCTTCTCGGCGACACGCCCGAGATGCGCAAAATTCTAAAGACCGTTTATAAGGTCGCCCCGACCAACAGCACATTGCTCATAACTGGCGAGTCCGGTTCGGGCAAGGAATTCTTGGCGAACGTAGTTCACCGCTACAGCAAGCGCGCAAACGAACCGTTTGTGCCTGTTAACTGCGGCGCCATTCCCGAAAACCTTGTGGAAAGCGAGCTTTTCGGTAGCAAGAAAGGATCTTACACCGGTTCTACCGCAGACAAGAAAGGCCTGTTTGAATCAGCCAACGGCGGCACACTCTTTCTCGATGAAGTCGGCGAGCTTTCTCTAGCAACGCAAGTGAAGCTTTTGCGTTTTCTACAAAGCCACGAAATCAGACGCGTGGGCGAAACGGAAGCACGTTATTTGGACATTCGTATTATCGCAGCCACAAACCGCGATTTGCAAAAAGCGATGCACGAAGGACGATTCCGCGAAGACCTTTACTACCGTCTGAACACGTTCCATTTACAGCTTCCACCGCTCCGCGATAGAAAGCCTGTAATCCCGAATTTAATTCGTTACTTTATCCTAAAAAATAAGGATGCACAAGGCAAAGAAATTCACGATCTTGAGCCGGCAGCACTTTACGCGCTTACAAAGTACCCCTACCCCGGCAATATCCGTGAACTCGAAAACATCATGGAACATGCCATTGTGCTTTCGGAAGGCGGAATAATCAAGCTTGAGGATTTGCCTGAATATGTGCAAGTCGAAGCTCGCGAACAAGCTGTAGCAATTCCACACATTAAAGATAATGGCGAAAAAGTAGCAAGCGAAAGTGCGATTAGCGAAGAAGTTTTACGCGAAAAAGAAGACGAAGTCGAGACGCCAATTAAACCGATCAACTTCGCCCCAATAACGGGTAAAACCGATAACGCAGGACTTATAACGCATAATCCAACGAAGTTCTTGACTCACAATCCAGAACCGGCCAACGAAGAAATTCTTTCGCTCGAAGAAATGGAACGCAGGCATATTCTGCACGCGTTAAGCATTTGCAAAGGCAACAAGACTGAAGTCTGCAAGAAACTCGGCATTAGTCGTGCTACGCTTTGGAGAAAGCTCAAAGAACTTAAAATTGAGATGGACGGCGGAGAGGACTAGAACTTAAAACTAGGAACTGCGCGAGACCTACACTTCTACAAGGGTTGCAACAAGGCAAGAATCTTTTGTAGAGCCACTTCCGACAAAGTCTACGTCTTGGGATTTTTTCCAAGACGTTTTTGCTTTCGAATGAACGGATGAAACAGCGGCAAGGACATCGCGCGCAAACGCATTCAAACTGAATTCGCTGTAATTGGAACTCACCATGAAAAATCCGTTCGGGTTCAAGATTTCTGCACATTCTGCGACAAGCGGCATCAAATGTTCGCGCACGTTAAAGTTAAAGCCCTTGAAACGGGCAAAGCTCGGCGGATCTAACACAATGCCATCGAAACGGAGCCCTTTCTTTTTTGCCCAATGCACATATTCTATAGCATTACCGCGAAAGAACTCTCCAGGGCGCAAATCGAGGCCATTCAGCGCATAATTTTCGCGGCCCTTATCAAGAATCTTTCCGCTAATATCGGCGTTTGTAGCCACCACGGCGCCGCCTAAACGAGCATGCACTGAGAAACTGCAAGTATAGCTAAAAAGGTTGAGGAATCGCAAACCATCCCCCATCTCGCAAAAACGTTCTTCGACTTCGAGGCGTACATGGCGCATATCCAAGAACAGTCCCGGATTAATCGTATCCATCAAATCGACATGGAACTTCGCCTTGCCTTCATGCACAACACCGATAGCATCTTCACGCGAGCCAACCATCACTTCCATCGGAGCATTTTCGAGCGAGCGTCCCGCACTGGAAAGACGTTCCTTCACGACAACGCAAATGGGATTAAAAAGTCCGCCAATAGCATCGACAATTTCGTTCTTGCGCCTTAAAAGTTCCGGCCCAAAAAACTGTACTTGGAAACGGTCTCCATAACGATCAATCGTAATACCGGGAAAACCATCAGCAGCACCGTTCACAACACGATATGCATCGGTCACATCGAACAATGGAGCACGTTTTTCATTTGCTGATTGGAGGAGATTTTTCATTGGAATTGACAGAGCTGTTCTCTCGTCTTACTTGTCCAGTGTCTTGATTTGATCGACAAACTCGCCCACTTCCTTGAATTCACGGTAAATCGAAGCGAAGCGCACATAAGCGACAGCGTCGAGTTGTTTCAACTCTTGCATCACAAGATTACCAATCTGATCGTAGCGGACTTCGGAATTTTCGGACATCTGCAAAGCATTTTCCACACGCGTCACAAGCTGTTCGATATCATCATTAGACACCGGGCGTTTTTTGCAAGAGTTCATGATTCCGCGCAAAAGTTTTTCTCGCTGGAACGGTTCACGGTCACCGCAACGTTTGATAACCGTCAAAGGTTGAAGTTCGATATATTCACGGGTCGTGAATCTGCGACCACACGCAAGACATTCACGGCGCCTACGAATCGAGGTCCCGCTCATGCGGCTATCAACCACCTTGTCGTTATCATTTTTGCAAAATGGGCAAATCATGCCTAGAATATAGGTTTTTTATTGGAAATGTAACCTAAATCACAATAAAATTACATTTATAAGAGAAAAGCCCGCACGTGGCGGGCGATTTTAGAGGATCCTATTGCGCCTCTTTGAGGCTCCAGGATGACAGGCGCGGAGCGCCCTCAACAATTAAGCGTTAGCCTTCTTGAAGTCAGCAACGTTCTGAGCGAATTCAGCGAGGTATTCCTTAGCAGCAGCGGCAACAGCTTCAGGAACATAGCCGAATTCCTTTTCAAGAACGCCAGCCGGAGCAGAAGCACCGAAACGTTCGAGGCCAGAAACCTTACCGAAGCCACCCACGACCTGAGCGAACAAGAGCGGAAGACCGCTGGACTTTGCAAACACCGGAGTCCACGGAGCAATGATGCTGTCGCGGTAAGATTTGTCCTGCTTGAGGAAGAGAGCCGGGCTGATCATGGAGACCACGCGGACTGCCTTGCCTTCGGCACGGAGGAGTTCTGCAGCCTGGTGTTCGAGAAGCACGTCACTACCGTTTGCAACCAAAGTAAGTTCCGGTTTCTTGCCTGCGACGGTGTTGTCGCTGACGATGTAAGCGCCCTTGCGGCAAGATTTGGCCGCTTCGTAACGGTTGTCACCCGGAAGCGTATTCACGACCTGACGAGTGAGGATGAGAGCCGTCGGGCTGTCGTTATTTTCGAAAGCCATTTCCCATGCAGCGAGCGTTTCATAAGCGTCTGCCGGACGGAGCACGAGCATTTCGGCCTTGCCGCTAGCCTTCGTGAGGCTTTCGAGCAAGCGGATCTGCGTTTCGTGTTCAATCGGCTGGTGCGTCGGACCGTCTTCGCCAACGCGGAAGCTGTCGTGCGTGAACACATACTTGACCGGGAGGCCCATGAGAGCTGCCATGCGGATAGCCGGCTTCATAAAGTCGCTGAACACGAAGAACGTGGCGCAAATCGGATAGAGACCGCCATGGAGAGCGATACCGTTAGCAATCGCACCCATCGTGAGTTCTGCAACACCGACCTGGACAAAAGCGCCCTTGAAGTCGTTAGCACGGAAGATGCCCGTCTTGTCGAGGAATGCCTGCGTGTTGTCGGAGTTCGAAAGGTCTGCAGAGCTGCAGATGATGTTGTGATAATTTTCGGCGAGGTAGCCAAGAACCGTACCGCTAGTGACGCGAGTTGCAACACCTTCCTTGATGTTGAGCTTGGAAAGGTCAATCTTGAGACCCTTGCCAGAGAGCCATTCGTTGAGCGTTGCGGACTTTTCGGCATTAGCCTTGTCCCAAGCAGCCTTGGCCTTCTTCCATTCGGCAACTTCCTTGCGGAGTTCGTTGGCGCGAGCTTCAAAGCCTGCCTTCACGTCATCAAAGACCTGGAACGGATCGTCCGGATTGCCACCGAGGTTCTTGACTGTTGCAGAAGTAGAAGCACCGGCAGCGTTGAGCGGCTGACCATGCGTAGAAACAGCACCTTCAAAGCTCTTGCCATCTTCGGCAATAGCGCCCTTAGCCATCGTGGTGTGACCATAGACGAGCACCGGCTTTTCAGTTTCGGCCCAAGCAGCCTTGAAAGCCTTGCGGAGTTCAGCAATGTTAGAGCCATCGCATTCAATCACGCGGAAGCCCCAAGATTCATACTGCTTTACAAAGTCGTGGTCCATCACGTCTTCGGTCTTGCAGCTGAGCTGGACCTGGTTTGCATCGTAGAAGAAGATGAGGTTCGAAAGCTTGAGGTGGCCAGCAATGCGCCCCACGCCGTATGCAATTTCTTCTTCGAGGCCGCCGTCAGAAACGAGGCAGACCGTCTTGTGTTCAACGATGGAGCCAAAGCGTTCGACCATGAAGCGTTCAGCAATTGCACCACCGAGAGCGATACCATGACCGATACCGAGCGGGCCCGAGGAGTTTTCAATTCCGAGAGCAACATCGACTTCCGGATGGCCCGGAGTGCGGCTGCCAAGCTGGCGGAAGTTCTTCACGTCTTCGAGCGTGAGACGGTTCGTCAAAACGAGTTCGGAGTAGAGGAGCGGGCTCATGTGACCCGGGTCCATGAAGAAGCGGTCGCGAGCCATCCAGTTGGCGTCGTCCGGATCGTAGCGCAAGAATTCAGCAAACAAAAGCGTAATGGCGTCGGCGGCGCCCATGGCTCCACCCGGATGTCCGGACTTGGCCTTCTGCACCATCGCGGCAGAAAGGATACGGACGTTATCAGCTGCTTTTGTAACTAATGAATCTTGCACGGTTTAACCCCTTAGAGTTTTGTTTTTACGCGGCAAATTTAGTTTTTTTACAATTTTCTCTCAAGGTTATAATTATAAAACTATCTTATTTCTTTCTTTTAACGCCCGTTTTAATCAATCGATACTCGGAATGTCCATCAATGAACTTGAAATCGATTCGCCAAATGTAGACACCAGTACCGACCAAACGGCCCTTCTTAGAACGCTTATTCCAGGTCAAATATCCCGTTTTGGCGTGATTTTCGGAATTTCCCCTGACTTTTTGCGTCATTTCGCCCTTCTTTTTGCCAAAATCCTGCTTAAAGTGAGTCACCACGTTAGAAAGTCCATCATAGATAACCACACTAGCCGTGTAAGGCATGATACTCACAACGCGGATTGCAGCAAGCGAATCCGGAAGGTCGCTAAACTCGTCATCGTCAGGAGCAATCCATTCCGCATCCTGATCAGCACCACTTACAGTAGGAACCGGGGCAACCTCGTACAGGTACAAGTCTCCGTTACTGCCGGTCACCTTTACGCCACCGCGGCCCATAGAATTACCATCAGCATCTTCAAAAGTCGCCTTGGGATTGGTTCTGATGCAATCCTCGGTCTTGAGGATATGGTTCTTCAAGACGAAATTCCAAACGCGGCCCGTAGAATCCTTCTTGATAACCTTTTCAATATTCAACGACTTTTCTGCCGTATCCTTGCAGCTCGAAGAGTAGACAAACAGCGATTTCCAAGCATCGTCCTTGCCCTTATTCTTTATTTTTTCGGATACCGTAACCACTAACGTATCAGGCGGAATTGCTACAGAATTTTCCAAGTATTCATCAAGAGGAATAACTCCAGGATGCTTGACGGCCTCGACCGGAACGGCCCCTATCCTATCCTTGATTTTAACCTTCTGAGCAAATCCATCTTTCGTCTTCGCCAGTTTAAGGTACGGAGTATTATCCGCATCGGCTGCAGTTGCGCCATATTCAAACGGTTCCTCCAATTTAGCTTCAAACCAAGAACGGTTATCTACCGCACGGAGGTCCTTCTTGGCAACACTACGCCAAGTACCACCAGCCTTATTCCAGTACAATGTATCGACACCTTCAAGATCAGCCTTCAACGGAGAAATGAATCGAATCCGAATAGAATCGGCCTTGCCATCCAAATCGATATCATAGATTTCAGCATAATCTGCAGGAACGTAATTCGAGAACACAATCAAGGAATCACGCTTAGATTCAGACGAGCTATCGCCTTTTATCCAAGACTGGATTTTAACTCGGTTACGGGACGTTTTCAAATCGAATACGGCATCCAATTCGGAACTCTTCAAATCGGACTTGCTTTCGACAAAATGGAACGATCCTGTATATTCAAACGTTGATGTATAGACACCCGTTTCAACGGCCTTCACCCATAACGAATCCTTTCCGTCGGTATACAGCAACACTTTCAAAGTATCCACATTGTGAATGGATTCACTCAAAGCGGTCACCCTAATGCGGAAATTAGCGACACTACCCGTTTCTACGGAATCTAAATCCTTATCGTTTTTCGGTTCCAAGAATCGATAGCTATATGATACCGTATCACGAATGAATACGGTATCACGAGTATATGTATCAAAGAGAGGATCCTTATATTCTGCCACCATTGTATCGCGGGCGGCACAAGAAATTTTTCCGTCATCTTTTTTGGGGGCATATTCATTTTTAAACAAGGTGTCACGGCTTTCAAAGTAGCCTTCCTTCTTTTCGATGAGAACGACTTTACTTTCAACATCACCCGAAGCAAGGCACGAAAGCTTGACATTAATAGTATCTACATAGTCCGTGAAATCTTCAGTATTTACTGTAATACCAACATACTTGGTCGTACGGCCAATAGGCGAATTCGAAGATTCCTTATTGACAATTGTAACCACATCCTTCACATCTGGGACATAAACTTTGCGTCCACAAACCGGAACCCAAGTATTTTCCTTCTTTGGCCAGCGAACACTACCTCCGACACCGTCAACAGCGCGAACATAGATTTCGCCAATACCTCTTTCAAATGCTGTAGCCGGAATAGAAGCTTCCCAATAATTTCCATTCTTGGTCAATGCGATTTCATCGAAAAGGACAGCCAAGGAATCCTTGTAATACAAAGTAGCATCATGCACACCGTCCTTATCGGTTATGGTAAAGCGCAACTTTCCGCTACCGCTCTTCATATCGAGACATTTCAAGGAATCCATCACAATAACAGGAACCTGGTTCTTTACAGGAATCGTGTAAGGCTGTTTAGACGGGTTTGCAATTGCAGGAGTCCTGCCCGACAAGCCATGAGAATCGGTAGCCACGACATAAAAATCAACACCAGGATAAGTCACAAGAGAATCAGGAATCGTATAGGTCCACAACGAATCCTTGACATGAGTCATCGGATACGACTTGAACGACGTACTCGTCAAGCTTGTTTTCTTCATAAAGAGATTCACATTCTTGATTGAATCCTTCGAAGTAACATAGACAGAGATCTTAATAGACTTATTCTCTTGCTGTTCAACACCGACCAATTTCCATGTCGAATCGGTCAAATCCACTCTAGGCGGCAAGAAATCTTCGTTCCAGAAAGCCGTATCACGAGCATCCTTATTCAAGAAATCAGTTTGAATAACCACCGTATGAGTATCACCATCCCAAACAGCATCTGGGCTCTGGTAGCACAGGACATAACGTTCCTGCACCGTTCCACGAATCGTCGAATAAATACCCGTCAACTGGGAAGCATCCGGAGCATAGGTGTACGTACCACCAGATCCTTCTGCAAGAGGTAACAAGGGATCTGTTTCCCTAGTTTCAAGACCAATGGAATAGATTGTCGTATTCAAGGTCTTTGCAAGTTCCAAAACTTCTTCCGTAGTCGCATCGTCATCAAGGTTCTTACCATCCGAGAACACGATAACCGCAGTCGGGTTTGTTTCGCCCTCGACTTGTCGAACACCTGTTCTTGTACCCGTATTAATATTCGTACTCCAACCATCAGAAGTCAAACGGTCAACAGCAGCAAGCAACAAGGACTTGTCAGACGTCATCGATTGATGAACCTGAGTTTCTGAATATCCGGTAAACCCAACAATAGCAGTTCTATCGTACGGGCCCATTTCATTAATAAACTGACGAATTGCATCTTTAGCCTTGATGATACGAGAGCCATCCATAGAGCCACTTTCGTCAACAACCAATGCAACAGAAACACCGCCAACGCTCTGGATTGTCGTTGTTTGAGCAGGCAAGTTTACGCCATCTTGGAACAACACGAAATCCGAGGAATCAAGGCCAACGATAGGTTTTCCGGTACGTTCATCAACTACAGACACATGGGCGCAAATGCCCGGGTGGTTACTCAAATCCAAGTTTGTAATCTTGACTTCTGGCACAGTCGCCGAATCCAGAACATAATTGGCGCGGATAGAGCAATAATCAGACTCAGGCTCAACACGGGTCGAAGATTTTGTCGAATCGGCAATTTTGACATTTCCCGTAACCTTGGTCCAGGATTCAAAAATATATCCACCGTACGGCACTGCATACACAAGAGTATCAACTCCAGGAGGTAAATAAACATCACCCGAAGGCATGGTACGTCCCTTCTTAGATTCAACGAACAAATGTTTCGGAGAAATCACCTGGATTGCAAATTCATCCCGATTATTTGAATACAAGGAATCGGTAATAGCAAAATACTGTTTCTTACCCGGTTCGCCCTTAATCAGCACATAAGACGTCCCCTTCAAAATAGTCTTCGTATTCGAAGTTTTAAACAGGGAATCCGCACCATAATGCAAACAAGAACCATTTACAGAATCTATAGCAATCATGTAGTAGTTGGTATCGGTCGGATTCCAGCTATAATAAACCGTTTTTTTGTCAGAATCGGCATAATGATGTTTTTTGAAGCTATAAGTTTCCTTCGTCTTCGTCAATTCATAAATATTGCCTTTATTAAATATCGCCTTAATCTTAGAATCCTTTGTCGCATAGACAACAGTTTCATAGTTAAGAGTATCATCAATAGCACCGACACCCGAAACATAAACCCACCTATCAAAGCGATATCCCGTTTGGGCAGAAGCCGTAATAGGATATGCAGCACCGCTCCAAGCATTCGTATATCCAGAGCTTGGCGATACAGAACCATTGCCTTCCGCAGTCAATTCAATATTGACTTTAGATTGCGAATAACTAACCCAGAACGCGTCTGTCGTATCCGAAGAATAAGAACTCCTAACGATGTAAAAAACAGAATCACCAGCCGAAAGCGTCAACGGATCAAACCTGTTATAAACAGAGGTTGTTCTAGTGATATAACTATTAAACGCCCTCGAATTATACCGTTCAATAGTCATAGACATATCAATACTACGGAAAGCAAAGGTGTATTCGCCATCGCTTGGTGCAACAAAAGAGAACCGAACACCATAAGTAGCCGATCTTGAATAGTAATTTTCCTCTGGAATATACTTTTTAGCAACATTTTCTATCGGATAAACCGTACCCAAGCCAAACTCAGCCTTTACAGTACAATCACCGGACGGTATAATGTAAGTACTACTGCGGGTCGAATCCAAAATTTTACAAGAACCCGAAGCCACGCTCCACTTCTTAAACTTAAAATCAGCAGCTGATGTAAAAGCTCTTATAGGAACAGTATCACCAACCACATAAGTAGAATCATAATCACGAGTGGACGTCCCCACATACGCATAACCAACGCCAGATGTATCAGCCCTCAAACTTACTGTTTTCATCGCACGAATCCACACGGAATCTTCCACATTGGCCGCGGTATAAGGAACAAGTTGGAAATAACGTTTTTCACCGGCAGGAACAGTTATAAGGTACCTACAGATTCCACTCGAACAGGTATATCTGCTATAGTTATAAAAAGTCGAATCGGTCCCATAGGTGAACAAATAGAAGGAATTCTCACCTTTATACCTGATAGAATATGTCCCGCTCACCGTGGGATTAAAGTACATGCGAACGCCGTAATTTAAATTTTTGTTATTAGAACCATTATCTTTATATGTATAACCCTTAAACTGTTCGACAATTTCGTAAAGCGGCAACTTGGAAACAACAGGCTTTAACTCAGAGGTCGATTCAAAAATGTATTGCGTTGCATAAAGAGAAGCGTCAACAAATCGTCCCTTTCCAGATACAATGCTCCACTTTACAAAATGATCGCCAGTATCCAATACGGCTGTTATATCAAGCGAATCACCATATGCAAGTGTATCTACTTTAGATTTGCCGCTAACCTTGACTGTACCGGCAGGCAATGCACCAACCATAATAGTTTTATCCCAATAGGTTGACGAATATGGCATTGCCGATAAATAGAATTTTTCACCCGCCGCCGAAGATGGCACAAAGAACGTATAACTATAAGACGTACTGCCATAATAGTCCTTTACAGTTGAGAACGTAGAATCCCCTGCATAATACCTATCCGTTCCATAAAACCCGTTGGGGACAAAGCGGAAAGCATACAAACCCTTTGCCGGAGTTTTATAGTAGAATCGCATACCCGAGCTTGGCGTCTGTTCATAAAAGTCATTTTCCGCAACATATTTTTGAAGTTTATCTGTCAACTCAATCAAATTGGCGGCCTTACACCCCAACTTTATTTTTGTATCAGACTCTATTGTGGTGGTAATAAGATATGCAGAAGAATCACTGACCTTGTGTTGTCCAGTTACAAAAGTCCAACCATCAGGGCGATACCCCTTACGAGCATAAGCCTGAATACTAACTTTCATTCCTTTCAAGACGGACTTTGAATATGTACTCGTGGAGCACTGCGGAGATGCACTTTCAACAATCAAGGACAACGAAGGCATTTTCTCATAGCTCATGCTAAATTTCATCAAGGAATCACTGCTATACTCGCTTTCTACAAGATAAAAGAGTGAATCACCGGCCATAAGAGACACAGTATCCGCAATAGAAGTCTTTTTGTTATAATAGGTAGAGTAGCTCGAGAATGCACTTGTTTTATAACGATACATATAGCTCCATACAGAACTATCTTTGGCACAATTCACGATATACCAACCATCTTCAGGAGCGACGAACGAGAAGCGAACGCCGTTAGAAGGAGATCCTGAATAATAATGTTCGGCCGGAGTATAAGTTTTAGGAGTCGTTGTAATAGAGTACACTGTACCAGGAACAAAAGTAGCCCGAACTTTACAGTCGCTTTCAATAACAACTTTAGTTTGTGCGACATTCGGATTCAATATGGTACATGTTCCCGAAACTTTTTCCCACTTAGAAAACCTAGTATTGCTAGCAGAGACAGCTCTTATCGGAACCGTATCTTTGGCTACATAAGAAGAATCATAGCTAAGTGAACCTGTTCCGACATAAACCTTGCCCGCGCCAACAGTATCCGAAGTCACCTTAAGGGTTTTGACAACCTTTGCAGAAATCGTATCGCCAAAATAACTGTAAGTGCCCTGAGACAGCACAAAATAGTACGATTCACCAGCAGTAAGCGTAAATACGGAACGATTAACCGACGAAGAAACACTTTTGCTGGAAGCCCTAGTTTTAAACTCAGAATCTGTACCATAGGAATAAAGGGTAAATGATCTATTCGACTTTGTTACAATCGCAAAAGTACCACTAGCACTTGCTTTATAAGAGGTTCTGACACCATAGATATTATCCCCGGTCATGCTGGCATTTGTGAAATGCGTAAATGAGGAATAAACATCCGTAAGCGGATAAACTTCGCCTTTTTCAGTATCATAAGAAAGTTCCACTTCTTCCGATTTCGGAGTAAACGTCGTACTTATGGATTTGGAATTTGCAAAGCTACCCGTTCCCGTTTCAATGTTCCAATTAACAAATCGGTCGCCAGCTTTTACTGTAGGAGCCTTAATTGTCAAACTTGAATTCAAAAGAACGGTATCAGGATCCGCCTTACCCTTGATGCTTACAATAGCGCCCGGAGTCACAGATGCTTTTATGTCAAACGAATAGGAATAGTTGCTAGAATAATATACTTCAACGGCCAAATAGTAAGTTTGCCCTGCAGCGCATTTAAACGACACACTTGCAGTATAGTTATCATAATCGTAATCAACATAACCAGAAAAGGTATCTTTTGTTCCATAGTAATATAAGTATCTCCTAAATGAAGAACTTACATATCCCGTGGATATCGTGCATGACCCAGTTTTAGTGGGTGTATAACTAAAGCGAACTATGTCAGGATTGCTTGAATCATAATAATTGTCATTAGCAGTATATTGAACGGCCGTTTCCGTTATCGGAAAAACCACCCCATGTTCTTCAGCAGCAAAACCAAGTATTGCAAATAAAGCAATAAACAATGATGTTAAACGAATCATTTTCCTCTTCCAAACAAATTGTTTCACTACAATATAAAAAATTACAATTTGCCAGATAATCTTACAAACTAAAATTTTTTATTTTATGTCACATTAAAAGAACAAAATAGGTTAATTATGTTTTTATTCAGAAATTTTTACACAAATGTTGCATTACTACTCTTTTGTTTATATAGTGCAACAAATGCGGTAGAACTTCGGTCGCTGGTCCAATTCGAATTTCCGGCCCAAATTGGGATTGATAAAAAAATGAACGATGTCAAAGAAGAACGCGAATGGGACACGGACCACGTCCTCATGGGAGGGCTAGAATTCATTTTCGCAGCCGAATTCAGTCCCATCCATTACGGCTTCGGTTTTGGCTTCAAGACTTCGCAAAAGCAGAACAGCCTTGAAGCAACCCCCATGGCCATCCCTATTTGGGCCAATGTTGCGTTTGGCTCATTCAACAAAGATCGTATGTTCTCGCCTTACATAGTGACAAGATATGGCACACTTCTTCCGCTAACCACAAACAGCCATTGGTGGGAACGCCCTTTCCACTATTTCGTCGAAATCGGGGCAGGCGTCATCATGCCATGGGACATCGGGCTTGAAGTCAAATATGACTACACATCCATGCGAAAGTCGTTCTCCGATGATCATACCAATTTCCGCATTTCTTCGGGACGTCTCGCCATCCAGCTTTCGCTAGGCTTTGAACTCAGCCGTGACAGAACTTACAAACCAAACACCAAAATTGACGACAACGATCAATAACTAATGGGATCATCCCGCCTTTAATTATATTTATCAAATGAAATCTTTTATAAATGACCTTCTGAAAAAAATCGCATACCCCGGCAACATAGCCGGCATTGTAATAGCCCTTGCAATACCGTTCCTTATTTACTTGACCGGCAGTAAGTATCTTAACCACAAGGACATCATCAAAGAGCTCGATTTAAGCGTGCCCCTCCCGCTCTTTTGCGTACAATTCGCCGCGGGCATCGTAATTTTCGCCATATTAAATAAGGATTTCAGGAATTGGATTAAAGGAATCCTTCCTGAAAAATCCGTAAGCATCTTGGCACTAGTCTTTACAGTAGCCATTTCCATTTTCGCGGGAACGCAAATTGAAGCGCGCCACCGCGTCCAGAGCGATGAAAGCGTATTCATGTCCGTTGCCCAAAACATGTACTACAACCATGAATCCGGCACCTGTAACCAAGGCGAATTCAAAGATGGCGGACTAAAATGCGTTTCCACGACCAACAGTTTCAAAACCAAGGGTCTTTCATTCTTGTACACCCTTGGCATGCCGCTGTTCGGAACCGATCTTCGTTGGATATTCACGGCTGAATTCGTGATGCTCCCGCTCTCGTTCCTGCTCATGTTCCTCGCCATTGTCGCATGGACCAGACAGCCGCTCCTCGCCTTTTTCGCATCCCTCCTCATGGCACTTCAACCGACGGTACTTTTCCAATTCCGTTCCATGTCCGTCGAACCACTCTATGTATTCCTTTCTGCCCTTTCGCTCCTCATTTTCAAATGGGCCTATGACAGAAATACGACTCTACATTGGACGCTCCTCGCACTCGTTCTCGCATTCTTTGCGCAGACCCGTCAAGAAACCATTTTCTGCCTTTTCGCCTTTATCCTCTTTGCGATTCCACGCATTATCGAGAAAAAAAGCGGCAAAGCGCCAGCATTCTTTATAACGCTCTCGCTTTTCTGCGCACCGGCACTTCTCACCATCAGCTACTTCCAGGGATTCAATTTCCAAGGTGGCGAATTTGAAGCACACGGACACTTCCTTGAAGACCTAGCCAAGAACTGGGAAGTCATGACCATGAAGCTTTCGAAAAATGGCGACTTGGTAAACCCGTTCCTCAGCTATTTCAACTACTTGTTTGCCATCGGCGCCATTTACCTTGTCTACCGAGCTATAGTCGATGCACGAAAGAATAATTTCTTCTACCTTAAGATTCTCGCATTCTTACTGCTGTACCATATCCAAACCTACGTGATTCTCGAGAATGTTTCCGGCGATTTCAGCATCGAAATCAACCAGCGTTATAGCCTTGTCATGCTCCCTTCGATGGCATTCGTCGCAGCGCTCCCGATAGCCCACATGATTCAATACTTTACGACTCCAGTAAACAGCAAGGTACAGAACGGCAAAGGCGCTATTATCGGGATGCTCATCGTCGCTATGACTTTTACCGGTTGGACGTTCCACTACAAGAAGAATTTTAACGATAACATCATGTATAACCGAAACCACTTGACCATCGAAGAATACGAGATTCTCGGATGGCTCAAGGAACAGCCCAAGGCCGACCGCTTCTTTATTTACGGACGTCCATGGCATTTTGTCGGTTACGGAATTTCATCCGTCCATTACGACAACGCTCGCCAAATGAGCGACACAAAGATGAAGAATCTCATCGACAAGTATAAAGGCGAAGTCTATTACATCCGCGGTTTGGACTGCTGGGACAGCCACACTTACCACAAGAAAGCTGTGGAGCACCGTATCGCCACGACCTGCGATGTATTCGAACGCGAAATGGACTTGACCGGAGTAAAAAACATTCTGATTACAAACAACTACTGGGTTCAAATTGCAAAATTCAACGGTCGCAAAAATTTCACCCCAGAAAAAATCATAACCACAAGCGAAATAGAATCAGTCCCTGCAGACTCCGCACAAGCATCGAATACATTCAAGATCCACTATGACCTCAAGGAAAAAAGCAATGCTAGCTTAAACTGGAACCTTACGATTATAGTTAACAACCAGATTGAAAAAAGCGCGCCATATCAGTTCGGTTCTTTCGATTTTCCAATTAACGCAGAGAAGATTCAACCCGGTTTCAACCAAGTTCGAATCATCGTTCAAGACTACGTGAAAAACAGCAAGCTTGCTGACATTTCTAAATTCTACTTTGAAAAGGGCAATGGCGCTTTAGCCCTCGTTGACTACCCCATCGAAAGCCACAAGCAAGAATGGGGCCAAATGCACAAGAATGAATCTATCGAAGGCCACAAGTTCAATGTAAACGGACAGCTTTACGCAAATGGTATTGGCACGCACGCCTCATCGACTACTGTATTTGACCTGAATAAAAAGTTTTCAACTTTCAAGTTCTCTACAGGGCTCGACGATGAATCGCTTTGCAGCGAAGGCGTTGCCGTCGAGGTACTCGGCGACGGAAAAACTCTTGCAAAGACACCGTTCTTCCAGAATGGATCTCTGCAAAATGTCGTTGCCAATGTTACAGGTGTACAAAAGCTGACAATCCGGACTTTCCCAAAAGAGGGCATCAACTGTAGCCACGTAGACATCATCAATCCGGTACTTATTCCGTAGAGGCGTCGCCACAAGTTAATTTTTCTATAATTAAAATATGCTTTTATCTGTAATTATTCCTGTTTTTAACGAAGAAGAAATTGTTGCCGAGACTTACCGAGTCTTGGAAGAAGAACTCAAAGATATCGAGCACGAACTGATTTTCGTTAACGACGGGTCCAAAGACCGCACTCGCGAAATTGTAGAATCACTCCTACCCAACAATCCGAACAACAAAATCATCAATTTCAGCCGCAACTTCGGCCACCAAGCCGCTTTTAGCGCTGGCCTTGACCATTGCACAGGTGAAGCAGTAGTGATTATCGACGGCGACCTGCAGGACCCGCCAAGCTTGATTCACGAGATGCTTGAAAAGTGGCGAGAAGGCTATCAAGTTGTTTACGCCCAGCGCAACAAGCGCAAAGGCGAAACGCTCTTCAAACGCTTCACGGCATTCTGCTTCTACCGTTTAATCGGCAAGCTCACCAGCATCGACATTCCGCCTGACACTGGTGACTTTAGGCTCATGGACCGTTGCGTTGTCAACCAACTCAAGAACCTTCCCGAACGCAGCCGTTTCTTGCGCGGGCTCGTTTGCTGGGTCGGTTTCAAGAAGATCGGTGTCAAGTACGACCGCGCCGAACGCACCGCCGGCACTTCGAAGTATCCGCTCAAGAAGATGTTGCGCCTCGCTTTTGACGGCATCACCGGTTTTAGTTCGGCACCGCTCAAGCTCAGTTTCTACCTGGGACTTTTGGCAACAATTGTCGGCTTTGGCGTATTCGTCTGGTCGATTCTCGAAAAAATCCTGAGTCCGGCAACAACCGTCCCTGGCTGGGCATCACTCATGACCGCCATCGTTTTCTTTGCAGGCGTACAACTCTTGACCATAGGCATTCTCGGTGAATACATTGGCCGCATATACGATGAAGTCAAGCAGAGACCGTTATATATTGAGGATAAGATTAAAAAATGATTTAAAGCAAAAATCTAAAGATTGTCAAGCCCGCGCCAGCGGGCATCTCTTTTTCTAACACAAAAAATGTTTTTAAATTTTGTTAAAACAATTCACAAAAATCACAAACCGTCTATGAAAAACAAATTATTCGTCATGAGTGCTGCAAGTGGCGCGGGAAAGACCACCCTCAAGGATTTGGTCATCAAGGATTTTCCGGACATCAAGTATTCTATCTCCGCAACGACCCGCAAACCGCGCGAAGGTGAAATCGATGGAGTTCACTACTTCTTCAAAACCAAAGAAGAATTCGAAAAACTCATCAAAGAAGATGGCCTAATTGAATGGAACGAAGTTCACGGCAACTACTACGGAACGCCCAAGAGTTTCGTTGAAAAAACGCTTGCCGAAGGAAACCGCGTACTGTTCGACCTCGATGTTTTCGGAAAGATCAACTTCGATAAAGTCTACCCCGATGCTACTGGCATTTTCATTTTGCCACCTAGCGAAGAGGAACTCGAACGCCGCCTCCGCGGTCGTGGAACCGATAGCGAAGACGTCATCCAGCTCCGCCTTGCAAACGCCAAGAAGGAAATCGAATTTGCGAAGACCAAAGGCAAGTACGAATACACCATCATCAATGACGATTTGCAAAAGGCAGCCGATGAACTCCGCGCAATTCTAAAGCAGAAGTAAACCGCGGCAAAAGTCGCAAGCGCACAAAATCGCGAGACAAGTGTTCGCTACAAGCTTTGAAATTCCCGCCCCTTCGTTCAACGAGAGGCGGGAATTTTTTGTGTGAGGTGTATGTGATATCAAAAGGCGCAATACATTTTACAACTTTATCCGCAATACAATTGCATTTTCAAAGTAATCGGGATTAGCTCCCAAACGTAACAAGCTAGAGTCGTAAGCATACACATTCGGGCGCGCCTTACGCAAAATGGCAGCAGCGGTTGCACGCAAATACCCCGCCTTGCTCTTGGAGTGCACGCCCTTACGCACAACAGCATCCAAATCGTCGATGCTCACGCTGATTGCATTATGGTCATGAGGATTGTAC
Source organism: uncultured Fibrobacter sp. (assembly GCA_947165045.1). GTDB lineage: Bacteria > Fibrobacterota > Fibrobacteria > Fibrobacterales > Fibrobacteraceae > Fibrobacter. Next base: position 40,773 of record CAMUYW010000003.1, on the reverse strand, counting down.
GGTTCCGCTTGCACCTTAGTCGTAAGAGATCCATAGATAGCCAGACTTTTAGCTCCAACCGTTGCAAAATCATCCAAGAAATGGAACGCAGCGGCTGCATTCGCCACAGATTCGAACTTTTCGATACCAGCCACCCACGGGTGATTCGTAGCACCCACAATTCCAATCGTAAAGTCCGCTTTTTCGCAAGCCTTAAAATAGCGGACAAACATTTCTTCTGGCGTTTCCTTGCCCGGTTGCGGCTTGAGTACATCCCGTGCAGCAGCAAAGAGAATCGCCGAGACATCAGTTTCGCCAGTAGCAACCGGAGCATTAGTCTTATAAAGAGTTTCAAAGCCGTTGTCACCGCGGAAGCCGCCATAGACATGGGCAAAAAGCGCCTCAGCTGCAACCGGTTTCACGACATGCAAAACAAGCGGCAAGAAATTCGAAAACACCGTCGAGCGGCGACGCAGAAGTTCAGCCACAAGCAATCCATCACGCTCTTGAACAGCAAGCAAAAGCGCCCCCACATGCAGCAAGAATGAATACTGCCCGACATCCAGTATTTCGACATTGCACGGCAAGTAGACATTAATAGTCGCCTGCAATTCGCTCGGCAAATAAGTGTACCATGAAGGCGTAAAGTAAGCACTCCCTTCAACGCACTGCATCTGCGAAAATTCATCAACTGTAGGCGTAGCCTCCCCAGCATAATCGAGAATACCCGTTGCACTACGAGAAAATGCGTAAGATGTCGCTTTTTGGGGCGTTTTTACATGGACATAAAATGTTTCATTTGCCATTGTAGGCCTCCTTTCTGAGGGTTACAATGCAAATATAGGTTTTAGTGATGTCATATTATGACATTCTTAGAATTGCTTAAAAATTTTCAATTTAAAGACACTTTTCCCATAGCGCTTACAGAAAAACGTATATTTAAACAATGAGCATTTTCTACCACCTTCCCGGACTGTTTGAATTTTACGAGCTGTATAAAGCATTTTTGCCACTATTCCGCGAGCACCGTGAATATTTTTACGATTGGTGCAAAATCGGTTCGATATATGGCGCGCCCAACGACTGCTTATGGGGAGGCGGGCGCGTCGGCTTTGGCGATGCGAATCCGCATGATGTAGCCGCGCTCATGAAAGAATTCGGCATTTCTGCACGATTGACATTCAGCAATTCCTTGCTGCGCGAAGAACACCTATCCGACAAAAAAAGCAACGCATTATGCGCCATGTTCGAGAACAACTGGGCAAATGACGCAGTTTATGGCGCCGTTCAAAACGGAATCATCATCCATTCCGATTTATTGCTTAATTACATCAAGGCAAAGTACCCCAACTTTTATTTCGTTTCTTCAACAACAAAAGTACTCACAGATTTCAAGCAATTCGAAGAAGAGCTGAACCGCAATGAATTTCGTTATGTTGTACCAGATTTTAGATTGAATAAGCAGTTCACAAAATTGAACGCGCTCTCAGATGCACAAAAGCAAAAGGTCGAATTCTTATGCAACGAGTGCTGCTTTTTCGGTTGCCCAGAACGCAAAAAATGCTACGAGAACGTGAGCCAAAAAAGTCTCGGCGAAAATTGCGAAGACCACATTTGCGCATCGCCGAACGCACAAAGAGGTTACCGTTTTTCCGACGCCATGAAGAATCCAGGATTCATCGGAATTGAAGACATCCAAAACGTTTATGCACCCGCCGGATTTCGCCATTTTAAAATTGAAGGCCGCAGTCTCGGCAGCGCCATCATCTTGGAATTTTTGCTTTATTACATGACAAAGCCGGAGCACCAACTCAAAGTTCGAGAAGAAATTTACTTGGATAGTTCACTAGATTTATTTTGACAACAATAAAATAAAGTATATTATAGATAAAATTTTTACAATAGGTCTTTTATGAGTAATTGCGAAGAAGAATTCAAATTCACAAAAAAATGTGCAGAATCCTGGTTAAAAAGAATCCGTAATTTTGCTGGTTTTCTAGGAATGATTCTCCCATGGATTGCATTAATCGGAGCAACAATCGCATCAAAAGCAAGGCCTGAAATTTTCCCTGAAGATTTTTGGGAAACCTTGTCCATTTCAGCAACATATTACTTCACGCCCGCTTTAGCAGGCATTTTAACAACAGCCGCCATCGTTCTAATATGCTACAAAGGCTATGATTGGAAAGACGAACTTATAACAACCATATCCGGTATATTCGGTTTGATGATTGTCATTTTTCCATGCAAATGTTCATCATCACCTGACCTAGTTGGATTTTTCCAATTACCTGTAAACATTTCAGATAAAATCCACTGCACTGCCGCCGTCTTATTCTTTTTGCTTTTAGCCATCAACAGCATGTTCCTCTTCACTCTTGGCGAAAGCGATACCAAGCAGAAACACCTAAGAAATTTCATTTACAAAATTTGCGGAATCGGCATGTTCTGCACGCTTCCACTCTTGATTATACCTTTTGAATTTCCTGCTAAGATATTCGTTATCGAAGCAATTGCGCTAACATTCTTCGGTATAAGCTGGCTTGTGAAAGGACAAATTTTCGGATTATTTTCCGACAAATAAAAAATCAATTAGAACGTAAACGCCAAAGCAGCTCCGCCCTTTGGGGTCGGAGCAATTTTTATAGTATTATTCTAATTCCACTTTGATTTCAACGCCGGAAACCCATGTTTTGGGGGCGTTCAAAATGGGCGAAAGCAGCTTACGAACCACCGCAAGATTTTGCGTTTTTACATAAAGCTTAACCCAGAATACATTTTGCACTTTCGGGACAAAAGCGTCAACAGGTCCAAGTACAGTCAGCGATGATTCTTTGCGCAAAATATTTTCGAGACGATTCACCGTATCGCGCAAAAGCGATTCATCACGGGAACCGCAACTGATTTCAACCAATTTGCAAAACGGCGGATAAAAAGCCATCTGACGATTCGAAGATTCCAAATCAGCAAAGCCTTCAAAGTCATGGCGAATCGCATACTGCATCACGGGTTCTGTCGGATTGAGCGTTTGGATAAACACGCGCCCACCGCTTTCGGCACGGCCTGCACGGCCTGCTGTTTGGCTCAGCAATTGATAAAGCCTCTCGCTCGAACGGAAATCAGGAATGCCTAAGCCCGAATCGGCACCGACAATTCCAACAAGTTTCACACCAGGGAAATCATGACCCTTTGCAACCATTTGCGTTCCAAGCAAAATGTTGTATTCGCGATAGCGGAAAGCGTTCAAAATTTTCTCGACAGCGCCAACATTCTGCGTTGTATCGCGATCCATGCGAATCACTTTTGCATCGGCCACCCATTCTTGAATTTCTTCTTCAAGTTTTTCAATCGCGCCACCCACAAACTCATACGTCTCGGCACCACACGATGGGCACGGCATATTCACCGGATATAGCGCGGCACAATAATGGCACATCAATGCATTGTACTGTTTATGATACACCAGCGGGATATGGCAATGTCTGCAATAAAGCGTTTCGCCACATTTAGAACAAACTCTTATTTTAGAATAACCACGGCGATTCATAAGGATAATCGCTTGGTCGCCATTGGCAATACAATCCGAAAGCGCTTCGCGCAAGGCCGGCGACATGAGCACGCCTTTTTGCTGGCGCACCTTCCCCATATCAATGATGGTCACTTCCGGGAGCGGCGCAGACGTTGCACGATTCTTAAGCGTCAAGAGTTTTAAATTTCCAGTCTTTGCATTGCGGAAAGTTTCGAGGCAAGGAGTCGCACTGCCAAGCACGACAAGCGCACCATACTTTTGCGCCAAGTGGAAAGCCAAGTCGCGCGTATGATAACGCGGCGCCGGATCCTGTTGCTTAAACGAAGAATCATGTTCTTCGTCCATAATCACGACATCAAATTCAAACGGCGAGAGAATTGCACTGCGCGTGCCAAGCACAACTTTAGCAGAACCGTCAAGTACAGACAAATAGCCCGCACGTTTTTGTGGTGCCGAAAGCGCCGAATGCAACACGACCACAGGCACTTTCAAAAAATCCTCGAATCGTGACGCTGTCTGCGGAGTAAGGCCAATTTCGGGCACAAGAATCAAAACACGTTTATTGCGTTTAAGCGCCTCGCGCACCAGTTCCTGATAAACTCTCGTTTTGCCACTGCCGGTCACACCATGCAAAAGCGTTCCACGAAAACCATCCTTATCCAAATCTTCAACAAGACTAGCTAGTGCTGTCTGCTGTTCGCCTGTCAAGGGGGGCAAGTCCGAACTGACCTGCATTTCTAGTCTATCCGGTAAAGCCTCGCCCCGAGGTTCAGCTTTTTTTTGCGCAAACAAGGCATCCAGGTACTTTTCGAAATCGGCGGGCCAAAACACGTTCAAAGCGCGCATGGGCGTGCTTACATAATACTTAGCAACCCATTCCAGTGATTCCATATAACGTTCAGTAAAGATATATCCCGACTCATGCGGGCACGCATATCGAACGTCAAAATTTGGCTTTTCTGAATGGACTCGGCTCACCAAAGCAAGCATCGGCTTGCGTCGAGCAAGTTGCACCCAAACAACGCTGCCCCGCACAATATTTGCACCTTCGGGCACTCCGTAAGTAAAAACGGACGGAGACAAAGGGATATAAACCTCGCAAAAGCGGGAAAGCAACGCCGCATTACAGCGTTCCTTGACCATCTCCGGAGCCGATGTCTTGGGAATTCTCTTTGCCACGGGGGCAAAGATAGTTATTGATACAACCATAAATGGGCATAAATTCGTGTAAAATTTCCTAACTGCAAGTTTTTTTTAGTTAGATTATGCTATACGGAGCTGAGAAAGCCCCGCCTACCTTTGGAGATATTATGAGCTTTTTTGACGCATTTAAACCGAAATGGCAAAATTCCAACCCTGCAAAGCGCATTGAAGCGATTGCCGACTTGGATGAACTCACGAGTCAAGAGATTGTCGAACGAGTGGCCCTTTCCGATGATAATGTCGAAGTGAGAATAGCTGCAATCAAAAAACTTGCAATTATTAAGACACTTCAGGAAATTTCTAAGAACGACAGTGACTCTAGCGTACGCCGTTTGGCCGAAACAAGAGCTTTTGAAGAAATTGTCAAAAAGCTGAAAAACTTTAATGATTCGAACTTGAACGACGAAGTCCGCGGTTATATCGATGCCATCAAGGACACTCGTTATGCCGAAGACGTACTCAAGGCTACAGACAACTTAACAATCAAGAGAGAACTCGTTAAGCTGTGCAACAAGCAATCGCTCCTTGCACAGATCGCTTCTCGCGATTCCAGCGAAGAAATTGCTTTGGCTGCTGCCGACCGCGTTGTCTCTGAATCTTTGCAGACCGATCTTATCAAGAGCTCTAAGCACGTGTCCGTGCGCAAGAAAATTTCGGATAAAGTACGTACAAAGAAAGAAGCCGAAGACAACGGCAAGAAGGCAATGGAACTTTTGCAGAGCAAGCGTGAAGCATTGATCAAGCAGGCTCACTTCCTTGCAGCCCAAAAGGACGCTTTTGCCACTAAGCCGCAGTTCGACGCACTCATGACCGAAGCCAACTCTCTTGGCATGGGTGAATCCGCAAGCACTCTCAACGAAATTTACGACAGCTTCAACAAGTTCTACGACGAAGCCAATGCAGCAAAGGTTGCCGCAGAAAATGCCGAAGCCGAAAAGCAAGCCAAGATTGCTCACTTGACGGAAACACTTGCTGAACTCGAAAGCATGCTCGAAGCCGGCACGACGGAAGAAAATGCGGAACGCGTAAACGCGATCACCGAAGAATGGACGGCCAACAAGTCCATCATGGATGCAGTTTCCATCAAGCGCTTCAACAACGCTTACTTCAAAACTCAAGAAGCAAAGAAGATTGTCATTCCGACCGCAGAATCTGAAAACGCAAGCGAAGAAGAAATTGCCGTTCGCAAGAGCCTTCTCGAACGTCTCCAGGCCCTCTCCGACACGGAAATCGACGAGAACACCGGCAAACATTTGCACGCCATCGTCCGCGAATGGGAAAAGCTCGCTCTCCTCGAAGGCGACGATCCGATTCTTCAGGCATACAACGCTCTCCGAACCAAGTTGAGCGAACTCATCTCTGCATTCAATGAAAAAACGCAGAAGGTCATCGAAGAAAATTCGAAGAAGCTCCGCGCACTCATTGAACGCATCCAAAACATCGATGAGAACCAGGAATTCCGTGAAATTCACAAGACTCTCCGCGACACCTACCAGGAATGGAAGGAAATCGTTGGCGAAAACAAATTCAAGTACCACGATCTTTGGCAAGAATACAAGATCGCCACTTCCCGTTTCCAGGAAATGCAACAGTGGGAAAACTGGCACAACGAAAAAGACCGCGATACCATCATCGAAGAAATGGACGCACTTTCTCGCGAAACACCAAGCCAGGCAGTACTTGCCAAGTTCCGCGAACTCTGCGGCAAGTGGCGTGAAATCGGCCCAATTTCTGCAGCCAAGTTCCAGGACTACAGAGACCGCTTCCAGGCACTCGTTGACAAGATTAAGGAAAACTGCGCTCCATTCATCGAAGAACAGAACGCCGAACGTTTGAAGAACCTAACAGACAAGGAAGCCCTTTGCCAGAAGGTTGAAGAACTCGTCGCCAATGCTGAAATTTTCTGGAAGGACAAGTTCAAGGCCGTTCAGGAAATTCAGGAAAACTGGAAGAACATCGGCATGGTCCCGAAGGAAGCCTTTGCTGCGCTCAACAAGCGTTTCAAGGATGCCGTGAATGCCTTCTACGCACAGCACAAGGAAAACGTCAAGCGCGAAGACGACAGCCGCGAAGCCAACTACGAAAAGAAGGTCGCACTCTGCATCGAAGCCGAAGCCATCAAGGATTCGACCGATTGGAACGCCACCTCCACCAAGCTCAAACAGTTGCAGGATGCTTGGAAGGCAACAGGCCCCGTTCCGAAGAGCAAGTCCGACGAAATCTGGACACGCTTCCGCACCGCTTGTGATTCCTTCTTCGAAAAGAAGCGCAACCACTTTGAAGAAATGGATGCAGCCAAGCAAAAGAATCTCGAACAGAAGCAGGCTCTCTGCGAAAAGCTCGAAGCTCTTGACTTGAGCAATGTCACTCCGGATGCTATCGAAGCATACAAGGCTATCGATGCAGAATGGAAGACCATTGGCATGGTTCCGAAGGACGCTGTCGAAAGCATCAACGAACGCTACAGCGCCATCGTCAATAAGATTGTGGCCAAGATGGCTGAAACCGACCCGGAACTCCAGGCCAAGATTGCTGAAATCAAGAAGAAGAAGCAAGATTCCATCGAAAAGGTCCGCCAGTTCGCCGAAAGCGCAGGCTCCAACCAGCTCGCTGATGCCGTTCGCGACATCCAGAAGGAATGGGTCACGCTCGGTTCTTGCGGTAACGACGACGCCGAATTGCAGAAGGCCTTCCGCGATGTTTGCGACGACTTCTTCACTCGCCGCCGTGACCAGCTCGACATTCAGGAACAAGCTCGCCAGAACAACTTGCAGAAGAAGATTCTCCTCTGCGAACAGGCCGAAGACTTGCTCACAGACTTGAACGAATCTACAGTTGTCGCTTCGATGAACAAGGTCAAGCACTTCCGCCGTTTGTGGAAGGAAGTCGGCGCCGTTCCTCGCGAACACTCCGAAAAGATCTGGAAGCGTTTCAACACGGCATGCGATCAGGTGTTCGCTTTCGGCCGCAAGGACGAACAGAAGAATGCAGAAGAAGCCCCTGCCACCGTCGAAGCATAAAAGCATAAGCAATATTAAAAGTCTATACACTTTCAACATCTCAGTCTTTGAGCTGAGATGTTTTTTTTCATCATAAAAGCGTCGGTCACAACCTTAAAAAGCGAATGCCGCGACCATGCTTGCATGGGCATGGCTGAGCCGCAAGGTTGGCGCTTGCGCCAGGATGGACTTAAGATTTACTCCGAGCTGGGGCCCCTCCCGCATTTTGATTTTAAATCGAGCCTTTGGCGATAAATCCCTTTTTTCTATCTTTGCTTGCGTAGGTAGCAAAACATGAAATTTCCTCCTTGGACAAGTGTAAGCGAAGCCGCCCGCCTTCTTAAAGACGGAGAGGTTGTCGCCATCCCGACAGAAACAGTTTACGGCCTCGCCGGCAATGCATTCGAGCCCAAAGCGCTCGCCAAGATTTTCGCCGCCAAAGAACGCCCGACATTCGACCCGCTGATTGTCCACATCGCCGATATCGCACAACTCACCGACATCGCCAAGGATATTCCCGATAGCGCCTACAAGCTCGCCGAAGCCTATTGGCCGGGCCCGATGACCATCATCCTCCCCAAAAAGGATTGCATTCCCGACCTTTGCACAAGCGCCCTCCAGTCTGTCGCCGTGCGCTTCCCGAGCCATCCGATTGCACAAGCGATTATCAAGGAATCAGGACTCCCGCTTGCCGCCCCGAGCGCGAACCTCTTTAAGCATGTTAGCCCGACAACCGCTGAACACGTCGCAGCACAGCTCGCCGACCGCATCGCAGGCATTGTCGATGGCGGCCCATGTTCTGTTGGCGTGGAAAGCTCGATTATTTCGCTCGTCGGAGAACCAACCGTCATGCGCCCAGGCGCCATCACGCCCGAGATGTTCAAGGCCATTCTCGGCGAAGTTAAAATCAAGGAATCCACGTCCAAGCCGGGCCAGCCGATGCTTGCCCCCGGTCAATGCGACACGCACTACCGCCCGCAAGTTCCACTTTACTACGGCGAAATTCCGACAGGTTACACGCTCCCCGAGCACACCGTTCGCATCGCCTTCGGAACGCAAGCAGGCCCTATTCCTGCAACAGTAAATTTGTCTGCTACAGGCGATATGGTCGAAGCCACATCAAAGCTTTACGCCTACATGCACGACCTTGACGACCCCAAGTACGACTTGATTCTCGTTGACCCCATTCCCAACACAGGCGTTGGCATGGCGCTCAACGACCGCCTAAAACGCGCCAGCATCAAGAATCTTAAAGGAATCTAGCAAGCACTTCCTTGAGCTTATTGACGTTCACCGGCTTTGCCACATGCTCGTTCATGCCAGAATCAAGAGCCGCCTGCTGGTCATCTGCAAAGGCATTTGCAGTCATCGCAATAATCGGAACTTCCGCAGCAACCTTGTTATCCAGCTTACGAATCTGACGGGTCGCCTCATAGCCATCCATAATCGGCATCTGAACGTCCATCAAAATCAAATCGCAGTCCCCAGGCTTAACGTCCTTCATGTATTCCACAGCCTTAGCACCATCGCAAGCCGTAGTCACCTGAATACCGCAATCTTCTAGAATTTCTTCCGCAATTTCGCGATTCAATTCGTTATCATCGACAAGCAAAACTTTCTTGCCCTTAAAGTCAATTTTCTTTTCGGACACAAGCACATCTGCACGAGAGAGCCCAAAACTCTGCAACAAAGCTTGCCTTGCATCTGACGGGAACACAGGCTTGCTCACAAAATTGCGGATACCCACACTGAGAGCCATATTCTCAATATCCGACCATTCATAAGCAGACATCACGATTACAAGGATATCTTTGCCTAATTCTTCACGCAAAAGCTGAGTGGTCTTCATGCCATCCATATTCGGCATACGCCAATCCACTAAGAACGCATCGTAGGTAAATCCCTTCTGCTTTGCATCTTTCACTTTTTCCAAAGCTTCGGAACCGGAATAACAGTAATCCGCAACAACACCAAAATCACTAAAGATTTGAGGGATGCTCTTTACACATTCATCGTCATCATCGATAACTAGTATTTTCTTGCCAGCCAGTTCCTTAACTCGATCGGATTCCTGAGGCGGTTCGACAAGGCAGAACTTGAAATTCAGAACAACATCTGTACCTTCATTCAGTTTACTCTTAACATCGATAGTTCCCTTCATCATATCGACGATATTCTTCGTAATAGCCATGCCAAGACCCGTTCCCTGAATTCCAGAAACCGTCGAGGAATTTACTCTCGTAAACGCATCGAAAATCATCGGCAAGAAATCTTCGCTCATGCCAATGCCCGAATCTCTAATTCTAAACTCATAAATTCCAACACCAGATTCATCGCAATCCTTCTGTTCTACAGAGAACCAGATGGAGCCGCCAGCTGGAGTGTACTTAATCGCATTTGAGACCACATTCAAAAGGACCTGGTTCAAACGCAACCTGTCACACACAATGTTTTCGCTATGGATACCGATACTATTCGCAAAGAACTGCAACTTTTTCGAATTGATATCCGCCTGCACAATGTCTTTAAGCGTGTGAATAATTTCCGAGAGATGTTCCGGCTTTTCATTCAAGTTAAGCTTACCAGATTCAATACGGCTCATATCAAGCACATCATTGATCAACGAAAGCAAATGATTCGATGAAAGCTCGATCTTTCCAAGGAAGTTTTGTACCAATTCCCTGTTGTCAATATGCATCGTCGCAAGTTCCGTATAACCGATAATAGCATTCATCGGAGTACGGATATCATGACTCATATTATTGAGGAACATCGTCTTTGCGCGGGATGCAGACTTTGCCATTTCAAGGGCCTGCTCAAGAGCGGCCTGCTGCGCCATTTCCTTACGGTAAAACACATCATTATTGAAAAGGCCGACAAGAACACGGTGCGATTTGGACCAGTCGCCCATTTTCGTCACCTTCATGCGGTACCATTTGAGACCATCAGGTGTCACACGGCGATAATCCAAGAAGAACGAATTTTCATTCTTCAATCGATCTATCACAACTTCACGATTAAGCGCTTTCATCACTTGTTCCAAGTCATCTTTATAGACAACTTTTTCGATATCGCTTTCACGTTCCTTAAAGAAGTCTACACCTTCACCAGTCTTTTCATCGACGACATCCCTAAACTTTTCGCCTTTCACCGAAGCGCTGAACAATCCTGTATCAATATTGACATCGAAAATGACTTCAAACTGATCCGAAAGGCTCATGATACGTTCAATATTTTCCTGGTGTTCCGTTTCAGCTCTATGTTGAGCATCTACTTCCACAAAGCCCACAGCAACAAGTTTCGGAGGATCATCAATAGCTTCAGCCTTAGCAAACACCAATCGAGTAAACTTGTATTCACTACCGTAAAGGTGCCTGAATATAACCGTAAATCGTTTCTGATGCATGAGCTTCTGAGCCACATACTCTCTCGATGCAATCCCTAAAAGCATTTCCCTGTCATCAGGATGGACCTGCGCCAAGACAAACGCCTTGAACACATCTTCAAGTTTCGTACAAGAAGCAAAGAAATCTTTCAGGGATTCCTTGATGTCCGCGCTCACGGCTAGCACACCATTAGAATCATCTTCAAAATTGAAGAAGAATAGCGACGAATAATCTTCCGAAAGGATGTCGATGATTTCAAGGTTACGTTTCAATTTCGACTGGATTTGCATCTGCTTCTTGATTTCTTCATCAACGCTATGCAAACCGAAAACAAGGCCCTTGAGGTTGCCAATTTCATCTTTATCGGCAATAATTTTCATTTGATAGCAAATCTCTTTACCATCAAGTTTAATATTGAAGTTGACATGAACAACAGATTCATTCTTCAACACTTCAACTAAGTAATCTCGGCTCGTCTGTTCATGGAATAAAAGCTTATCCGAATCGCAAACCAAATACTTTAGCAGCAAATCCATTCTCTTCGAGAAAATCTTTTCCGAAGACCAGCCAGGAATAGACCTCAAGAGTACAGAACTAGCACGATATGTCACTACAAGGTCCGAAGCAGCATCTTCGCCAAGCGTTACGTAATTCACAAAGTCAAAGTCAGAAGCAAGCGACTCGATCACTCTGTTGTTGCGATCCATTTCCTGACGCTGGGCAATGGCCTTGTTAACTTCCGAATCAATATTTTCCACAGCCACGATAACGTGATTTTCATCCTTCTTGGACTTAATAACCTTCATTCTATAGAACTGAGGAATGCCATTGATAATAAGCCTATATTCCACAGATGCACTCGGATTTTCTTCCAAGCGTTTGAGGAACGCTCCCTTTTCCATAAAGTGCATTACTATTTCCAAATCATCTTCATGAAGATTATGACGCAGACTCGCTATAGACTCAAAGAAGAAATCTCGACCGTTCACCGACTCATGCAACTTGTTCATGAGCGCATCAGCGTGGAACGTATCAAAGGTATCGTCCAAGACATTGACGTAGAAAATGCATTCGTAAGTTCCGCTCAATGCATCGGCAATTTCAGAAAATTCACTGCTCTCGGCTTCGGCCATACGGCGTGCATTCCACACCATTCGAATGAGATACAGAAGAATCACAAGAAGTTCAATAGCCGAAATTCCAATATAGAACCTGCGAATTTTATCAACTCGTGCAAACGCGATATTCTCATTTACATACATGATAAGCGACCAAGAACCACCGAACAAAGGAACGACGACACCAAGTTTTGCTTCATTCGAAGATTTGTCCACAAAAGCAATATGGGAGGACTCGCCCTTCATCACCTTTGCAGCCCACTCATCTAACGAATAATCTTTTTTAGGATTCATTGACCTGACAAAGTCATTGAAATTTTTCCATTTCCCACTTTTTTCAACAACAAAAGAGCCATCTCTACGGTCCAACACAATCAGCGAAGCTTTTCCCTTAAACGCATTCGTTGCAACATAGCCATACAACGGCCTAACATCCGAAACCGCCGAAAGCATACCGACAACTTGCCCCCTACGACGGACAGGCACCAGCTGTTCAAAAACAATATTTTCAGGGTGGACAACATCACGCCCCAATTTCGAAATATACGGTTTAGAAGATTCTAGCGAATTGTAATGCGGGATATAGGAGGAATCAAAGAAAACACCATTATCGGCAATGATGTGTCCATCGGGCAAATACAAACGAGCCGCAGATACAAGAGGGCCAATTCGAGACCCACGAACCATGCGCACGTTGCTTTCCGAAAGGAGATTTTCTTCCATTCCGACCACAGTCGAAATATTCGACAAGGCACTCAAGAGTGAGCGCCCTAAAAAGCCCATTTTTGCTTCGGAGGCATAAGCGACTTCGTCTACGGAGTCCCAGCTATCATCAATGGCATTGCTGTTTATATACAGAAAAGAAACGTTTGTTACAATAAACAGAAACGCAACTAAAAGTAACGATACAACAAGATTTCGTTTAAAAAAATTATTGTTCATAAGTTTTTTGTAAGTTTTCTAGGTATATTATACATTTTACAAGGGGAAACGTATGAATAATTCCAAAAATTTTCCCATTTTAGGCCTTTTTCTGCAAAAACGTAACTTTTTTCACAAAAATCTGTTCGTTATAAAACAAATCTTTATACATTGACGTTATGAAATTTTTAACAAAATTGCTTTTTATTTTAGCCATTCTAGTATCGTTTACTTTTGCGGCAGAAGACGTCACAATCGATTCGACGAAAGCCGATTCCTCAACTTCCAAAGCAAGTGAAATCACAATTCCTAAAAAACAAGCCGTCTGGATAAAACTGGAAGGTGACGTAGATCCGGCCATGTACGAGTTCTGCGCCCGAGCCATTGGCGAGGCTCTCGATAAAAAGCCAGACTATATCGTCTTTGAAATCAACACGTTCGGCGGACGCCTCGATGCAGCCTTTGACTTGGTTGATACGATTATGGCAGTCAAAGGCGCCGAAACCATCGCGCTCGTGAAGAAGAAAGCCATCAGCGCAGGCTCGCTCATTGCACTCGCTTGCCAAAAGCTCTATATGCTCGAAGCCACAACAATCGGCGACTGCGCCCCGATCGTTCAAGGTGGCGATGGCACGCCGCAAATCGTGGGAGAGAAAATCCAATCCCCGCTCCGCGCCAAATTCAGGAACCTAGCCCAGCGCAACGGTTACCCTGAGCTACTAGCCTCTTCGTTCGTGACGCCTGAACTCGAAGTGCTCGAGCTCACCGCCAAACTCGATAAAGGTACCGACAAAGAACGCGACACAACGCTCATCATCGAAGGCAAGAAATTCGCCGTTCTCGACAGCACCGAAAAGAAATTCTGGGGCTCGCCCAAGATTCTCGTGAAAGAAGGCGAACTTCTGACCATGACCGACAAGGAAGCCGAAGAACTCGGATTCTCCAAAGGCACGTTCAAGAACCGCGAAGACTTTGAAACAAAACTCGCTATCGAACGCAAAAGCGAAGTTGAAACGAACACTGGCGAAAAAATTGCAAGCGCCATCGCCGCGATTTCAGGCATTCTGCTAATTCTCGGATTCGGAGCACTTTATATTGAATTCAAGACACCGGGATTTGGATTTTTCGGCATCACCGGCATTATCCTTATCGGCATCGTATTCTTCGGTCAATTTGCACCGCAACTTGACGGCTACCTTCCTGCAATTCTGCTCATCGCAGGCGTTATCTTATTCTTAGTCGAGATATTTGTCATGCCGGGGACTTTCCTGTTTGGCATAGGCGGCATCGCCTGCATGATTATTGCACTGATTATGAGTTTCGACACTGCAAACATCCCTGAATACGTCCCCGAGGCCGTCGAATCCACCTTCGATGCAACGCCTTGGCTATTCGGGCTTTTCTTTGTTCTTAGCAGTGCAGCCATCGCGCTCATCATTCCGATTGCGGCAAGCAAGTATTTGATTCCGCTACTCCCCGAAGGCTGGACACCCATGCTCAAGACAGACATGGAAACCGCCGTCTCCCCCACCGAAGACGTGCAAACCGTCTCCATCGGCGATATCGGTATAGCAAAAACATTCCTCCGCCCTGTGGGCCAAGCGAGCTTTACAATGCCCGACGGTTCAACAAGACTCTTTGACGTGCAAACCCATGGCGAAATCATCGAAGCTGGGCAACGCGTGAAAGTCGAGTCCGTGCAAGAAGGCCACATCTGGGTGGGACTCATTTAAACATAAACTGGAGAAAAACAAATGGATAATCTTATCATTATCGGCATTATCATAGCAGCCATCGTCGTCATCATTCTGCTCGCATTTATCGGCAGATTCTTTAGTCTTTGGCTTCAGGCCTTGTTCTCCAAGGCAAACGTGAGCATTTTCCAGCTCATCGGTATGCGTCTCAGAAAGGTGCCGCCTCAGGTGATTGTCGAAGCACGCATTTTGAGCTGCAAGGCAGGACTCCCGGTCGATACCAACTTGCTCGAAGCCCACTACCTCTCCCGCGGTAACGTGCTCCGCGTGATTCAGGCTCTCATCGCCGCAAACAAGGCAAATATCAAGCTCGACTTTAAGGAAGCGGCCGCTATTGACCTTGCCGGCCGTAACGTGCTCGAAGCCGTACAGATGTCAGTAAACCCGAAGGTCATCGAAACCCCGAAGGTTTCCGCAGTGGCTCTCGACGGTATTCAGCTTCATGCAATCACCCGTATCACCGTGCGTGCCAGCATCCAGAAACTCGTCGGTGGTGCCGGCGAAGAAACGGTTGTCGCCCGTGTTGGCGAAGGCATCGTGTCTTCCATCGGTTCTGCTCAGAGCCACAAGGAAGTGCTCGAAAACCCGAACATGATTTCCAAGAAGGTGCTCGCCTCCGGCCTTGACGCTGGAACAGCATTCGAAATTCTCTCCATCGACATCGCTGATGTGGATGTGGGCCAGAACATCGGTGCAATCCTTGAAACCGACCGTGCCGAAGCCGACAAGAAGATCGCTCAGGCAAAGGCAGAAGAACGCCGCGCCATGGCTTTCGCAGCCGAACAAGAAATGA
The DNA here is from genome assembly GCA_947165045.1 of uncultured Fibrobacter sp. Classification (GTDB taxonomy): domain Bacteria; phylum Fibrobacterota; class Fibrobacteria; order Fibrobacterales; family Fibrobacteraceae; genus Fibrobacter. The sequence continues at coordinate 25,091 of CAMUYW010000003.1, read as the reverse complement.
AGGCAAAGGTGATGGAAATGAAGGCAAAGCTCGTCGAAGCCGAAGCCCAGATTCCGATGGCAATGGCAACAGCACTCCGCGATGGAAAGCTCGGCGTCATGGACTACTACAACCTCAAGAACATCGAAGCAGACACGCAGATGAGGAAGGAAATCGGCACCGCCCCGGAAGCTTCCAAATAATTTGACCAAAAGGGTTTAGCCCATGGATTCATTTGATAAACTAATCCTTCTCATTATCGCGGTCGTCATCGACCAGCTCATCAAGCGGGCGAAAGCGAAGAAAAAGAAGTCCCTGGAGCAACAAACGCAGAACGCTCCTGAGACCGATTCTACGCTGGAATCCGAAGATGTAGATGAAGACGAGGATTACGAAGAAAATACAAACGAAGGCGAAGCTCCGCCAAGACCTAGCGCGAACCGCAAATTGCAAGAGTACATCAAGCAATTCGAAGAGGCTCAGCGCGAAGCGGCACAGGGAACGATGGCGCCCCCAACGCCACCCCCTGTAAAATTTGACCAAACAGACCCATATCTACCGCACACTCTACGCGAACTAGCCGAAGAAGTCATCCTATCCGACGTTGTCGACGCCGAATACCTTATGGAAGAATTCGAGATGACTGAAGGCGAAGCTATTTCAACGCTCAACGAGCTCGAAAAGCTTCGGGTCATCGGCCGCGACATGGGTAATGGCGAGCACGACGTTCTCGTTCACGACGTTACGGAACTAAACAATCTGTTCATGCGCGAACAGAAAGGAACCGTTAGCAAGCCTGGACCGAACGTCATGGCCGCCCCAGCAAGCGCCACGAGCCCGGCAGCAAACGACAAGCAAAGCCAGCTGAAGATTCTCGAGGAACGTGCCCGTAAAGCCCGCGAAGAGGCCGCGGCAGCATCACGCCAACGCGACCTCGAAAACGGCTACACGACTGATTCTAGCGAGATTGCAGACCCGCTTACCAAACGTACCGCCGTACGCTCGATAAGCCGGGAAAGCGTCCGCCGTGGATTTATCTGGGGCAAAGTCATCGACGAGCCCCGCTTCAAAAGGCGCTGGTCGCCGGTTAGCCGGTAACGCTCTAGCCTCTCGCCACTACATTGTCAATGCCGGACTCCGTTCCGGCATTGGCGTTCATTACAAAGAGGCCGCCCCCAGAATGAATCCGGGGTGACCGTAAAACACGAAAAAGCCCCGGTCAAAGACCGAGGCTTTTTCAGCTGCTTCACTTGGACTCGAACCAAGGACAACGCGATTAACAGTCGCGGGCTCTACCAACTGAGCTATGAAGCATCATTTTGTCAATTCAAGAATCTTTAGGGGATTCCAACCGACGCGCACAAATATAGATAAACCATTTTATCTGTCAAGACATCACCCCGAATAAAGTGTAAAAATAATGGACCCTCGCCTCCGCGAGGGTGACGATTCAAATCCAGTCTCGCGAACATGTCATCCCCGCGCAAGCGGGGATCTAAACGAAAAAGCCCCGGTCAAAGACCGAGGCTTTTTCAGCTGCTTCACTTGGACTCGAACCAAGGACAACGCGATTAACAGTCGCGGGCTCTACCAACTGAGCTATGAAGCATCATTTTGTCAATTCAAGAGTCTTTAGAAGATTCTAACCGACGCGCTCAAATATAGATGTTTTCGATCACGTTGTCAAGGCTAACGCATAAAAAATTTGAACTTTTTTATCGTTCCTTACTGCGCATCAAGGCTATTTCGGCAGCATAGCCAGGCAATTCATTTGGGGTCTCCAAATAGAACGGCAAACCCTTCAGCGCCGGATGATTTACGACATTCACAAGCGCATCAAGTCCAATAAAACCACCACCGATAACCTCGTGACGGTCTTTATGGCTTCCCAACGGATTCTTGCTATCGTTCAAATGAACAGCACACAAGCGCTTAATGCCAATCACCTTGTCGAATGTTTCAAGCACATCGTCCAAATGGTTCACGATATCGTAACCGCCATCAAAAACGTGGCACGTATCCAAACACACGCCAACCTTTTCATTCAGTTCCACACGGTCTATTATCGCACGCAATTCCTCGAACGTACGCCCGACTTCGGACCCCTTCCCCGCCATCGTTTCCAACAGCACTTTCGTTTTCAGGTCGGTCCGCAAAATCGCATTGAGGTGATCCGCAATGAGCTCTATTCCCACTTCGGCACCTTGCTTCACATGACTACCAGGGTGGAAATTGTACATTGCCCGCGGGAAATGGTCCATGCGGAACAAATCGTCCTTCATCACATCTTGCGCATACTGCCGAAGCGACGGATCCGCAGCACAGGCGTTCAGCGTGTAAGGAGCATGCGCCAAAATTGGCGCAAAGCTATGCGCGTCCATAAACGAATTCAAAGCTTCGGCATCCGCTTTGTCAAAAGGCTTTGCAGCACCACCACGCGGATTACGCGTAAAGAACTGAAACGTATCGGCACCAATAGCGACCGCAGTCTCGCCCATCGCTAAAAAGCCGCCCGTTGAGGACAAATGACATCCGATATGCATACTAGAAATCGTAATTCACAGAAATCGAGCCGTAAATATCTCTGTAATCTTCAGAGGCATTGTCCGGACGATAATTAAAGAATGCACCTGCAGTCAACTCTGTGCTGAGTTTTTCCGTCCATTGGAATTTCAAGCCTGCGGAAAAATCCATGTCCATTTCCATTTCGTCAACACTTTTGCCTTCTTCTTTACGGCTCATAAAATTCTGACGAATGTTTCCATGAAGCAAAAGATCAAGGAAGCCCGGATTCAACTGAATCGAAGCGTTATCCAAAAGGTTCCATTCAAATTCACTTACATCATTGCGGTTGTAAAGTCTAAACCTTGGCGTAATAGCTACAGTATTACGCACTCGATCAAGCGTTGTGGTAAGAGAAATCGGATAGCGAGCATCAAGATAATCACCTCCATGGAAGTAATAACCAAGAATTCCATATGTTTCGTCAGAGAAATCAAAATCATCCAGCAAATCATCTTGATTGAACTTCGACAAATCTGTACGGTATGTCCAAACGCCACCTATTTTCAACACATTCTTCGGGAACTTGATTGTCGCCGCAAGTTCTACGGTGTGTTTTAGCAAGCGTTCTTCAAACTGAGTTGCCAAATAGGGTTCATCTTGCAAAGCAGCATACTGCGCATAGCGAGCAGAATCCATCTGAATCGAACCTTTGCCCGTATCCACTTCAACCGTCGGCTTACCATTTTGGCATTCAAACCAGGAATCCGAATAAATTCCCGAAGAAGCAAAGAAATTACCGTAGAGTCTCTGCGAAGTGCTACGCGTGCGATAGTTCAAAGCATAACGCGCAAAAATTTCGATAGAATCGCGCAATTTAAACGTGTTTCTAAAATCAAAATCATGAATATAGAGCGTTCTATAAGCGTCCTGTTCATGCTCTTTAAGCCAATCGTCATCGGCGCCCGGCAAAAGCCCAAGCTTGGACCCCTCGGCAAAACCAAATACGTTATACGCATCCCCACGACCCGATGCATTTTCGATATTCAATTCATAGCCCAAGTTCAACTTCCAGAATTTTTTGATATCTTGTTCTAACTTAGCACCCAACTGTCGAGAATTCTGCAACAGATCCGGAGAACCAGCACTATAGTAATTACGGCCTACAAAACGGAAGTACGCATCAATCATCGTTGAATTACGCTTCCAATTATAAGAGCCAGACAACGCCAGATTTTGAGCAGTCCAATCCGTCGGATCGTCTTTTTCATTATCACGACGCTTTTTCAACGCTTCCTGCGCCAGCTTTAAAATGCGAGTCAACTCACTACGCATTTCATCCACGTTCAAGTCCGTATTGTCACCAAAAATAAGTTCCAGTTCATCGCGGCCCATAGCATTCACAGACGATGGATTATTCATCAAGCGGCGCAATTGAGCAAAGCGAGACACATCTAGCCCAGCTTCCTCAAAAATGGCATTCACAGCACGATGTGCAACAACGTTTACCGTATCGGCTCCACCAAAACCAAGTTGCAAATTATACGTTCCGCGCCCACCAAGAACGGTTCCGTTAAATTCGCCAAAGAACGTTCTCGAAGAAAACATCGGATTAGAAAGATTTACATCACTCTTAGTACCATCACGTAAGAAAGGATCTTCCAAATAATCCTTACTGCCGACAAATCCCACGGTCACATTAAAATTGTTCGTAGCGTTCAAAAGAACCTTGCCGCCCAAAAGCATCTTTTGAGCTTCAACTTCGTCATATCCAATATACCAGTTATACTGATCCGGATCTCTTACACCAGGAAGCTTCGGGGCCTGCGCTTCACCACCAAAAACACTAAACACGAGCAAAGGATCTTTTTGAGCGCGATTCACATTTAAATTAAAATCATAACTGGCACCCAGAACATCGACGCCCGAGAAATAAAGCTCGCCGCCAGAAATAAAGAAATCACCCAAGATAAGTTTCTGGAAGCGGTCTTCGTACGATGCCTGAACATATTTCGGATCGAAATGATTCCAAGCATCATGAGAGACATCCATAGAAAATTCTATTTTCTTCCCCGTTGGAGACTGCATTTGAACAAACGCATTCCAACCGCCATAAAAGCCCGGGACCTGAAAATAGTTTCGATACTTTTTCCCTGGTAAAATTTCATCCTTGCCATTCACAAAGACTGAGTCGGTTTCGTTCTTTTCAGTCACAACGGAATGGTAACCAAATTCAGCACTGACAGAACCGTTTACCGACCATGATTCCGAAGCCTTCGCATCAGCCGAATCGACTGTAGACTGGGCGAATGCAGGAATCGCCAAAACAGAAGCCAGAGCGAGCCCACGTAAAATCATTTCTTCACCTCATAAACTTTATTCGTCTTCACAGCGTAACCACTCTTATGGATAACTTCAATATCAAAGCGATTTTTGTGGCTCCGCTTCAGTTCTACAGGGATTTGATAATCAAGGTTCTGAATTTGCGAGAGACGTTCCTGCAAAATGACTTTACCATCTTGGCGAATAGTTACTTTATTCAAGAAACTTGGGTCATACTCAGGTACGCGGATCTGGAACTGCAACGTTTCCATGATAGTGCTATCAGCTCCTGGAGGAGCTGGCGGAATCTGGATTTCCTCATGTTTTTTGCCATAAACCTTAATCGAGAATGGTTTCATAGGATAGCAGCCCAAGGTCTTTTTGACACTATTGCGACCCGCAGCATTTTCCACAACAAATTCATATTCATGGACTCCGCTACGCAGAGCAACACGCTTAGGCATATCGCGCTTTACAGCAATTTCTGAAATCGGAGTTCCATCCATCACCGCAGACAAACGCGCTTCGGAGCCCTGTTGAACACTCGCTACAGAAACATTTGCCACACAGCGCAGGGAATCGTAAGAGGAATACTTGACTTGCGGAACTTTCAATGCCACAGTTTCTTCAACTTTTTCTTTTTTAGCCGTATCTGCCGGAGCCTGTGCAGCCGTATCAGAAGCCAGTAATTTCTGATAATCTTCATCAGCCGATAAAGCCGCATTCAACAACTCTTCCAAAGTCAACGTTGAATCGGCAATAATCTTGTTCATGATTTTAGCAAAACCCATATCACCAGACGACTTGAGAGGCAAGGAAACGAGATCTCTCTTATTACCGATTGCAGTTTCACCATCGCCAATCATAAACTCACCATGACCAGAGGCAATATTTGGCTGAATTGCCAACGACCCGTGTTTAAGGCTACCAAAAAAGGCCCAGTCGTTTCCGCCGATAAAGCCTTCCGTACCGCGAATCGAAGCAGCCGCTGTACCCGTGGCAAAATCCACATTATTGCCCTTATTCTTTTCCACATTAAAGCCCATATATCCCTTTTGGATTTGAGGCTTTATAATGAAGTTCCCCATTCCGTCGTCTTCAATAAGAGTATCGACACTGACTATAGAATTTTCACCGATGGTGAGCGTGCTGTTATCGCCCTTCAACGTTAACGTGATTGAACCGCCATCGTGCGTTTTAAAACAGTTCTTCTGGTCAAATTTTTGATTATACTTAGCCGGTTTCCATTCAGCGTCGTCAGCACAGCTTTTGGCACTCTTAAACGCATCAGGAACAACGATGCTGACAATACCCGCCTTGGGTGCTGCAAAAGCACATGTTGCTATTGTCGCAAGTAAAAAACAAGATAAAGACCGATGCCAAGACATAAGACCTCGCTATTTATTTTCTTACGATAAATTTACTTTTTTTTGTCGGAATTTGTGAGAAAATGTTCAGAACGTGAACCAAAACACATAATCATTCGTTTAGCCGCCAGCAAGCTTTACCGTATAGCCTTTCTTTTCGAGTTCAGCCTTGAGCACGTTGCGTTTGTCTCCCTGAATTTCGATATTAAAATCCTTGACGGAACCACCCACACCGCACTTTTGCTTTAAAGTACGAGCTAGTTCCTTGAGTTCATCTTCATCCATGGGGATTCCCGAAACAACACTGGCCATTTTGCCACCGCCAAGACGCTTTAGCATAATGCGAACAACACCGTCGCCCTGCGGACGCGAGGCCTTCAATTTTTCTTCTTTGATACGGCCAACACCGCTTGCAAAAACTAATGTAGAACGTTCTTCAATACCCATATAAAACCTCGTTTTTATGCAAAAATAGAAAATCCCGAGCGGTGCTCGGGATTTTCTCACTTTAAATCAAGAATTACTTTTTCTTTTCGTCGGACTTCTTGTCATCCTTCTTATCTTCTTTCTTGGAAGATTCAGAAGACTTTTCGTTTCCGCGAAGCACCGGACGTCTGTAACCGAAGCGCTTCAGCATTTCGTCGCTGGACTTGATGACATCACCAATCTTGGACTTGCCAATCGGCGGGACAACGCAACGCTGCTTAGAACGGATATCGACATTGACCTTTACGATATACGGGCCAGTACCGTAGAGACGACCAGACTTGTCTCTCAATTCACCGTTAATATCCGGTTTCATTTCGAAGAACGACTTCACAAGACCAGCCTTGTCAACAAAATCAGGATTGTCGATATCGAAATCATAACGATACTTGTCAACAAACTGACCGCCAGTCGTGTAGAACCAAAGTGTTACACGAACGTTGGTTTCGTAGAGCATAGCCTTGCTGTAATCCTTACCCAGCTCTTCTCTGAATTCAGAAGAGCAGTACTTTTCGACGTATTCATCAACAGAAATCTTTTCACTATTGTCAGCATCGACGCCTTCCAAAGCAATCTGATTACCGTTAATAACGATATCGTCCAAAGTAGCGAGGCCACCCACAGCACTTACAACAGGCACCTTCATGTCGACCTTAATCGTCGGACCAATGTGACCATCGTAACCCGGGTACGGTTCATCGCCAGAGCCCTTCTTCGTTTCCTTCTTGAAGCCCTTAACCACCTCTTCTTCCTTCTGAGTCTTCGGATTCAAGAGCGTGACAGCATACTTCTGATCCTTTTCAGGCGGGTTATTTTCGTAGTACTTGTTCACCGAGTCAATCGAAACGATAATCATCGGCTTTTCAAGATTGACGTTAATGTCCTTAGCCTTCTTCATCATGACATCAACCGTAGCGATAGTTTCGTTACCAGCCTTGTCACGGTAAATACGCTTGATAGTATTCAAACCAGCATTGAGGCTCTGGAAATTCAAAGTATCTTGCTTGACGCAGTTCTTTTCGTCACCATCGACAGCAATGCACCAATCCACATCGACGAAGTTAGCAAAGACCACCTCACCATCAGACGGAGAATTAATCTTCACAATCGGGCCACGCTTGTCAAGCACCATGAACACCGACTTGTCAGCAGAGTTGCCATACTTGTTGGTGTAAGTGTAGGTCACGAGGTAGCCTCTGTCGCCTTCTTCGTTCGAAGGAATCTTGCCCTTTTCGTCAATGGTATAAGAGACTGTAGCAGTGCCAGTAGTACTCTTGGTCACGTAAGTCACCGTGAAAGCGCCCACACCAGTCTTCAAATCAACTTCATCAGAAGAATTGTCCTTAGAATCACCGCTAGAGGAGCTCTTCGGAACACTGACCAACAAGTTGCCTTCGGAATCACCGTACAAGATCTTGCCTGTTTCGGCATCGGCCTTGTAAGAGACAACCACAGATTGGCCCTTTACATCGACAGTCTTAGAGACTTCAATCACTTCGATACTCTTCTTTTCGCCGTTTTCATCGATAACAGTCGTCTTGACAATTTCACCCTTGTCATCGGTGTAGTAGGAAACCGTAACAGAGTCACCATCTATGACCTTATCGTAGGAAACCTTGAACTTATCGCCAACCGGCTTCGTCTTGACATCAGACTTCGATTTCTTTTCAAGCGTAACTTCGGACTTGGAGATTTCCACCATTTCCTTCACAGTCTTATCAGACACGGCAACCGTATCCAAGACCACAGTTACCTTGAACGAAGACTTGTACTTAGAAGCAGAATCCGCATAAGCCGTATCAATCACGGAAACATCAACATCCTTAGTCTTGGAGTTCACGTAAACAGAAGTATCCTTCTTGTCTACGTTTTCAACAATCGTGTAGATGTTATCAGCAACAACCTTGATCTTGTCGGCATCGATATCGACAATCGGAGCGGCTGTGCTATAGCACACTTCGACAGTATCGGCACCTTCGACATCCTTATCCGGAGCCTTGTACTTCTTGATAATGTACTGGCAGCCTTCCTTCAAGGTATCGAGACTTGTCATGGTCTTGCCATCCTGAGTCCATTCCACCGTAATGACTTCCTGGTTCGTGTAGATCGGCTTATCCTTCGGCGGCTTGATATAGACAGAGTCTCCTGCTTCGACACGAGTAATTTCAACAACAGACTTTTCGATGACGTTACCCACCTTGACGGTAATATCCGTCGTATCCGTGAATTCACCATCCGTCACATAGACCTTGATGACATAGCTCTTCTCTGTTTCGTAGTCAAGGTCGCCCTTCAGGACAATGTCACCATTTTCCTTGATATCGAACTTTTCGTTTTCTTCAACAGGATAGAACTTCAAGTCGCTAAAGTCAGGATTCTTCGTATCCGGATCAGTTGCTTCAACCGGGCCCTTCTTGGTACCAGGCTTGGAGTCTTCCAGGAACGTGAATTCCTGCGGCTTGATTGTCGGAGGTTCGTTCACATCAATGACCTTGATAAGAATGTCACCATCGGATTCAAGACCATCGGCATCCTTAACCGTCACCGTAATCGTGAACTTCTGAACCTTTTCGTAATCAATATCTGCACCGTCCTTGACTCGAATTTCACCATTCGGCTTCACGATGACATAAGGATCATCCTTAGCAAGCGAGAACAGGAATTCGGAATCGCCATCCGGGTCGGTAGCTTCGATTACACCAATAAGGACATCAGGATCAGAATTTTCCTTAACACTAAATTCCTTGCTCGTAATTTCAGGAACTTCCGGAACATCCTTCAAGATAATCGTAACTGTTGTCTTGGTGGTAAGTTTCGGATAAGTCTTGTTGTCCTTATCAGACAAAGCAACTTCCAACTCGAACGTACGAACAGGTTCTGCTTCATAGTCAAAGTCGCGCTTTGTCTTAATCTTGCCATCATCGGTAATCGTGAACAAATCTGTATCGCCACCCACAGCTGTAAAGACATTGTTCGTAAAGGCCTTGGACGTATCGATATCATCGGAATAGAGCTTACCGACGACGTAATCCTTGCCCTTATTTTCGTAGAACGAGAATGTGGAGTTACCCGAAATAATCGGCATTTCGTTCACGTCAATGACGTTAATAGTCTTTTCCACCTTGGCGGTCAGTTTGTCAGCATCCATCACTTCAACAGTAATCTTGTGAGTATGCTTATTTGTTTCGTAATTGAGCTTAGAAGCATCCTTCACGATAAGGCAAAGGCTATCCTTCTTCATCTTCGCATCAAAAATACGATCAGCATCGGTATTGCCCACATCCGTCACGTAGGCAACGAGTGTTGCAACCTGTCCCTTGTCTTCATCCTCAACCCAATAGCAAGCAATTTCCTTACCATTCGGAGTGTTGTTGTCAGCCGTATTTTCAGCAACATCGTAGCTAGCCTTGCCATCATCATGAATTATCGGAGCATCCGGATCATCAATGAGATTAATGGTCACGAGAGTCGTTGCTGTGTAATTCGCAAATCCCTTAGAATCACCATTGTCGGTAGCCTTTGCCCAAACCTGATATTGATTCTTCGTTTCATAATTCAAGGTATTAGCGACAAGATAAATCTTGCCATCTACAATCTTAAAGGCTGCTGCATCCTTAGAACCAGCTTCGTAATCAGAAAGGGCATACGTGAGCTTACTCCATGTATCTTCATCATCGGCGACAACAGAGCCAACAAATTCTCCAACCGGAGCATTTTCATGGATTTCGAATACATATTCCTTTTCTTCGTAAGTCGGAGCATCGTTCACGTCATTGACCTTAATCGTGACATCGACAAACGTAGAAAGTGTCGGATCGTCGCCATCAGTTGCAATTACACGAACTGAATATTCAGACTGTTTTTCGTAGTTCAAAATACTGTCCTTAGCTACAGTAATCAAACCTGTAGAAGCATTAATGCTAAATGACTTATAGTCATCCGCATCCGTCGCTGTAGCTCCCAGTGAATAAGTCGGCTTTTTGCAAGTATGGCTGTTCTTGCAGTCGTCATCACTGGCAACGACAGTGCCAACTTTATCACCCTTCAATGTATTTTCATCAACAGCCAAGTCAGGGACTTTATCGAATATCGGAGTTTCATCAACATCCTTCACCGTAATCACGACATCAACGGTATCCGAGAATTTCTTATCCGTCACAACGGCTTTGAACTTATATGTCGACTTGGTTTCAAAGTCAAGCTTAGCAGACTTAGTAACCGAAATTTCTCCAGTACTTACGTTGATATCGAACGGAGCAGCATCAGAACCGATCAAAGAGAAGTAAAGCGTATGGAACTTGGGAGTGTAAAGATCCGGGTCTGTCGCCTTTGCTGTACCCAATACAGAATCCTTGGCAATATTTTCGCGAACAGAGAATGCATAAGACCTTTTATCAAATGTAGGCTTTTCATTCACGTCATTGACTTGAATTCTAGTATCCTGAGAAGTCTTATTTTTCGCTTTATCTTCAATAGTCAACGTTACATTAAATACGGCGCCAGATTCCGTAGCCAAATACAAAGCTTCGTAATCCAAATCGGCCTTTGTCTGGACAACAAATGTGCTCAAATGAGTTTTCGTGTCCGTTTTTCCCACCTGAACAACTTCGAAAAGTTTAGCAGCGTCACGAGTTGCAGTAGCATCATTATCCGTTATGAGAATCTTCAAATTATCGATGTCAGCATCATCTTCATCATAAACGATGATTTGCTTGCCATCCAACACAGTTGGCACTTCGACATTTTCTTCAACTTCGTACGGATTTGTAAGAACCTTAAATATAGAAGGTCTGTTGACATCCGTAACGAGAATCACAATATTTGCCGTGGTAGACTGGACAGGATTCTTCGGATCCAAGGAATTGTCCATCACCTTTACGACACATTCATAGCGATTCTTTGTTGAATAGTTAAGTTCTTTACCGGCAGTAACAGTAAACTCACCCGTCTTTGGATTAAGTTCAAATGGGAAATCGGTACTACCATTAGCATCAGGAATAATTTCTTCGATCTTATAAGTCAGCACATTAAACCTATACGGATGTGCTTGCGCACCATACGCATTATCCGGGTCCGTTGCATTGACTTTACCAAAGACATCATTAGCACTCGTCCATGTTTCAGGAACATAAATTTCAAGATTTTTCTTAGTGACACCAGAAGGAAGCTTATTCTGTGTTGATTGAGAAGCCCCAGTAATTTCAGGTTTTTCGTTAACATCGACAACAACAATCTTTCTGTCGATATTAACCTTCACTTCAGCACCATCCACATTCTTTCCAGAAGCTACAACCTTGACCGTATATTCAACACTAGGATAAATCGCTTCAAAATCAAGGTCAACACCCGACTTGACGGTGATAATACCCATCTGGTCATCAATTTCAAAGAGACCCTTTGCATTGGCACTAGCCGTTTGGTCAATTTCATAAGAAATTTTTCCAACAATCTTATCCAATTCTGCTCGCACGGCCTCATCATCAATAGAAGCAAAGTCATCTACTTCTATACCAGGAGGCGTATTTTCTTTAACAATTGCAGAGCCTTCTGTGTTGAGGTTTACTTCAGGTTCCTTAATGTTTTCAATTTTCACAGTAACTTCGGCATCAGCGGAGAATTCCCCATCAGAAACAGTCACCAAGAACTTGTATGTTCTAGTTCCCAATTCCCAATCAAAGTCATCTGCATTAGAATACAAGCTACCATCATTGGCGTTAACAGTAAACTTTTTAGCATCAGCAGCCATCGTTCCTGTATTTTTCGTAGACATCTTATAAGTCAGATTCTTGAAAGAATCCGTATATAGATCCAAATCAGTGCCTTCCACTCGTGCAAACGTTTGACATTCAGTCGGTTCAAACGTATCGGCATCCTTATACGGTTCAGCACACAGCGGGCTTCCAACCGGATAATGTTCGTTCAAGTAGAATGTGCCACCCTTAGCAGAAACCTTTTCATTGACATCTTGGATTGCAATATTTGTAGTCTTTGTAACTTTGTGGTTAGCTTTATCAGTAATAGTGATTGTTGCAATGTACTTTGTATTCTTGCTACTGTTGTAAAGCTTTTCGTAATCAAGCAAAGCGGCATTCTTTACATTAATGGATACGGTTCTTGTGCCATCGGTATTTTTAGTTTCCTTGAGCACGAAAATATCAGACAAATTCTTTTTAGCGGTAGTAGCATCAGCAGCACCCGTCAAAGCACCTGTCAAAGAATAAGTCAGGACATCACCTGCATCTTGATCAAAGACCGTAAACGTACCAATAGACGTAACGGCGGGATGTTCATCCGTATTTTCTTTTACCGTATATTCCTTCGACAAAACAACATCACCAATTGGTTCATTCACATCTGTCAAATTAACGGTAACGGTAGCCGTAGCATAAAGTTCACCATCAGAAACTTGAACCTTCAAAGTCCATTTCGACTTGGTTTCATAATCAAGTACGCTGCCATCTGTAATAACGAGTTCGTTAGAACCATTATTAAACTTGAACGGAGTTCCCGTAGTCACAATGCTATAAGTCAATGGATCACCATCCGGGTCACTTGCCGTAGTCACCTTACCAACACTTGTACCGCTTGGCCAATCGCTACCATCAGCCTTCTTTTCAGCAATAGTAAATGTTTGGTCCTTAATGGTCGGAGCATCGTTTTCGTTCTTAATCTTGACAGTAATCTTAAACTGAGCAGATGTTTGTGCACCAGCAACAACCTTTGTTTCTGTTGCTGCGTCATCCGTTACAGTCGCATACACAACATATGTATTCTTAGTAGTGTAATTCAACACAGCACCAGATTTCACCTTAATCGTCGCATTCTGGTTGCTCAACTTGCTGATTTCAAACAGACTATTGAATGCAGAATAATCACTACCCGACACATTAACGAGCTTATAAGTGTATGTATCCACATTTCTTTCATTAGAAACATCAGTAATAACAATCGGACCACCAGCAACAGCATGATCCAATTCATTAACGGTAAATACAGCATCCGTAACAGTCGGCTTATCGTTGACAGGAATTACATTGACTGTAGCAGTGTATTCTTTAGACGTGTTACCACCATCAACGCCATCACCAACAACCTTGTACTTAAACGTGGCGTAACTATTACCAAACTCATTCGATGCAGCCTGGTATGTAAGCTTACCAAGATCAGCAACAGCAATTGTTTTACCCGAGCCAACAGAGGTAATTTTTGTGCCGTTGAAAGACAGGGAGCCCTTATTCGGAAGGTTCGTTATAATAACAGAAGCAAATTCTTGTGTAGCATGCTGGAACTGGAATTCCGCTTTAGTAAACGTGTGTTTTTCATCTTCATTAACATCAAATTTAAGAGCGCTCTTAACCGTCGGGTATTCATCGTTACTTACAATGTAAATTTTGTAACCAAAACCTTTTTCATAATCACTAGACAACTCTGCGCCCTTAATATTATTTACCTGGAACCACAGAGCCTCGTCATCTTCTATAAGACCATCAACCAAAGCCTTGATACTAATACCAGTAGCCTTTGTTTTTCCTACAGGAATTTCACCTTTTTCCGATTCCCCCTTATTGCATATCGGGAATTTGTGGCTAGCATCAGCTTTTGCAACATCATCAAATCCTGCATAAACACCAGAAACGCTAACACCATTATCGTTATAAAAGTCAAAGCAATAATCAAAGGTTACAACTTTATCAGATTCTCCATCCAAAACGACGTCGAGAGCGTACCAATCGTCACTTTCCTTAATTTTCTTTGATTTGTTATCTACAACAAGCTTTGGAGTCGGCTTTATAGGTGTAAACGTAAAGTTTTTAGCATCAATTTCATTACCGATAACAATCTTATTCGCTATAAATTGTCCCGAAATAATCATATTGCACTTCATCGTTAACGTACCGTTGCTAACCAAAGTACCCATGATCTGCACATTATCGATATTTTCGAAAGTAATGTCACCATCGACATAAATCAGCAAGTTACCCTTATAATCCTGAGGAGTAAGGTCACCTTTATTAGGATCGCGAACAACAATCTCCGGATGCGTTTTCAAATTCAAACTTTTTGTAAAAATGCGAGCAATATGCTTGTCAGGAATAGAAATTACAAGACGGCTATCATTTTCAAAATTAATTGAACTATAGAACAAATCACAATTACCACCAGAACATGCGGAACTTACATCAATAACGGTTCTTTTATCTGGATTATTACCTACAGAGAGAGCTCCACCCCATGAAACGCCACTCAGAGTCGGAACCTTTATGTTCGAGCGATAATCTGGAGTTATCGAAGGATCGCATTTACCAGTTGATGCCGTCAAATTACAAGTCTGAACGCCACTACGAACAATAGCAGCATTACTACCATTTGTACGAATCGGACCTGTCAAAATTTCAAAGTTCTGTCCACTATTGGTAATGTTACCACCAACAACAATAGGACCATCAAGCCATCCGCCATCACCAACTGAAGAGAGATTCTTCAAAGTACCTACAGCACCAAGAGACAACAAATCGACATCCGGAGGATAACTCATTGTGGATTTGTCAAAATACTCAGGATCGTAAAAGCCGGGGCGATTCCCCAATTGAATACCATCAGTACCCCACAGCTTATACTGTGTCAGGTAATTCCAGTTGTTTACATCCGTACTAGCATCGCCAAATGTCATCGGTGAAATACCGGTTTGGGCTATCGAGGATGCCACACCAGCCAACATCAGGACTGCTGCTTTAAGACTCAACTTTTTAAACCACATATTTTTTCTACGCTCCTTTCTCTACGGCAAATCGTATGCATCCAATTTGCCACAGTTTTCCCCATACATCCCAGCACTCTAAAAGAAATATAGTAATGGACTATTCCAATACAAAATTAATTTTTTGAAATATTACAAAAAAGAGTATCATTTTGGCAGTTTTCTGTAACAAGTGTATTGTATAGAAAAGTTTATAGTTCTGCAGATGCGGGATAAGCCTGTTAAAGCAGA
The DNA here is from genome assembly GCA_947165045.1 of uncultured Fibrobacter sp. Lineage (GTDB taxonomy): Bacteria > Fibrobacterota > Fibrobacteria > Fibrobacterales > Fibrobacteraceae > Fibrobacter. The sequence goes on along the minus strand of CAMUYW010000003.1, from coordinate 9,446 downwards.
ATTTTGGACTAGTAAATAAGAATTTTAAACGAGAAAAGGTGGAATTATCCATTCCACCTTTACAAGTTGTCAACAACCGATACACCTATTTGTTAACGGGCCTTCTATAGCCGAACGACTTGAGAAGTTCGTCGCTGGACTTGATAACAGCGTTCTTCTTCCTGTTCGCTTCGTCCTGGCTGACCGGCGGGAGCGTGCAGCGAAGTTTCGATGTCATCTTGACCTCGGTCTTGAAGAGGTAGGCTCCAGTACCAAGGAGACGTCCCTTCTTCGTTCTCACGTCACCATTCTTGTCCGGAGTCATTTCGAAGAACGTCTTGATATGACCCGCACTGCTTACGTAATCCGGATCATCAAGATCGTAATCATAAGTGTACTTTTCAATAAACGAGCCCAAATTCGTATAGACCCAGACATTCACTCGAATAGTCGTCCAGTACAGGTTCATACGGCTGTAATCCGAAGTCATGGACTTTTTGAATTCGTCCGTGCAATACTTGTCAACGTATTCGCTAACAGGAATCTTCGTGCCGTTAGCGGCATCGACACCTTCAAGAGCAATCATACCGTTTGCACTCACGATGTCATCCAGCGTTGCCAGTCCGCCCACAGCATTCACGACAGGAACACGAGCATCGACCACGAGTGTCGGTCCGAGATGACCATCAAGTCCAGGATAAAGTTCATCACCCGAACCTTCCGTAGCCTTGCCCTTGATTCCGACAATTTCGACAGATTCAACATCCTTCTTGTAGTTGAAGAAGCTCACCGTATAAGACTGGTTATCCTTCGGCGGATTCTTGTCGTAGTACTTTTGCACAGAATCAAGGCTAACAAGCGTTACAGGCTTTTCGACATCAATGTTGATGTTCTTGACATTCTTGACCATGACATTCACAGTATCACTAGATTCGTTACCCGCCTTGTCGCGGAACACACGAACAATCGTATTCGAGCCCTTTTCGAGCCCCTGCACACGAAGAGTATCCTGTTCAACGCCATTGACAGTCCACTTGACTTCAACAAACGTTGCCGTAAGCACTTCACCTTCAGACGGAGATTCAATCTTTACGACAGGTCCCTTCTGGTCAAGCACGATAAACACTTCCTTGTAAGAAGAGTTACCATACTTGTTCACGTAGGTATAACCGACATTGTAGCCGATGTTGCCTTCTTTATTCTTAGCAATCTTGCCCTTTTCATCAAGGTAATACGAGACATTAACGGCATTGTTGTTCTTATCAGTATAGGTATAAGATACTTTGTATGTACCCACAATGTCATCGCCATCGGCAGAAAGCACCGATTCACTTTCCGTAAGACCAGTCTTCAACGTTACGCGTTCACCCGTAGAGGCATCAGCGAAGTACGAAATCGTCACCTTCGTGCCATCAAGCTTTGTAGCCGTGTAAGAAACTTCGATGACCGCGATTTCTTCTGTTTTACCCGAAGACGTAATCACAGAACGCTTAATGTCATTTCCCTTCTTGTCGGTGTAATAGGTAACGGTTGCCGTTACACCATTGACCGTTTCGGTATAAGTGTTCTTGATGGTATTTCCATTTTCAGAAGTTGTGGAAACTTCAGAAGATGACTTGTCCTTACGAGAAATCTTGGCGTCTGCAACACTCTTGATATTCTTGAAGATATCTTCCGAATAAGAAACCGTGTCCAGCACCAAGTTCACAGTAAACGACTTGGAAACATTTGCAGCAGTATCCTTGACTGTCACCTTGATATCGTTCTTTTTCTCGTTCACATAAATCGCGGTATCATTTTTTGTCGCCTTTTCAACAACAGTGTATATGTTGTCTGCACTAACATTATCACCATTAGCAGAAATGGTCACAATCGGAGCAGCATCGCTGTAGCAGACGACAACAGAAGCAGAACCCGGATCATTCTTTGTCGGATCCTTATACGTCTTGGTAATCACGTTGCAGCCCGGCTTGAGCGAATCCGTGCTGGTCTTCGTCTTGTCATCGGCAAGCCATTCAACATCTACGTAAGGCTGGTTCACAAAGACAGAATCCGGATTGAGATACACAGAATCCTTGTCGGACACTCGCGTAATCTTGACAACAGACTTTTCGTAAACGTCAAGCACCTTGACTACAACCTTCTTGGTCGAGGTAAGATTCTTATCGTCCTTATCGGTGACTCGAACCATTATCGAGTAAATAGAATCAGATTCATAGTCAACCGTCTTGAGAAGAATAACATCACCGTTCGGGTTCACCTTGAAGGTTTCGTTGTTATCCGTATTTTCGTAGACATTGTTACGGAAATCAGCATTCTTGATATCCGGATCGTCCTTGTCGGTCTTGACCGTGCTGAACGGATCATTAATCTTCTGGTTTTCCTTCACATAAATTGTATCCACGACAATCGACGGAGCTTCATTCACATCAATAACCTTGATGGTAACCGTAGAATCCGAGAAGCCATCATGTTCATCACGAACACGAATCTTGATGGAATAAGATTCCTTCTTTTCGAAATCCAGCGGAGATGCAACAGTGAACACGCCAGTCTTGGAATCCAGCTTAAATTCCTTTGTGGCACTTACTTCCTCGTCTCCATCAAGAATAAAGAAATTGAATTTAGTGTCAGGACCATCGATGTCATCCGCTTCAAGATTTTCCTTGAGCGCTGTACCAACAGGATCACTTTCGGGAACTGTAAATTCAGTCTTCGTCAGGAACGGTGGTTCATTGATATTCGTAAGTTCAACAACAATCGTTCCGGTAGCCGTAAGATTATCATCGCCCGAAGCATCATAAATGAGGATATTCAGTTCATACGTTTTTTCTTCTGTTTCATAGTCGAACTTGCGAGCTGTTGTTAGCACACCCGTATCTTCATCCAAAATGAAATCCTTCTCATTGTTCAAAAGCTTAAACTTGTTGTTACGGAATTTTGTAGCCGTATCAAGGTCATCAAAGGTAAGCGAACCAATAACATATCCCTTTTCGTTTTCCGGGAACGTAAGCGTCTTGGTCGGTTCGACAAAAATCGGCTTTTCGTTCACGTCATTCAAGGTAATCGTGACCGCAGCCTTATCGGTTTGAACAACCTTGCCATTATCCGAGGCAATCACCGTCATTGTATAAGTATTCTTCGTTTCATAATCGAGAACAGCGTTCTTAGCGACGGTAATGACACCTGTACTCGGATCTATTTCAAACGTTTTGGATTCATCGACCAAGCTATAGGTAATGGTAGCGCCAACCTGCGAGGTCGTAGCCTTAATCTTATGATCCATTTTAACAGCATCAGGATTAACCGAGTTTTCGTCAATGGTTCCGTTGTATGCAACATATTCAAACTTAGGACCATCTTCGACATCCGTTACAACAACCTTGAAAACCCTATCTTCATAAAGATCTGGATACAAGAGGTTTTTATCAGAATCCCTATTGGCATCACGGACTCTCACCTTGATTTCATATTCACTCTTGGTTTCATAATCAAGGACAACTTTAGGCTTGATATAGCCTGTAGATGTTATTTCAAAGATGTCACTATCACCATCAATAATGGCATATTCATCGGAAAGGAACTTGGTATCTTGTGTATAGGTTTTGCTATCCGTATCTTCGGAAGAAACCTTGTTAGATGACAAAGAAGCATTTTCGGCAATTTCGATAGTATTGGAAACATTTGTAAAGTAAGGCGGTTCGTTAACGTCTCCCACACTAACCTTGAATGTAGCCTGAGAGCAAAGCAACGTATTAAACGAGCCCGCTCTTGTATCGCAAACTTCCACTTTAAGGGTATAAGACGTGTTAGATTCAGCCCATTCTTCGTAATCGAACGGTTCTACACCATTTTTCATGGTTACAACACCCGATGTAAGCCCAATATCAAACAAATCTTCAGCCGTGCCACCCGTAATTTCGTACGTGAAGCTATCACCTTCGTCATCTTCAGCCTTGATGGTGCCAGCCTTTGCCTTCGTTGTATTTTCAGGGACAACAAGTTTTGTTTTGTCCAAATCAATAAAGTGGGGCGGTTTGTTATCGTCATCAATCAATTTAACCAAAAGACCACCATCAAAACGTCCGCCCGAGATGGTAGCGCCGTTCAAGTTCGTAATCTTGAACAACATATACTCATCTTCTTCAATTGTACTATCGCGCCTTACACTAATGTATGGCATCGTTGCTGCTGTCGGAACACGAGTATTTTTAGCAATAACAACATGCCCAGTTTCATTCTTCGAGCAGAGCGGCATCGGATGAGTGTTACCTTCCGAATCAACAGCACCAAAAGCAAGGTCATCTTTATCTGCAAAGCTCAACCCTGCCATGCTACCCGGAATAGCAACTTCACCAGGATTACCGCCAAAGAATGCCAAGCAATAATCAAAAGATACTTCAGTATGAGCCGTATCCGTCAAGTAGAAGTTCATAGGATACCAATAGTTATCCTTTTCCTTAAACGTATCGGAAGAGAAAATATTGGACTTGATTTCTGCAGCGTTAAACGGAACGTAGTGGAACTCGCCATCAAAGTCAGATTCAAACCTGAGTTTTTTTCCTGCAATCAACTGGCCAGCAATGCTCAAATGATCTGCAATAAAGAAATTATCTGTTGTAATAAAGGTTCCTTGGAATTTAGCACCAACACTTTTGTCTCCATCTGTTCCTGTAAAAGGTTTCCAGTCAACAGGAGCAGTTGTATAGAACAAAAGATTACCAGCATAATTTGAATCTGCTACAGGCGTAATGTTAATTTTATCTAGATTTTTCCATTCTCCCGTCCCTCGAATCCAATATGGTTTATCTTCATTTTCAATTTCTAAAGGTAATCCATGTTCATTATATTCAGGCTCATTAAGATTTTTCCACATTTGAGCCGTTTCATCCCAAGTGGCATTGTCTTTCACAATTGCGACTTGAATTTTCATGTCATTAGCAGAATTTTCAAAATTAAAGCCATCTCTTGAGAAAATGCGGGTCAAGCGTCCAGTTTTTTTATTCGCATTATGTTTATTCGAAGGCATTAGGACATAAATAATTTCCCCCTTTGAACCACCTGCCTTAACATTTTCAACATACTTGTCATACCAAACTTTTTTGGGACTTTGTTTCAAATCTTCAGCTGTTATAGGAGGAACATGAACAAAGATAATCTTTCCTGCATTTGAAGAAACATCTATAGCAGGATCCCAACTTGAAACAGTTTTAATAGCAGGAACAGAAAGTTTCTTTTCCGGTTCAGGGACTTCATCTTTAGGACAATCTTTAAAATGGCCATCAAGACCGGTGCCATCATTATTGAATAAATCAGGCAAACCAGGAACTATTACATCTGAACTGCCCGGAACAGGCATATCTTTGTCCCAGTCTGCATAAATTTTTCCACCACCCTTATGAACGTTCGCGATAAAACGTTTTGTCACATCAACAGCATCCCCTTCACGATGTTCATTTTCATTTCTATTGGGATTTGTAAAGCGATCTGGACCAGGGAAATAAATTTGCCCCTCAAAGCAATATATGCCCTCATACTTCGCATTTGGAGCATCATACCAATTTGTAAGCGTCAACCACCCAGCACGTACAGGCCCTTTCAACAAAGTATCACCATCAGCACCACCACCATAATAACCAAAATCAAGATCATTACCCGAAATGATAGGACCACCTAACGTATGTCCACCATTATAGAACATGACCTTGCCTTTCGCCGTTCCGGTATAGCCGCTCGGTTCAGCAATTCTAAAGCCACCTTTATTGAAAATAACAGAATCGGTTCCCCAGAGCTTATACTTCATAAGCTCGTTCCAGAGGCGCTGGTTTTCATTTTCATCATTAACGGCGGAACCATCCACAACAAAATAGAGTGGATCCATCAACACGGTGTCGCGTTCAACAGCCGGTTCTTCACTTTGTGCCGAAGATGAGACTGCCAGGCCTAGTGTGGCCGCCACAGTACTCAAAATTGTTCTCAAAAAAATATTTCCTTTTTTCATAATATAGACCCCAACAAAAAAGATCCACACCTCAAACACTCTATACTGAATATAGTAAGATTTTTTTAACAGTAAAACATTAGTTACGAAGAAAAGTACAAAAATGGGGTAATTTTGACCACTTTTTGAAGGGAGTCACAAAGGAGGTGTATAATATGGGAATTTTTGTTTCGTAGACAACGTAAAACCCTTGCAAAAAAAATACTTTGATTCTATATTTGCGGGTCCTAGGCCCTGCGCAATGATTATTTGCGGGCAACTCGCCAGGGCGAAAGCAGCAACGGACTTGCGGATCTTTATGTGCTCAGGTAGCCTAGGATTTTTTTAACGTCCTTTGGACGTTTTTTTATTTTAGGCGTCCTAGATTCTAACCCCTATAACCTACAACCTATAACCTAACAATGATACTTTGGACGATTCGACATACAAAGCCTTACAATCCTAATGACGTTTGTTATGGGAGACTGGACTTCGACGTTTCCCCCACTTTTGATGACGAATCTGACAAAGCGCTCAAGGCCTTGACCGAGGCGAACGCAAAGCCGACGCGCTTGTTCTCGAGCCCGCTCCTCCGCTGCACAAGGTTTGCAGACAAAGCTTCCAAGTTGCTTGGTTTGCCTGTCGAAAAAGAACCGGCAATTATCGAGCTAAACTTTGGCACATGGGAAGGACAAAAGCTCACCGCCGTTCCGCGTTCGGAAATGCACGCATGGGTAAACGACCTCCGCGGTTACCGCTTTCCAGAAGGCGAAAACTTCTACGATATAGACAAACGCGCCGGAAAATTTTTGGACACGCTCCCCGACGATGGAGAGTTCCTTTGCATTACGCATGCTGGCGTGATTGCCGCTTTGCAGCATTCCCGTTGCGGACTGCCAGACGAGGTCTTCGTTGAAGGTTTATTCACTTACGCGATGGTGACTCGCTTTGAATTTACTCGTAATGCCGATGGCAAGTACCAAGGAACGTTCACGAAGATTCATGATGGCATCCCCATGCCTAAGCTTAAGATGGGCTAAAAATCAAACGTCATTACCGCTTGGGCGCCACCTTCGAAATTCGGGAGAAGAGCCATGTGCAAGGGGCTATCGAAATCGCTCAAAAGCGCATCCACAGCGGCATCGGCGATGGAGTACAAGTAAATTAATATTCCACCCCAAATATACGTATTACGGTTCTTGCGGTAATATGTCACGCGTTCTTCGATTCGATCGTATTCATCAGATTTCGGATTTTCCTTTTCGACCAAGTGTTTACGTTCAACATAATAATTAACCATATTTTGTGACGTAGAAACACTAGCGACAGCCCCTAGGATACCCATATAGACAAGCCCAGCCTTACCAAAGTCACGATTGAAAATTTGTCCGCCACCCGGCAAAATAGCCCAAAGGAGCGCCGTCTTCATATCGCGATATTCCGTGCTTCGATAGTTATTATTGTACCAAATGCCAAACGTATCGAACATGCCATAAAGGTGAACGCCAATTAGCCAAGCCACTTCGGCCTTGCGCACATCTTCCTGTTCCATTTTCTTATCGCTCTGCGCACGAACTCTTTCCAAAAAATCCAATCGCTTAGAATGGTATATAGTAATGCTATCTCGCGAACTGTTTAGGAGTTTGGAAGAATAATAACTGACGGAATCTTGGAAAGGGCGTGCACGTTCCAAAAGCCTATCGCGCTGATACGATCTATTGAAAAAGACATCATAAATCAGCAATCCCTCGATACCCGTCAAAAATCCACCACGAACATAATGTTCCGTGTAATATTGACCGCCACCGGGGAGCAAGCTAAAAAGCATGGCGTATTTAAGCGAATTGCGCTTTGTGGGGATATCCCATTCGTTCACCGGGAGCGTATCGATAGCCTCGATGCCCGTTTTGCCCTTAACAAGCGGAGTCGAAGAGACTTCAAAACTTTCTTCGCTAGGCGATTCCGGAGCGCCTTCATCATCGGAATCGTCTTCGGATTCAACGGCAACCTCCACTGCACTGCGGGTAGAATCCGGCGCATTCCCCTGAACCGAGTCAGGGGCAGCAACCGGCGCAGGGGTCTCAGCAAATATAGAGACACACAGCACCAAAAGCGCCATTATGAAGGTTTTTGCGGTCATTGTGCGCGAATATAGAAAAAGAATACTAGACGAAAGAGTCGTAACAACTAAAGTTATTTAATTTTTGCGACACAAGATGCCGATGCCGTCCCCATACGCGGATCATGGATCACTAAGGGCCAAAGCCCAAGTGACCAAAGAGAACGGAGTCCGGCATGACATGAGAAAAAAAAATTCAAGTTTTTTATAAAAATGTCTATTTTTGACATCTAATGTTTTTAACTTATGGGTGTAATGATGAACGAACCAATCAATATCGAACACGAGATTCACGAACTGGCCATGAAGATCAAGGAAGAACTGATCAAGCGCGGCGAGATGATGGCGACGGCGGAATCCTGCACGGGCGGGCTTATCGCATCGAGCATCGTTAACGAAGCGGGTTCTTCTGCAATTCTCAAGGGTGGAATCGTAGCCTACCAGAACGAAGTCAAGCACGGAATGCTGGGAGTGAGCGATGAAATTCTCGAGAAATACGGCGCTGTCAGCGAGCAGACCGTAAAAGCCATGGCCGAAGGCGCCCGCAAGGCATTCCATTGCGAATGGGCGGTAGCCACTTCGGGAATTGCGGGGCCAACCGGTGCAGAACCGGGAAAACCCGTCGGTACAGTATGGATGTGTGTCGCCAATAGTTTGCAAAATGAAGCTTTTTGCGAAATTTTTGCAGGAAATCGAGGCCAAATCCGTGAAAAAAGCGTGTATAAGATAATGAGCAAGCTTCTTTTTTTGCTGAATAGCCAAAAAAGCACTTGCACAAAAGTTCACTAATTAGTATATTAACAAAAAACAAAGGAAAAACGGAGTCTACAATGGCTAAGAAAACTACTACACCCACCAGCAACCTTTCCAGCGAAAAAGCAAAAGCAGTCGAAGCAGCAATCGCCCAGATTGAAAAGAATTACGGTAAAGGTTCAATCATGGCTCTCGGACAGCAACCGGTCGAAGACATCCCGGTCATCCCGACGGGTTGCATCCAATTGGACATGGCTCTTGGCGTAGGCGGCTTCCCCCGCGGCCGTATTATCGAAATTTATGGACCGGAATCTTCCGGTAAGACCACGCTTGCATTGCACGCCATTGCCGAAGCGCAAAAGCTCGGCGGTGTCGCAGCCTTCATCGATGCCGAACACGCATTCGATGCAGTCTACGCCCGCAAACTCGGCGTGGATATCGAATCGCTTCTCGTCTCTCAGCCGGACACCGGCGAGCAGGCACTCGACATTGCTGAAACGCTCGTGCGTTCTGGCGCCATCGACATCATCGTCGTGGACTCTGTTGCCGCCCTCGTTCCGCAGGCCGAAATCAACGGCGAAATGGGCGACAACCACGTGGGCCTCCAGGCCCGCC
>CAMUYW010000002.1 GCA_947165045.1 uncultured Fibrobacter sp. | reverse complement strand
GCGAAATGGACGAAGATGTGGCACTGGACGTTTTTGTACTTGACGAAGATGGAACCGCAGCGAATGCCGCCGGAAATGATGCCTCAAGTGCTGCCGGGAATGTCGCGGGACTTGTGAATGCCCCGAGACGCACGCCGCTTTCGGAATTATTTGAAAACAACGACTCGCGACTGCTCTCGATTATGAGTGTTCTGAATGGCATTGCCGATGGATTCAAGCCACTCGACGCCTATTTGGAACGCCGTGCGAGCGAACCGATTTTGATGCGAGGCGCCGAACTCCTCGACTTTTTGCAGGATTGCCTCAAAAAACTCCAACTGTTCGGCATCCAGACTGAAATTCCAAAGAATTTGTTGAACATCGGAAAGCCAAAGCCCAAGATGCGCTTGCAAGGAAGCATGAGCTTTGGAGCTTTTACTGCCGGCGACCTGCTCGACTTTGATTGGGAAATCGCCATCGGCGATGAAAACATTTCGGCAAAGGAATTTTTGGAACTTGCCGAACAAGCGGATGGACTTTTAAAATACAAGTCTAGTTACGTGCAAATTACCGAACAGGATTTGCAATCCATCCGCGATAAAATTGAAGGCAAGTCCGGCGAGTCTGCGAAAAACGGCAAAGACAAAAAGGTTGCCGGAGAAGCGGAAGGAACCGACGAAATCCTCGAAGAAGATTCTGTTCCAGAAATCACGCAAGCCAAACTCGTACAAGCCTGCTTCACCGGCGAATGTGACAACATCCCGGTCGAAATGGCAAGCGATTTCAAGCAACAGTTCGACGCCTGGCGCGCCGAAACGGACATTCCTTTGCCCGCGAATCTAAACGCAACTCTCCGCCCCTACCAAATGCGCGGCTACTCCTGGATGTACAAGAATCTGGAAATCGGATTCGGTTGCATTCTCGCCGATGACATGGGCCTTGGCAAGACGCTGCAAGTCATTACGTTCCTCCTCAAGATGAAACAGGAGGGCAAATTCGCGGAGAAAAAAGCCATTGTTGTGATGCCTGCGGGCCTCCTTTGCAACTGGCAAGTCGAAATCAAGAAGTTCGCCCCGGAGCTCACATTCTTTGCGTACCACGGAGGCCGCCGCGACCTACAAAAGTTCAGCGCCGACGTATTGCTCACGACTTACGCTACATTCCGCAAGGACTTTGCCGAACTCGACAAGCACGAATGGCAAACGATTATCATCGACGAAGCACAAAACATCAAAAACGCCGATAGCGAACAGAGTAAATTGCTCCGTCGCATGCGCGCCCCGATGAAAATCGCGATGAGCGGCACCCCGGTCGAAAACCGCCTCATGGAATTCTGGACCATCATGGATTTTGCGAACCACGGATTCTTCCCGAGCGCAAGCGAATTCCGCGAAAAGTTCGAAACGCCGATTCAAAAGAACGGCAACCAGATTGTCGCCGAAACGTTCCGCAAAATCACGGCACCGTTCATGCTGCGCCGCCTCAAGACCGACAAGAGCATCATCAGCGACTTGCCCGATAAAATCATCCAGGACGAATACGCCGAACTCACTCGCTCGCAAGCAGCCCTTTATCAAAAAACGCTCGAGCACTTTATGCAAGAGCTTGAGATGGAGCAGGCGCTCAGCGAAAAGGCAAACGATGCCCACGCACTATTCAAGCGCAAGGGCATCATTTTGCAGATGATTCTTGCCCTCAAGCAAATCTGCAACCACCCCGCCACATTCCTGAAAGGGTTAGACGACAACGCCGCGCCCCAAAAGTCCAATAAGCTCGAATCCGGCAAGATGCAAATGCTCCTGGACCTTCTCACATCTATCCAAGAGCAAGGCGAAAAGACGCTCATCTTCACGCAATTTGCCGAAATGGGCCACCTGTTAAAATCCACCATCGAAAGCGAACTCGGCCTCCGCACGCATTTCTACCACGGCGGTTGCACACAAACGCAGCGCTCCGAAATGATCCAGGATTTCCAGGAAAATCCGGACTGCAAAGTGCTCATTCTCTCACTCAAGGCAGGAGGCACCGGCCTCAATCTCGTCGCAGCCTCGCAAGTCATCCATTACGATTTGTGGTGGAACCCCGCCATCGAAGCGCAAGCCACCGACCGTGCATTCCGCATTGGCCAAAAGCGCAACGTGCAAGTCCACCGCTTCATTACCAAGGGAACGTTCGAAGAAAAAATTAACGCCCTCCTCGAAACGAAGAAGGCTATTGCGAACATGACCGTGAATGCCGGCGAAACATGGCTTGCCGACATGGACGACAAGCAACTCGCCGAAATATTCAGGCTAGACAATACCATTGTTTAGAATTATTCCGCCCAATGGTTACCATTGTAATTCTTGGCGGTGTCGGCATCCATGCCGATTTGACGAATCAAATCTTCGATGCTCGCGAACTTCTTTTCGGGGCGCAAAAAGGCGAGCAAGTCTAGAATCAGGTGTTGCCCGTAAATGTCCTCGTTAAAGTCGAGCAAAAACGCTTCGATTGCAAGGTTATGCGTTCCGGGCGTTGTCGGCTGCGTTCCGATGTTCACGACAGAGCGGTAAATGCGGCCATCCGAAAGTCTTGCGCTTGCCACATACACGCCGCCCTTCGGCAAGAACTTGAACGGTTCTACTTGCACGTTCGCCGTCGGGAATCCAATCGTATGGCCAAGGCGTTTCCCAACCACAACAGTCCCGGACAAGCGATACGGGCGGCCCAAATACGTCTGGGCGCGATCGACATCGCCATTCAAAAGAGCATTGCGCACCGCAGAAGAGCTTACACGTTCGCCCTTGTGGAGCACCATCGAAAGCATCTGCGTCGAAAGTTCCGGGAATGCAGCCGTAATCGTCTCGTAATTGCCCTTGCCGCCAGCACCAAAGCAATGGTCATGGCCAAAGAACATCGAAACAACATCGCGCTTTTCAATCAGTTCCGTACGTACGAACTTGTCGAACGGGAGTTTCGCCATTTCTTTCGTGAACGGCAGCACTAAAAATTCAAGGCCAATGCTCTCGACGAATTCACGTTTTTCTTCTGTGGTCGTGAGCAAAAGCGGATCGCCCGGCCCGCGCAAAACGTAATTAGAATGCGGTTCAAAGCTGATGACCGTCGGTTGCAAATGATTGACTTCGGCAACAGCCTTGAGTGTACGGAAAAGTGCCTGGTGGCCCAAATGGCAACCATCAAAATTTCCCATTGTCACAGCGCGTTTCATCTATTCGTCACCCGCTAAAAAATACTTCGGGCAAATACGACCCGGGTCATAAATACCAAGTCCAATAATAACGCCATCCTTATCGGCCGTAAAGACAAACTTTTCACAGCCCGGTTCAGCGCTCAGATTTTCGACAGGTGTACGCCAAGGAACCCAATTCCCCAAGCGAATCGATTTGACTTGATCATCATTCAAGCGCACCACCGGAAAATCAAGCACCTGATCCAGCGGGAGCAAATGTTCTTGCGTAAGCGCATCACCGCGAACGGCTTGGTCAACGGTCACTTTACCAATGCGATGGCGGCGAATCATCGACACGCAACCGCATGTTCCGAGCGCACGGGCCAAATCACGACCGAGCGATCTAATGTACGTTCCCTTGCTGCAGTTGCATTCCAAATCAAAAGTCGCAAAGCACTTGCCGGTGCATCCGTCCGTAACCTTGCCCTCGTCCAAGACTTTGAGCGATTCGATATGGATACGGCGAGGCTTGAGTTCAATTTCACGACCACGATTCATCAAGTCACTGGCACGATGTCCGTTAATTTTTACGGCACAGTAATTCGGCGGAACCTGGTCAATATCGCCAATGAACTGCGGAAGGACAGCTTCGAGGGCGGCGCGCGTCACCGAAGGCACTCCGCAGCATCCCCCTCGCGCATCCTGTTCCACGACTTCCCCATCCCATTCGAGAGTATCGGTTTCGTAGCCGAGGTGTAGGCGGAACGTATAGCACTTATCCTTCGCTTCAATGTACGGCAAAAGACGCGTGGCGCGCCCAATTGCCGCAATAATCAGCCCGCTTGCACGCAAGTCGAGCGTACCCGCATGACCGACGCGCTTAGTACAAAAGACCCTTTTCAGAGGGAAAAGGGCCTTAAAAGAAGTTTCACCTGCTATTTTATCCAACAGGACAAAGCCGGAAGGGGTCAATTAAAGGTCCCCTTTCTGCTTCAGTTCTGCAAGGATTTCTTCAATATGCATGGCGTGCTCGAGGTTTTCGTCCAGAACGAACTTGAGTTCCGGCACCTTGAAAATCTTCAAGGACTTGCCCAAGACGCCACGGATAAATCCGGCGGAATTGTTGAGCCCGACAAGCGTATCGCGCTTTTCTTTGTCGGAACCCATCACCGAGACAAGAGCCTTTGCATAGCTCAAGTCTTCGGTAATATCCACACGGGTAATGCTCGCGAGAGAACTCACGCGCGGATCCTTCAAGCCCTTTTGAATAAGCTTGCCGATTTCCTCACGGAATTGCTCGCCCAATCTATCGGTTCTACGAGTCATTAAGCGTCTTCCTTCTTTGCGGCTTCAGCAGCGGCTGCAGCCTTGAGCTTTTCTTCGGCTTCTTCACGGGCAACGTCTTCCAACGTGCGGGCAACCTTGACTTCCTTGAAGAAGATGAGGCTATCGCCTTCCTTGATATCGTCGTAACCCTTGAGGCCGATACCGCATTCAAAGCCACGAGCGACAGACTTGACGTCGTCCTTCATGCGCTTGAGAGACTGGACCACGGTCGTACCGAGTTCGATACCATTGCGATAAACGCGGACATGGCTCGTACGGTCGACTTCGCCGTCGGTAACCATACAGCCAGCGATGAGACCGACCTTCGGGACCTTGAACACCTGGCGGATTTCGGCTTCGCCAACAAGTTCTTCGCGCATAATCGGCTTGAGGAGGCCTTCCACAGCGTTCTTGATATCTTCAATGCAGTCGTAAATCACGCGGTAGTTGCGGATTTCGATGCCTTCCTTCTGAGCCATTTCGCGGACAGCGAGAGACGGCATAAGGTGGAAGGAGATGATGATTGCCTGTGCAGTCGTTGCAAACAGGATATCGGATTCCGTAATCGTACCCACACCCTTGCGGATGATGTTGACGCGGACTTCCTTGTTCGTAAGTTTTTCGAGGGAAGCGGCGAGAGCTTCTGCAGAACCACCCACATCGGCCTTGACGATAAGGTTGAGTTCGGAGAGCGTTCCTTCCTTCTTGGCGTTGAAGGAGTTTTCGAGAGAAACAGTCTTACGGGCGCGGAGATCGCGTTCACGAGCAGCCATACGGCGCTTGGAAGCAATTTCACGTGCGGTCTTTTCGTCTTCCACCACAACGAGTTCATCACCGGCCTGCGGAGTACCGTCAAAGCCAAGCACCTGGCACGGAGCAGAAGGCGGAACTTCCTTCAACTGGACACCACGTTCATTGAACATGGCACGGACACGACCTGCGTAGATACCGCAAACAAACGGGTCACCCACATGGAGCGTACCGTTCTGCACGAGAATCGTAGCCATGGAACCCTTACCCACGTCGAGCTTGGATTCAACGACTGCGCCACGGGCATGCGTATCCGGGTTGGCCTTGAGTTCCAAAATTTCAGCTTCGAGAGCGAGCGTTTCGAGGAGGACATCCATGCCCTGGCCCGTACGTGCAGAAACTTCGATACAGCTGGTCTGACCGCCCCACTGTTCGACTTCAACACCGCGTTCTGCGAGCTGGGCGCGAATCTTGTCCGGATTGGCGGTCGGAAGGTCCATCTTGGTAATGGCAACGACCATCGGAACGTTTTCGCGCTTTGCAAGTTCAATACATTCTACCGTCTGCGGCATCACCATGGAGTCAGCAGCCACGACGAGAACGATAACGTCGGTCACCTGAGAACCGCGAGCACGCATAGCACTGAACGCTTCGTGACCCGGAGTATCGAGGAAGGTAACCTTGCCCTGCTTGGTGGTGACTTCGTATGCACCGATGTGCTGCGTAATGCCACCCGATTCGCCAGAGACCACGTGAGTCTTACGAATCCAGTCGAGGAGAGAAGTCTTACCGTGGTCAACGTGGCCCATAACAGTAACCACAGGATGACGCGGCTGGAGATTTTCCTGAGATTCTTCCTCGATGCCGAGAGCTTCTTCTTCGTATTCTTCCATCAGCTGAGCTTCGTAACCGAATTCATCAGCCAAAATCTGGATCGTTTCGAAATCGAGGCGAGCGTTGATGGTCACCATCATGCCCATTTCCATGCACTTTGCGATAACGCGTGCCGGCATCTGGTCCATAAGACCAGCGAGTTCGCCCACGGTAATGAAGTCCGAAGTCTTGAGGATCTTCTTTTCTTCACCTGTGTTGTTTTCGGAGTGATCCTTGTGATAAACTTTCTTGACCGGGTTCTTGGAGAGGGAGGCCATCACGCGGGAGACGTTCTGACGAACGGCTTCCTGCTGCTGTTCCTTCTGCATTTCCATGCGGTCTTTATTGTTGCTACGACGGTTCTTGTCGTTGCCATGGCGACCGTTCTGTCCCTTGCCATTGCCCTTACCGTTCTGGTTTTGGCCCATAGCCGGGTTGTTGTTATTGGAAGCGTTGAAAGCTTCCTGCATGGAACCGCTGGAGAACCCACCGTTACGACCCGTATAACCGCGGCTACTGCTGCTAGCATTGCCGCCATTTGGGCGACGGTTATTGTTGTTATTGTTGCGGTTATCGTTACCGCCATTGTTGTTGTTCGAAAGGCGGCCAAACGTACCCGTGTAGCCCTGGCCGTTGCCGCCATTGTTTCCACGACCGCCGTTCGGACGGTGGTTGCCGCGAGCAGCCTGAGCTTGCTGGCGGGACTTTTCAATACGAGCAAGGATAGCAGCATCGGGTTTGAAGACCTGAGCCTTCATCGGCGGCTGCTTGAGTTCCGTATTCGCAGTCATCATGGTCGGCTGCGAAGCCGCAGGCTTTGGAGCCGGAGCAGCGGGCTTCGGGGCGGACAGAGGAGCGGCAGGAGCAGCCGGCTTTGCCGGGGCTGCTTGAGCAGGCGCGGAAGCCGGGGCAGCCGGCTTCGGTGCCGGAGCGACTTGAGTCGGGGCCGGGTTTGCAGCCGGAGCCGGAGTAGCAGGCTTAACAGCTGCCGGGGCCGCGGCAGGTGCGGGTGTTACCGGAGCAGCCGGCTTTGCCGGGGCTGCTTGCGCAGGCGCGGGAGCCGCTGGCTTCGGGGCCGGAGCAGGCTGAGCAGCAGCCGGAGCAGCAGGCTTCACAAAAGCCGGAGCGGCAGGCTTTGCCACCGGGGACTTCGGATCCTGTTTAGCGACAGCCTTCGGGGCATCCTTACGGGCGCCCGGACCTTTCTTAAGGCTCACCTTCAAGCCAAGCTTGTTCGTCGCAACCGACGTTTCCTTCTTCTTTGCAGGAGCGGAAGCGGAAGAATCAGATTCAGAAGCTGTCGGCCTCTTGAGATTCTTGTTACGGGCATCCTGCTTCTGTTTTTCGGCAGCGGCAGCCTCCTCAATCTTTTCAAAGTCTGCCATATCCAATTTGGACATATGGGTACGAACTGCAACACCTGCATCGCGGAGCAGTTTCATCACCACATCAACCTTCAATCCATGAGCATCAGCCCAATCCTTAGGTTTCATTTGAGATTCATTCGTCATGAATAGCCTATTCAATTCCTTTTCTTATTCTTCCGTTAAACTATTGCCCTGCGCAAAAGTTTCTTAAGCGTTTTCCTTCTTGACAGCCTTTGCCTTTCTGTCTTCGTCCATACGCTTTGCTCTCATTCTTCTTTCATCCTCATAGTTTGCGGCGAGGATGCTGTTCTTGGATTCTTCATCCATCTGAGACCATTCCTGTTCACCATGGACGTCGAGCTTACGATCCACGAGGCGGCCGGCGAGTTCCACGTTCTGTCCACCCTTACCGATTGCCTGAGCGAGGTTTTCGTCATCGACGATAATCACGATACGGTCTGTATCCGGAACCGGGAACATCTTGAGGACAGATGCCGGAGCGAGAGAGCGCTGCACAAACACGTCGAAATTTTCGTCCCAGTGAACGATATCGATGCGTTCGTTGCCAAGTTCGCGAACGATAGTTTGTACGCGAGCCCCCTTCATGCCGACGCAAGCGCCGACCGGGTCAATCTTTTCATCGCGAGAGTAAACAGCAATCTTTGCGCGACGGTTCTTGGAATCACGAGCCACAGCCTTGATTTCGACAGTGCCTTCGTAGATTTCAGGAACTTCCTGACGGAGCAAAGCCTTGAGGAAGTCTGCATTCGATCTGGACAAAATAACCTGAGCACCGCTCTTTGTCGATTCTTCGACGCGAGCAATCACAGCCTTCACGGAAGCGCCCTGAGTCAAGCGTTCGTGCGGGATCTGTTCGCGAGCCGGGAGTTCAGCTTCAATCTTGTTGCCAAGATCAACGATAACATTACGTTGTTCTAAACGAAGAACAGTACCGTTGATAATCGTACCGATACGGCTACGATAGATGTCCATGATGCGCTGGCATTCGGCGCTGCGGATGTGCTGCGTCAAAAGCTGCTTTGCAGTCTGGATGGCCTGACGACCAAAGGAGGAGGTCGGGAGTTCCATATAAAGGCTGTCGCCTGCCTGAGCATCTTCGTTGAAGTCACGAGCTTCTTCGACAAGCATGTAGCCTTCGTCCATTTCAGCCACTTCTTCGGCAGTCATGTTCGGATCGTAGTCCGGATAGTCGTCCACAACTTCAACGTTCAAGAACACATGGACTTCGTTTGTTTCCATGTCGATATCGACGTTGATTTTCTTTTCGATGTGCAGATACTTGCGGGCCGCAGAAATAAGAGCCTTCTTGAGGGCGTCCAAAATCACGGAATCATCGACACTCTTGTCTTCAACGACTTCCTTGAGCACGTCGAGCAAGCTAATTTTCGGTTCGTTCTTCATAAGTTGACCTTCCTATTTAATTTCCACTTCAACCTTGGCCGAAAGCACCTCGGACCTCGGTATGACGATTTCGCCGGCATTGCCCTTAAGCTTGAGCTTCAAATTTTCTTCGTCGGCATCCAAAAGTTCACCAGTCACAGGCTTGCCCGTCGAGCGGGTCACGCGAAGCAAGCGCCCCTTGTTGCGGTTAAAATCCGCCAAAGACTTGAGGGGGCGGTCCAATCCCGGAGACGAGACTTCAAGCGTATAGGCGCCCTCGATCAACTCGGGATCCAGGTCCAACGCATCCGAAAGGAAATGACTCACGTTCGTGCAGTCATCGATAGAAACTCCTTCGGGCTTGTCGATAAAAATTCGCAATGTCTTGCGCTTACCGGCACGGAATATATCCGCTTCTACAAGCGTCACAGATGCAGACTTGCAGGCGTCGGCAATGAGAGAATTCAGTTTTTCTTGGGCGACCAAATAAACCTCTTATACTAAAATAGACGTTCGCTTACGGACCTTCTCCCGAAACCTTTTGGACCGAAATCCGGGGTTTCAACGGAAAAAATCCACGAACAGTCTAAAAACCGATACAAATAGAGAAATTTTCAGCTAATCGTTCAACCCAAAGGCCCCCGAAAGGGCCCTTTTTATTGCTCATCAAAAAAATATTTCGATATTCAGCTATTCATCACAGTAAATACTTCCATCTACAGCAGATGAATAAGAAACCTTACTCCAATTTTCAGGTTCATCAAAGCCATAAACACGAATTCCAGAAGATGCAGCCACATAGAAATTTATCTTCTTAGACCAAGCCATCAATCGATCCCAATCTGAGGAAGTATAGTTACCACCGTTACCGTCATCTTCAAGATCTTGGCTCCACGGCACGTTAAAGGCAACAAGGTCTTCGTTCAAAAGACCACCATCAACAACATTACCATTAAGGTCTTTCAAGACACCTTCAAACTGATACAACTGTCCAGCAGCACCCTTGTCAATCGGGCCGGTCATCGCACTTACGAAGTAGCCGAGAACTTTCGTATCAACAGAATCTAGCCCCCAAATATTCTTAAGAGGCTTTCCATCTGCCCCCTGCACCGTCTTGCTACGCAACACAACCATCGACGGCACATTAGGATTATTTATGTACGTAAGACTCGAATCCGCCAATGGAATATTCATGTACATTTTGTTATATGCCACACCATTTTTGTCCACCATCGTAACAACATCGTTAATTATAGGCGAACCATTTTGGGATGGAGCTTGAGTTCCAATAGACGTGCGAATATACAAGTCAGAAGTTTCAGACTGGCGTTTAGCATAGAAGAAATGCAAGTGATGCCAAGAATCATCAGCCCATCCCTTATCATCGCTAGAACCAGAGCAATTCGAATAAGTGGCAAGAGGCTCACCATCATGGCAACCGTGGTTATTCTTAGCCAAAGTCTGAATGTCAACCTTACCCGGAGCAGGCAAATGCGTTCCACCTAAATCCACAACAAGCACACCATCGACGAAAACCCATATATCGTCATCACCGGCAATTTCAAACACTTCCGGAGTCGGGATCTGGTTTGCAGCCAAATACTTGAAGCTAGCATAACCCATCATAGTAAAATTAGAATTGCGAAGATGTTGCACACCAACATGATTAGCAATAGCAATTGCTGCCTGCACAGCCGCACTACGGCCAGAACCACCCGCGTTCACGGCACGAGGTCCACCTTGATTTAACCATAAATCGCAAAGGTCAGCTGTGGACTGTCCTAAGAAATCCACCTGGGTGTCTGCATATTGGTAATCATAAGGCGGGCAGAAAATAGAAAGCGTCTGCGGTTCATACAGATCACACTCGCCACTCGGCTGGATAGAAGAATTACAGGGCTTTTGCATCACCCATTCTTTTGTAATTGGATTGATGCTATCCAACGGGAAAAAGCCACCGTCATTATAACTGTAGTCATAAACATAATACTTGGAAGCAGGATCGTACGGAATATCCATTGTCGTATTGATGCGCTTATTTTTGCCCGGCACATCGGTAAACCACTCTTCAAAAAATTGGTTATCACAGCGTTCATTCACCTTGCGGATGACAACACCATCATACATATCAATCTTGCCACCATCCATCTTGGTAAACATCAAATGAGGATTCACCATGCCCGGCGTGTAAATAACCGGGTTAGCCCAGTTGGTATTACCATTCGGGCACTTGTAACCACTCACGTCATCTCTTGCATTTCTGTATCCACGCAAAACCTTGTCTTTACCCGTAAAAGAGTCTTTACTACCATTTTGGGTACATTCACCGTACTCCAAGATCGGACCAGCAGAAGTCTGCTGCAAATATCCAGGCAAATATTTATTCACCTGCATCGGAAGTCCATCAACACCAATCTGGGCTCCAGCGCTATACTTTTCAAAGGTATTCATATTACCACAAGTATTGTGATAATTAGCCTTTCCATACCACTCTGCGTCATACCCATTGGCATTCATCGCAGTGCCGTTAGCGGACTTGAAATTGTATATGTCGTCTAAATGGTTGACAGATTCTTCGGAGAAATTTTCGAAGTCTGGATGATTCGGCTCGAAATCACGAATGACAACATCTAACGTAATACCTCTTGAACTCGTTAAGGCATTAACATAACTTGGTGATTGACTATTCTTCTTCAAAGCCTTAGCAGAACGAGGAATGCAATCAGTACGCGGATTTAATACCCCTTCATCTACCTTACTAGCTTGATCTGAACAAGCCAATAGGGATAAAGCAACTACAAAAGCCAAACCTTCAATTACAAATTTCGTCATAAACTTTCCTCCTTTTTTTCAGACGAATTTATAAAAAGCGTCAAAACAAGGTAAAACCGTTGTTCATATCTTTAAAGTAGTTTTTTTTCATTAAATTCATCAAACCTACCACCAAACAGCATCCTAAATAGAACCATCTCTGAATTTTAAATTCTACTAATTACTATATTTAAAACATGGTTTACGTACTTCTCATTCTTACCAGCATCACGGGTCTTGCACTCTGCGGTTTTTATCTCAAAAAGAACATCATCATCATCAAGAATAAGAACAGTAACCAGCCGAATAAATACAAACGTATCTGGAACTACGTACCAACAGGACTTTGGTACGGCTACTTAATCCTGATTTTCGCAGGACTTATAATCAACAATTTGATTTTCTAGCCTAGTAATAGACTTTTTGGGCTTCTAGCCAGCGCTCGTACAGGAAAAGCGCGATAAAGTTCTTTCCGTCGATAAATTTGTGCGCCGCCTCTTCGTAAGGCAACACTTCCGTACGAATCCATTCGTTCTCGTCGGTGTACGTCTGGTTCTTGCCATCCATCGCTTCAAGTTCAACGCGAGTCACATTGCGTTCAATCGCATAAAGACGGATGCGTTCGTCTAAAAGTCCGCAACTTCCGGCAAAGCCGTCGCTTGCGCCCTTGTACCAGAAGTCCATCAAGTCGATGAGTTCGGAATCTTTTGCCTTGATTTGCGCTTCTTCTTCAAGTTCCGAGAGCGCCACCTTGCGAAAGTCGCCCGACCAATCGAGAATGCCCGCCGGAATTTCAAGCGATGCGGTTTCTGAAATTGCAAAGCGCGGTTGGCGCACTAAGAGTAAATAGCGTTTGCCTTCGCAATGGAGCACGACAAGCACACCCACGGCATGTCCACGCACAAGCACAATCCCGTGCACTGGTTTGCCATCCGGCAAAAACGCCGTTGCATTCAACTTGATGAACAGCGGCACATGCTTTTTGCTGAAGTAATCGACCGAAGCAAAATGCACTTTTGTAATGTTGAACTTTTTTTCAGTCGCGAGAAGCCACTGCTTATAAATTTTGCTTTCGAGAATTATCGGTTTGTCCTCTTCAGCAATTTCAGCAGCAAAAGTATATTCAATCATTTCGACTCCGTCGTATCGGCAACAAGCGTATCGGGCGCCACAGTCGCCGACTTCCATACACTATATAAACTATCTATTAGCGTTTTATTCTCGCCTTTATTGCCTTCCGTTAAAACTTTGTTGCTTTCCAATCGATAAGCAACCCAATCCTTCTTTGTCGAAGGACCGCAAGACAATTCATCATCATCAGGCACAAAGAGTTCACGCAAAAACGTAACCTTGCTTTTATAAGTAAAGCCGCCATACAAAAAACCATTCAGCAAAGCACACGAAGGAATGTTTTCGATATAATACGTACTCGTATGCCAAACGGTATCCATGCGTTCGTTCACCTTGCCTAGCGCGGTCGAATCATATTCCCACTTGGTATTCAAGCAGTAAACGGAATCTGCCGAAGCGCAAGCATAACGCACCGGAACAAGTGCCGTATCGTTCTCACTCCAACTGGTCGGATAAATAGTATCAGCAACAACATCTTCGCACATATCTACGCGCATGGCACAATTTGCACGAAGAGTTCTCCAATAGAATTTTCGCGGAGTTAAGGAATCCAGCACGCGCAAAAGCGAAGGCGATTCTTTTGTTCGCAACGGAAGTGAATCATGCACCGCAAAAGAGGAATCCAAGAAAATGCGGAACGTATCCAGCACCAGTTTTCCTCGTCGAAGCTTGATGGAATCCAGCAGGGAATCCACTTCATTTTTCACAACAATCTTCGAGACCTTCTTAGAGATATCCTGATCCAGAATCATCTTGAATGTCGTATCAGGACGGTACACCGGAGCAGGACAATCATCAGCATTCACATCGATGCTAATTTCTGGAGCAATGACATACACAGTATCTTCGATACTTTTGTACAATCCAATTGACGAAAGAGCGCAATTCGAAAAGGACCAAATTTTGGAAAGTGTAACGTAAAGCGTATCTGACAACAAGTGGATAGTCTTTCCAGAATCCAGCGAAGCTTCCCAAAAATAGCCCTCGCCTTTTATAGATGTACCGCTAGGCATCACACCAAGAGGCCCATCACCATCCTGCGAGCAAGATGCAAAAAAAGCGATTAACAAAGAAAGCAAATAGACCGGGAAAAAAGCCGCAAACTTACGTTTCATACAAACTCACTTAAAAAGGCAGATTCTTCTTGAACAAAGCAATTTGCGCCGAATCCACCGGATGCGTAGCCTTGTAGAAATCTTTCCAACGCACGAACAAGCCATTTTGGCGAACCGTCAAAAAGAACGATGAACTATCCTGCGGCGAGAGGCGCCCCACAGCATCTTTAAAGCCAAGCGTTTTGCCGACAGTTGGCGCCATTTTCCAGGAACCAATACCGAACATGCGCGAGGTTATTCCGTTTCCGTGATTGAGTTCAACGAACATACCCAGCGAATCGCGGCCCGCTTCAAGCACAATCCCCGGAAGCACCGGATAAATCGGAGCTTCTCCAAGGCCTTTAAAAAGATCTGCCGAGAGCAACTGTTCCAAGCCTTCAAAGTCAAAGTTGTCTACAATCGCAAGCGCAGACCATCCTAGCGGGACATGCGGGCACGGTCCAGGGAAAAGGCAACCGGTCTTGCTTGAAATCCAGACCTTCGAAGAATCTTCACGAGTCATGTGCAAAAACACATTGCGAGTAGAATCTTCAAGAACAGCAAGGAGAGCATCGCCAAAATCTTTCTTGGATGCAACCCAGTGGATTTTTGCACCGTCACTAGCCAAGTTTTTCAAGTAACGCAAAAAAGAATTCGGAAGAACCAGGGAATCATTCACGACCCACGAGCACTGCGCATAGCCTTTCTGCAGTTCAAACGGCGTCCCGTCATACGACGTGCAACCCGCAATCCATTCCTCAACTACCGGTGGCGCTGGTTCTTCATTGCCTGGCAACGGAAGCATATTCACCAGTTTATGGAACCACCCGTTCGTATAGGCGACAATGATCAACGTGAAAACTAAAATAATCCTAATCAGCGGAAATTTATGGCGTTCCCGTTTTTTTCTTCTCTTTCCCTGATACTCTGAAAATTCTACAGCCATCGATTACAAGACAAGATAAGATACAACAGCAATGACAATCAGCAAAAGCACAATTACAGTGATGAAAGAACCCTTCGAAGACGGAGTTTCGTCCACCAACGGATTTTTATCCAAAATTCTCGGTTCTGCCGGTTGCACCGCAGGAGTGACCACAGGTTCGGGTGCCGATTCTGGTTGGGGCACGGGTTTAGGTTCAGTATTAATTTCAGGCACGATCGTTGGCTCTGGCTTTTCCACTTTTTCTACCGGAGTCGAAACCTTTGCCTTTTCAATCGGCTTATAAGAATACATATCCGCTTCATTCATGAAAATACGGATAAAGCGTTCAAGCCCCACCTTCTTAAGGCTTTTCGCAAGAGATTCCTTGCTTGCAAGCACCGCAAACGTACCATCTCG
The DNA here is from genome assembly GCA_947165045.1 of uncultured Fibrobacter sp. GTDB lineage: Bacteria > Fibrobacterota > Fibrobacteria > Fibrobacterales > Fibrobacteraceae > Fibrobacter. The sequence goes on along the minus strand of CAMUYW010000002.1, from coordinate 83,337 downwards.
CTTCGAGAGTTCCTGATGGAACTGCATAAAAGCATTGTACGCATCGCTATAGACAAAATCGAGTCCCGATAAATCTACCGCGATAAACTTGGCTTTAGCGTTTTCCTCCATTACGGAACGGAAACTCGCCTTGAACGATTCGGCATCAAAAGCCCCAATCGGATTGAGAGGAGCCGGAAGCAAGATGAATAAGCCTACACTTCTTATATCTGCCATTGTCATTACCTCGCTCTATTCCAATATTTCGTCGTCAGTTTCAATAATCGGAGTCGTGGATGCAGGCGTTGAGGGAACAGTCTGCACAGGCACAACTGGAGCAACAGCAGGAGCCGGCACCACTGTATTTTCTGCAGGAACATCTTGTGCCGGAGCAGAAACCGCAGATTCTGTCACCGGAGCAACTGTTTCAACAGGCGTTTCCGCCGGAGCTGGCACTTCCTGAACGCTTTCTTCCACAAATTCTTGTACCGGGATTTCTTCAGGTTCTTCCGTCACAAGCTTTCTCGAGGCATCAGTCTTGCTCAAATGCCCTTCTTCGCGCGGTTGATGCCCAAAGAGATACGGACTAAAGCTTACACTCACGCGATGCACTGGAGAAAATACCGGATGAGATTCAAATGCGTAATCCACAACGAGGAACTTTGCAATCGTAAGACCAGCACCCGCCGTTACACTCTTGAAAGTCGTAAAGTTGCTGAGACCCGCGCGCAATTTAAGCCCGAAGTCAAATGCAAATTCGACACCACCACGACCGCCAGACAGCCAATCCAATGGATTTTCCCAAATGCGTTTGCCGTTTCTATCGGTCTCGTAATCCAGATCTCTAGCTTCACGATGGAAAAGCCCAGCGCTTTGCCAGTAAAAATTGAACTTGCCATACAGGTATTGCACAGGCAAGCCATAGCTCAAAGCCAGGTAAAATTCCGGTGAGGAGTATTCAAACTCGCCCGATTCCCAGGTTGCAGCAGAAGAGGTCCAACCTTTCAAAAGACCCGCAACATAAAAGTCATCCTGGATCTGGTAACGTGCACTAGCATCTCCGCGGAAGCCCCAGCCACTCTGGTCCATATCGCGGTATAGCACATGGAAGGCAATACCCAATTCCAGACGGTCTATAATGCGGCGGCCCCAAGCGACAGAGAACACCCAGTCCGCAATAGAAAGCGTATTGTAGTCCGCACCTTCCGGCAGCGGATCGCCTTCGCGAATGTAGGGAATATCATCGGCACCAAATCTAGAGAACGAAACTCCAATACCTTGATTATTCGGGAGAGGGATCACCATCGATGCGTAATCGTACTTGGTATCTTCGTAATACGCAGTATGCGAGAAAGATGCCCACATGTACTTCGCACGCGAAAGCTGATAAGCATTGGTACCAAGTCCGAGATAATCACCTTCAACAGCTAAAGTCGTAGAACCCAAGGCCGCAGAGCGTGCACCCGGTTCAATATCAAGAGTTGCATTCGCGCCCACAACGCGGTCCGCAGCAAAAGCCGACGATACAAGCGCACAGGCAGCGAAACAAGCCCGCAAAGAAATAATTTTTTTCAAAAAAGACATTTGGTGACAACTAATATAGACTATTTTTCTTTTGAAAACAGCGGCGAACAATGCTTTTAGACGAATACATCCGAAATTTTTTGATATACCTGCAAACACAGCGAAGGTATTCTGAAAGAACGGTCGAAACATACCGTAAATCGCTAGAAAAATACCTAGCGCACATCGCCGGCAACGGGGCGCGCAGTCCAAACACGCAACAAGAAACCGCCGCATGTTTCGCCCCCCTCGATTCATTCTCCGAAATGAACGTCAAGAATTTTGTCTGGGATTTAAAAATCAAGCAAAAACTCGCGCCCACAAGCATCTGTGAACACCTCGCCGCCTTAAAAAGCTTTGGCAAGTACCTCGTGCGTTCCAAGATTCTCGACAAGAATCCCGCCGAAACTGTTCCCATGCCCAAACGCCCCAAACGGCTTGTGTCGTTTCTCGGGCAAAAAGACCTTGCTCAAGAGAAATTTCCAGAGCTCGAAAATCCAACGCTTCAGCAAATCCGCGCCCGTCTTTTGCTAGAACTCATTTACGGTTCCGGGCTTCGCATTTCGGAATGCCAGAGCCTCTGCTGGAATCAATTACAAATAAAAGAACGTTTAGTTCGCGTTATCGGTAAAGGCAACAAAGAACGCATTGTGCCCATTACAGACACGTTAATTACTTGGCTGGAGCAATTCCGGGTTGCAGAAATCGAAGCAGGCCACACGCCCAGCATCACAAGCCCTGTATTCTTAAACGAAAACGGAAAGCCTTACGATGTTCGCACTCTAAGGAGCGACATTCATGACCTGTTACGCGAGATTGGCTGGGAAGGCAAAGCGAGCCCGCACGTACTGCGTCACAGCTTTGCAACGCATTTGCTTGAGAACGGCGCCGAAATCATGAGCGTCAAGGAAATGCTCGGGCATTCGAACATTTCGACCACGCAAATTTATACGCATGTCAACGCCGAACGCCTCAAAGCAGCCTTCAAGAAAACGCATCCGAGAGCGTAGCTTGGTTTTAGGTTTCACCTAACCCCTAATACCTAATTAAAAGAAGCTACCCTTTACGCCGACGGCAATCGTCCACTGCTGGCCAATATCACTCCAGTCCGGAGCATTCCATTTTTTCATCGGCTTTTCGCTGTATTCGTTCTTGGAATCAGCACCACCCGCCTTGTCATGAATCGGGAGCGAGAACGCTAAGAACACCGGGAAATCCGGATTCGAGAATTCCAGTCCATACACAAGTGCCAACGACCATGCCTGGTGATCCGGGTCCGGTCGCGGGTCATAAATACCATCATTAGCCTGTTCGGATGCAATCCATGCAACACCAAGCGGCACAGAGAAGTTCACGCCAAACGATTGCACAATACCCGCACGTCCACGATACCCGTAAGCAATCGAACCTCCGATAGAAGGCGGAGTATAGGCGCCAAGGTCATTCTCACCGTACGGCTTAAAGCGATACTTGAATCGATTGCCATCCTTATTCTTGATTTTTTTCCAATAGCTATCGTTGAACTCATTTTCGCCCGTGAACAAACGCATCGCAAACGGTTGCGTATAGCTCAAGCTATAAAGCCAAATTCCTTTATCCGTATCGCGGCTGTAATCCCAGCCAAGCGTAAGCGAATAAATTCCACTTCCCTTCTGAAAACTACTCGGCAAGACTTCCTTCGAAACATCAATTCCGCGTTTGATATCGTACTGCCCCGTCGGAATCGTAAGCGATGCTGAAAGCGATGCCGCACCGCCACTGCCAATCGTCTTGGAAAAGTCAAACGAAATATCACCAAGACCGCCTGTCGTATAATCCTTCGGATTCTGGTTGCTGCGATACTGCACTTCGCCCTGATGGCTCATGAACGGAATCGTCACGCCCACCTTCGTATCCCAGGTCGGTTTGATGGAAAAATGCGGATTCAAAGAAAGCGCCGAGAAGTTTTGACCAACGTTATACTTCGTAAAGACTTCCGCTTCGAGATAACCGCCAGAAACGCCTTGGCCAATCCACTTGATACCATCACCCGAGCCGCCACCGGAACCGCCGGCACCGCAACCGCCAATAGACTCCCACGGAGTCGCTGGCGCCACAGGAGAATTAAAGCCGGCATAAAAAGCAACAGCAGCAACTCCCGCAAGCGTGACAAGAGAACTACATTCAATCAAACAATTCTTTTTCATGTCGAACCTCACGGAAGCTTAAGCAAATAAGCTTTATTAGTACCCGTTGCCAAAAACTTAGCATCGGGAGTAACACCACCAGTCATAGGAATTGGAGCAATTTCGATATTATCTTCAAGCCATTCCAAAGAAGCAAACGTATTGATTTTACGCTTCACAGTTCGTCCAACAGAACCGTTCTGGACAGACTCTTTGGTCAAGTCATTCTTATTGAGCATCTGCGAACCTGCCGGGAACTCCGCCCAAACCACATACAGAGTGGCATAACTATCGAACATCGTAGGAATTCCCTCATCTGATACATACTCCTTTCTAATACGTGGAGGTAGATACCAATGTGGTTGAGCCGGTTCCGACATCATATCCTTCGTGCGTTCAATCTTAAACGGTTCGGAATTATCATCTATATACTGTATATAAGCTTCCCAAGTCGTCGAATTTTCATACATGTTATATACAACAATATTTCCATTCAACGGAGAAATCAAAGGACTATCGATTTTCCAGTTCTTACGATTCGACGGTTTCTTGAGTTTGTAGGTTTTGGGCTTGTCTTTTGTGCCATAGTATGTATAATCCACAACCTGGATATTCTGATTTTCATCAACATACGTGAGCATCACAGAGTCCGTTCCAAAGAACCCATTAATCGTCGAGGGATCGCCTTTTTCATCAACCTTTGCACTTGGAGCAACCCACAAATGCGGCGTAGCCTCTTCAGGAATTTCCTTCTTGGAGAACCAAAATCTCTTCTTGTCAGACATGCGCACTGCAAAAATACCGTAGTCCAAATTTTCGCAAGCCTTGCTACCGTCGACATCGTAACCGCGTAAAGCCACGATAAAATTCGGATGCGTGCTCCATTCCGGGTCTTGGAACTGGCATTCGCCAGCAGAGGTATCGCGCATTATATACCACTTCACGTTATTAGCCGTATCCGAGACAGTCAAACGGTCATGCTGTACAACCCTCTTCAAGGTATAATTAGTATCCGGAGCTTTCACGTTTAGCGTCCCGCTAAAATTCAGCCACAACATCGATGCGGGATAGTTCACCGTATCCTGCGATGCCGACGGATTACAAATTTGATACCCGCCATTCACGGAAAATAGTTTTCCCATTTCAGAACTGGTGTTCGTATTGGAATTATCATCCGAAGACTCCGCCTCAAACGGATCCGGACTATAGCACGCAAAAAACGTAAGGGACCATAGCCCCAGGAATAAAGACTTCTTTTTCATTATTTTTAATATAAAAAGATTTAGAACTTCGTTCCCGGAACTTATGGTTTAGATGAGGAATTTTGCCATTTACGCAATAATTTCTGCTTTTCACCCTGCTTTTCGCGATTTTTTGAACTTTTCACGAATCAATTGCAAGTCGTGCTGGTACGGGTTCCGCATAAAATCGTCAAACGCCCAAGCAGTCGGGTGGAAAACGCCCTTGGCATATGTCAAAAGCATATCTAGCCAAACGCCCTTGCCGGCATACAACTTGAACGGTCCACGTTTGTAGCTCGGAAGCACCACCTTGTCCATGTCCATATAGCCAATGTCGATGTTCACATGGCGAAGTTCAGGCGCATCTGCCGATGCAGTCGTCAATTCCAAAGCGTTGCTGCGTTCCTTTTCTTCGGCAATCGTCTCTGGCGGAATTTCTTTTTCAAAAGAAACCACACCGCGATACAAGTCATCGCCCATCTCGGGCTTGTAATAATCCGTCTTATCAAACGCAAAGAGGCGCCCTTTATGGCGAATCTTGCCCCACGTTTTTTCTAGAAGTTCAATAACATTCGGGTCCCATTCTGAACCCTTTTGCAAAACAAACGCAATCAATTGTGCGTTTTCAGAAAATTGAGATGCTTTCATTTTTAATGCGGGAAAATCATCAAAGAAGAACGAATAATTTCCATCTGCTGTTTTGTAAAAGAAGCGTCTTCTAACTCATCGACCGTCACCGGGAACATTATGTTATCAAGATCCGGACATGTATAAATTTGTGATTTAGCCAAAAAACGACCACTTTCCCTTGCACAGCCCTTGGAATAAACTTCATCTTCTCCTGTGCTCTTATAAAGATTACTCTTTAAAATATATTCACAAAACGGAGTGTCTGTCAAACCATCTTCAATGTTAGACCAATCCCCCATAGGAGATTCATCGACAACGCGTTTCAAGTCGCGTTTTGTCGCCGAAGTATGCCTTAATCCAAAGAAATGCCCACTCTCATGCACCGCAGTCATAGCAATTACTTTTGACGAAAGGTGTTCGAATTCGGAGCCATCTTCATTACTCCTATAATATTCTCCAATCACAATAGAACTTTCTTCGCCAGCACCTAGTTCTCCAGAAAACAAGCGAGAAAGACCCATGACACCAATTTCATTAATGCTATGAACAAGCATGATATTTAACGAATTGTCAAGACCTTTTTCTGGCCAACCAGAAAGTTCACTCACAAAAACATCTTCCGAGCTCACACCAGCAACCCAAGGTTGATCCGCCGGATAAAACTTTCCCAAAGTCGGATGATCTTGAGCATAGCGCACGTAAAGAGTATCAATCGTGATACCATAATATTTTTCACGGAAAAGCTTCAACATATCTTTCGACAATTCTTCGACATTCTTGCCATCAGCAGTCTTTGAAATTTCACCAACGGCAATCAAGTTTATCGATAAATGATCGCTATAAGAACCTTCTCCCTGCAACCTGACATTTTCAACTTTACCCTTGTAATATTCGCCATCAACGCCAAGAGAAGTAAACCAGATTGACTTTTTAATTTCTTCACAATTAAAAGAATAGACATAACGATTACCGACAACAGTTGGCATCAATGTCCGAACCTTTTTATACCCCACGCGATTTTCGACATTTTTGAGACTAAAAGTACGGAACAACTGTAATTCTGGAGCTGGCTGGGTCGAATCAATATCAAAGGAAAGTTGATAAGATGCACCGGGATGGACAACAAGAATAATACCACGAGCTAGATTAACAGCCGCAGAATCATTTTTTGCCATATCATTCGGATAAAGTTTATGAGCTATGGGGCGACTGGAATCAGGCGGAAGAACAAAATCACTATCTGCATCAACAGATTCGGAGCACGATGTAAAAAAGGTTGCCCACAAAATGCAAAACAGCCCACAAATCCACATATTTTTACACAAACTTTTCATAAACTCCTAATCCAAATACTCCTCAAAAGCGTGTAATAAATAAAGACACACTTAAAATACAAAAGAAATAAGAAAATGAAAAAAAATATTAAAGAAAAAATATTTATCTCACTTAAGGAGTTTATGACACCGCTAGACGGGAAACCGGCCCTTGTAAGTGCAATCGTTTTGACAGCTACTTTAGCAGCCCTAGATAAGCCAAATTTCGCCATTTTTCTACTCGGGACTGTATTTTTGCTCACACATTCGTTCCGGCGGCACCTGCAATGGATGATTCTAGTCACAATGGCAGCAGGAATTATAGTCCATGAAGGGGATCCTAGCTTCGGGATGTTCAAAAGTGCGGAAATTAGCAATTTTGGGTGTGGAAAAGTCGAAACGCGCCTGCCCCGCCCCAAAGGAACCACTTTTATCATCAACACAGGGGTCGAAAAAGTGCGCATCACCGAAAAGCGGGACGTGCCGAATCTTCCCGAGCCGGGCGATTCCATTTGCTACGAAGCATCTTGGTACCCCGTTACTCCGCCAAGCGTTCCCGGTGCATTCGACACGCAAGGATGGCTAGATTCGCAGAATCTTGCCGCTTACGGAAAGTTCAAGCATTGGACCGCATACCCTGGCGGCTGGACATTCGAGCGTAGTTTCTTTAGATTCAGGCAGTTTTTGCAGGCGCGATTTGCAAAATTTCTCGATCCCGCCGAGACAGGGCTCTTGATGGGGCTCCTGGCGGGAGACCGTTCGGGCATTCCAGAGGTTTTGCGAAGCGATTTTCAGCGCTCGGGACTCGTTCATGTTCTCGCCATTAGCGGTTTTCATGTGGTATTGCTTGCGGGCATGTTGATGGTGTTTTTGAAAGCGACAGGACTCCCCCACAGAATCGTCATTCTAATTGCAACGGCGCTCCTCGCGGTTTACGTTCCCGTAACAGGCGGCTCGCCTGCAGTTCGTCGCGCCGTCATGATGTTTGCCATTCCGCAAATCGGCACTTTATTCGGAAAACCAGCCAACACGCTCAACAGCTTAGGAGTAGCGTTGCTCCTCATCATTTTGCCGGAACCGAGCGTTATTTGGAATCCAGGATTTCAGCTTTCTTTTGCAGCTACGGCTGGCATCATTATCGGCACGCCACACAATCCAACAAAGTTTCTGCCCGAGAGTTTCAAGCAAAACAAGCTTTGGCAAAAAATACAAGCATTCGCCATCAATCCCACGTACGTCACGCTTTGCGCCACGCTTGCCACGGCCCCGTTCCTGATTCATCATTTCAAAACGCTTTCACCGTTTGCATGGTTCGGTAACATTATCATCGTTCCCGCGATTTCGCTCGGCATGCAAGCAGGGCTTTTCGCGCAGCTCTCCCCCATTGATTTTATCAGCGGCACGTTCTGCGCCGCCGCACGATTCTTTTTGCGGCTCGCCTCGCTCCTCACGCGAATACTTTCGGACAGCGCCGCGGCCTCGATGACCGTCGGGCCATTCTCGCCAGCGGTGTTGCTCGCACTCGGCCTTTTGATTTTACTTTTGCCAATTTGCCGCAAGAATTACATCGCCCGCAAGTATGCGTTTTTGTGTATGCTAGTCGCCACCGCGTTGTTCGCATTTGAAAGCTACCGCGAGGTGCTGCACCCGTCATGGACGCTCACGACCATCGATGTTGGCCAAGGCGATAGTCACCTCGTCAAGGCACCATCCGGCAGGCATTTTCTCGTTGACGCCGGTGACAACAGCAGGCAAGATTCCGGCAAAGACATTATCGTTCCGTTTTTGCACCACATCGGTGTCCGCGAGCTTGACGCCCTCGTTATCACGCACCCCGACAAAGACCATTTCGGCGGAGCACTTTCTCTATTGAAAATGTTCCCCGTCAAAGAAATTTGGGCAAGCAAATGTTCGTTAAAAGAAAGCAAACCTGAATGGCAACAGGTTATTCACGAAGCAAACAAACGAAATATTCCAATACGCAACATGCACCGAGGTTTGCTATGGAAGGAAAATTATTTTGAAATTCAAACGATCCACCCTATCGAAGATGTCTGCACCGAAGCAAACGAAGGGAGCATAACACTCCGCCTAAAAGGTCTCGGGCATTCCGCCGTCCTCACCGGGGACCTCACCATCAAAGGCGAAAAGGAAATCATGAAGACAGACATTTATCTAAAAAGCGATGTCTTAAAACTTGGGCACCACGGCTCCAAAACATCTAGCAGCGTAAAATTTCTGAACGCCGTCGAGCCCAAATACGCCATAGTCTCCAGCGGGCGCAAGAACCGGTTTCGCCACCCGCACAAGCAAGTGACCGACCGCCTTGACTCACTCCACATTCCCTACATCAACACCGCTAAAAAAGGGACGATAACGTTCACGTTCGTCCCTGATTCAGTAAGCTATACAACGATGTGGTAATAGTCATTCTCCGAAGGAGACTACTCTAAAGCCGAGGACCGCAACCGTGGTTGACGCTTCGCGTCCACAACTTCAGCTCAACCATAAAAAGTGCAAGCACTTTTTGCGGCATTCGCTTCGTATGTGCTTGCACGGGTATGGTTGAGGCTAAGAGTAGGGCGGAGCCGATCCATACACTGTGATTGAGAAACGTATGGTTCCTCCCAAAGGGAGGATGACTGCATGGCTATAGTCCGACCTCATTCATGCCGCAAATCGTTACTAACGATTTGCCAGCGTTTCAAGCGCAACGCTATGCAGCAGTCCATTCGTTGCGACACTCGTGAACCCTTCGTAAATCGGAGATGTCGGCTTTCCGTTTGCATCGAAGAGTTCCGTCTTTCCGTCAATCGTGCTGAACTTGCCACCCGCTTCCTTCATCAAGAGCGGGAACGGAGCAATGTCCCACAACGAAACGACCGGATCCACCATGATTTCGGCACGGCCAGCCGCCACGAGGTAATAGCCATAGCAGTCGCCCCAACCACGATGCAAGCGGGCGCTACGGCGAAGCTTCGTAAAGCCTTCACCAAAGCCCTTGTCTTCCATCGTATTGATGGTACCCGAAAGCACAAGCGCATCGCTCAACTGCGACACCTTCGAAGCGCGAACCTCACGACCATCCAAGAACGCACCGCCGCCGTTCACCGCCCATACAGAGCTTTTCATTGCCGGCAAGCGAATCACGCTTGCAATCGGAACGTTCTTGTGGTAAAGTGCAATCAGCGTTCCGAACAGCGGCACCCCATGAATAAACGACTTCGTTCCGTCAATCGGGTCAATCACCCACTGGTATTCCGCATCCGGACTTTCAATGCCGAATTCTTCGCCAATGACGCCAAAGCCGGGAGTTTCCTTTGCCCAGAACTTGCGAGCAAGTTCTTCGGTTCCCTTGTCCGCAATCGTCACCGGAGTCTTGTCGGCCTTCCATTCGACGCCTACATCGTTCTGGTAGAATTTGAGGATGTTCTCTTCGGCGAGTTCCGCCGTTTTGAGAGCAATCTTCAAGAGTTCCAGATTCTCGGGAGCTACCCCAGCCTTTGCGATTTCGCGATTATCCATAGCAAGCTCCTAGCCGACCCACTTTTTAACAAGCGAAACGAGTAATTCGTTTTCTTCGGGCTTGCCCACGGTAATGCGGATGTGTTCCGGCATTCCAAAGCTCGTGAGGCCGCGGACAATCATGCCGTTCTGTTCCAAGAACGAAACAAGTTCCTTGGCGCGTGCACCTATGTGAACACAAATAAAGTTAGCCTGCGTCGGGAGCACCTTAAAGCCAAGAGCCGTAAATTCGCGATTTAAATAATCAAAGCCAATAGCGTTGTTCTTGCGCGTTGCTTCAACGTGGTCCGTATCGGCAAAAGCAGCAATCGCCGCCACCTGAGCCGCCTGGTTCACATCGAACGGCGGTTTGATTTTCCACATAGAGCGAATCACTTCGGCATTCGAAATCGCATAACCCACGCGGAGCCCTGCCAAACCATAAATCTTGCTGAACGTGCGATTGATGAACAAGTTCGGGAACTCGTCCAAAGCCGAAGTCAACTTCGGGAAATCCAGAGCCGTTGCAAATTCGGCATAAGCTTCGTCCAAAAATACAAGAACGTTCTTCGAGACCTTAGCGAGGAACGCACGAATTTCAGCTTCGTTGTAATAGTGACCGGTCGGGTTATTCGGGTTGCAAATGAACACAACGCGAGTCTTTTCGTTGATGGCTGCAGCAAGTTTATCAAGACTTGCACGTTCATCGCCTTCGCCCACGCCAATAAAATCGGCACCGTTCGAAAGCGTCGTAAACTTGTAGACCGAGAACGTCGGCGTAATGCCAATGCAGTTGTCGCCCTGGCGGATAAAAGCCTTGCCCACCATGTCAATAATTTCGTCAGAACCGTTACCGATAACGATCTGATTTTTGTTCACGCCAAATCTTTTTGCAATGTCATCAATGAGCTTCGGAGCATCGCCACGCGGATACAGGTGCAAGGAATTTGCGATTTCATGGAAAGCTTCCACAGCCTTCGGGGAAGCGCCCAACGGATTCTCGTTAGACGCAAGCTTTACAACATTCTTAAGACCATAACGTTCACGAATTTCGTCAATGGACTTGCCAGGGACGTAATCGGAAAGTTTAGAAAGTTCTGGACGCGGATCGACCACAAATACCTCCATTTTAACAGTTGTAAATTTAGCTTTTACCAAACGATTTATCTAACTTTGATGAATATGAAACACATTCTTTGCCTGCTATTTGCGATTTTAGTTACAAACGCTTTTGCACTTGACCACATGTGGGACATGCGGTACACCTTTGGCCCCGAAAGCCGCCCATCCCCAAAAATTGGTCTCGGTATCGGCATCCGCACACCATTCAACTCCGATGTGCTATTTCCACTCAATTTTACAACAAGACTGAACAAGCAATTTGACGTTGGTGCAAAACTGGATATCAACACCTATGGCCAATTCGATGAAATCAAAACGGCACTTGATCTCGGCGTTCGTTACCGCTACAAACCAAGTTCATTCATTGCATTCGATGGTTACTTGGATTTGAGCGAGACCAGCCAAAGCGCTTTAGTATTCACGATCGGCACTCAGCAATTTATCGCCAAATGTTTTGCCAACTACTACGAACTCCGTGCGGGCGTACTTGAAGGTGCTGCAGGCAAAATAGGCGATCAAAGTGGCTACGTGAAGTTTTCGGGATCTATGATTCCGACTCTTGTTTTCGGACAAGTTTTCCGTTTATTCCTTGAAGTCACTTCATCCGCAAGCATTGGGCTTCTAAAAGATGATTTCATGATCGATATCATTCCGAAGTTTGAGTTCACATTCGGCGGCACGCATGTCCGCATCGACTTCGACGTTGGCGTAATGCAAGAAAAGAACAATGATCGTAGGACCATTGCTCTTTACGTTATGACGTCTCTGTAGCGGCGGCATCGCCCCGCCCCCACACCTGTTACCTAAACAACCACAAACGCGCCGTTCTGGTAGTCCACAACGGCAGGCTTTGCAGCACTCACCGTTCCGGCAAGTATTGCATGGCTGAGCGGTCGTTCGATGTTGCGTTCGATGTAACGCTGAATCGGTCTTGCACCAAATTCCGGCTGGTATGCACCTTCGGCAATAGCTTCAAGCGCTGCATCCGAGAGCGTAATGACCAAGTCCTGACGAGCCGCACGCTTTGCCAAGTCCGCAAACTTGAGCTTGACAATTTCGCGAATCTGCGGTTTCGAGAGACTCTGGAACACCAGCACTTCGTCCAAGCGGTTCAAGAATTCCGGGCGGAAGAATGCATGCAAATCAGCTTCGACATCTTCGAGCGACACCTGCGGCGGATTGCCGTTCTTTGCAGACGCGGCACTCAAGCGGAACTTTTCGGCACCCAGATTCGAGGTCATCAAAATCAAGGTGTTCTTGAAGTTCACCGTACGGCCCTTGCCGTCCGTCAAACGACCATCGTCCAACACCTGCAACAGCGTATTGAACACGTCCGGATGCGCCTTCTCGATTTCGTCGAGCAAAATCACGCAGTACGGATGCGTACGCACAGCTTCGGTCAGCTGGCCGCCTTCTTCGTAGCCCACGTATCCCGGAGGAGCACCGATCAAACGGCTAACGCTATGCTTTTCCATGTATTCGCTCATGTCAATACGCACAAGCGCGTTTTCGCTATCGAAAAGTTCCACAGCCAAAGCCTTCGCAAGTTCCGTCTTACCGACACCCGTCGGGCCAAGGAACAAGAAGCTACCTATCGGCGCATTCTCGCGGCTTAAACCGCTTCGGTTACGCAGAATTGCTTCGGACACGGCTTCGACAGCTTCGTCCTGACCAATCACGCGGGCATGCAGACGTTCGTCCAAGTGCAACAACTTCGCCTTTTCGCCTTCGCAAAGCTTTGTCACCGGAATGCCCGTCCAACGGCTTACCACAAGCGCAATCGTCTCTTCCGTGACTTCTTCGCTCAAGCCGCCTTCTTCTGCACTCTTGCGGAGCGCTTCAGTCTTCTGCGCGAGTTCCTTTTCGATGTTCACAATCTTGTTGTACTTGAGTTCCGCAGCACGGTTCAAGTCGTAACGGGCTTCGGCCTGTTCCATCTCGTCCTTTGCGGCCTTCAAGGATTTTTTCAAGTCCTGCACTTCGGCAAAGGCAGCACGGCGATCCTGCCAGCGTTCCTGCATTTTCTTGACAGCAGCATCGGTCACGGCAAGGTCTTCACGGAGTTCTTTCAAGCGCTTCACGCTCGCTTCGTCCGTTTCCTTAGCCAAGGCCTGCTCCTCGATCTTCATCTGGAGTTCCTTGCGCTGCAAGGTATCCAAAGCTTCAGGCACGGTGTCCATCTGCGTCTTCACCAAGCTTGCCGCCTCGTCAATCAAGTCAATCGCCTTATCCGGGAGGAATCGGTCACTGATGTAACGGTTCGAAAGTTTCACGGCAGCCACGAGCGCATTGTCATGCAAACGCACGCCATGGTGCGCATCAAAGCCTTCCTTAATGCCACGCAAAATCGAGATTGCTTCGTCTTCGCTCGGTTCCGAAACCTGCACAGGCTGGAATCGACGTTCCAAAGCGGAATCCTTTTCGATGTACTTGCGATATTCCTGAGTCGTCGTCGCGCCAATGCAATGAAGTTCGCCACGAGCGAGCTTCGGCTTCAGCATGTTGCCCAAGTCCATCGAGCCTTCGGTCTTGCCGGCGCCCACAATGTTGTGGAGTTCATCGATAAACATAAGCGTGTTGCCATCTTCTTCGATAGCGTCAATCACGCTCTTGAGCCTTTCTTCAAAATCGCCACGGTATTTTGCACCCGCCATCAAGGCAGACAAATCCAGCGCAAAGACCTTCTTGCCCTTCAACGCATCCGGCACGTCGCCGCGGTAAATACGTTCGGCAAGGCCTTCGACAATAGCCGTCTTACCCACGCCCGGTTCACCGACCAAGCACGGATTGTTCTTTGTCTTGCGGCTCAAAATCAAAATCACACGACGGATTTCTTCTTCACGGCCAATCACCGGCGAGAGCTTTCCGTCCGCCGCCATTTCCACAAGTTCACGGCCATAAAGTTTCAGCGGAGATTGTTCTTCGGCATTCGCAGCACCCGCAAACGGGTCCGAAAGCCAGGTTTCTACCACTTCGGTCGAACCAAGCGCATCGGCAAACACCTTCGAAAGCGCACGGTCTCCCGAGAACTTCATCAAAGCCACGAGCAAATCGCCCGGCGTCACCATACGGCTCACCTGACGCGCCGCCTGCACAGCCGCACGCAAAATACGGTTCAAGTCGGTATCCGGTTCAACATCCGGATTCACGCCTTCCATGCGCGGGATTTTTTGGACAAACGGTTCCAAACGGCCACGGAGTTCCGAGGTCTTCACCCCTTTAGACTTATAAAGTTTCTTCAAGGTTGCATCGGGACCTTCGACAAGGCCCACGGCCAAATGTGCCGCACCCAAATAGGAATGCGAGCAACGGTCGCGCAAACTCTGCGCTTTTGCCAAAACTTTTTCTGCATCATTAGTAAAATCGGACATATTATCCTCGCTTTTCTTTTTTCGCCCCTCTTAATGCAAACTGCGTGCCAAAAACAAAAAAGGGCTAAATCAGCCCAAAAACGCCCCCACCTATTCAAAAAATAACATGAGAATGTTTCAAAAGCAACGGACTATAGCATTTTTTTGAAACGCTAGGCGCGCGGTCCCCGCCAGCCTAACCAGCCCAACTACAGTCGCACGGTCTCGTCGCACATTTCGCAAATAGCGGTGCGGTGCGTTACAAAGATCATCGTCTTTTCCGGGAAGGCTTCGAATAAGCGGCGGTATAATTCCGCCTCGGTCGCCTCGTCCAGCGAAGAACTGATTTCATCAAAAAGCAAAATGTTGCCGGGACGCAAAAGTCCACGAGCAATCGCAATACGCTGCGCCTGGCCCTCGCTAAGCCCATGCCCGCGTTCTCCAATTTCAGTATCAATCCCATCCGGGAGCGTATCGACAAATTCAGCACAGGCAATATGCAAAACATGGCACATTTCATCGTCAGTCGCATCGGGCTTTGCCAACTGCAAATTGTAGCGCACGGAGCCGTTCATCAGCGTGTTGCCTTGCGGCACATACACAAAATTCGAACGAGTCTCTTCCGAAACATCAATCGATTCGCCGCGCACTCCCGCGCCAGCAACAGCATGTTCATCCACACCGACACCCGTATCCGCACCCGCCGAATAAATCACCATGCGGCCGCTATCGGGCTTTACAAAGCCAAGCAAAAGTCTGAACAGAGTCGTCTTGCCTTTACCGGTCTCGCCCATAATTGCGGTTTTACTTCCAGGCATAAAATCGTGCGAGAAATCACGGACAATTTCATGGTCACCGCCGGCGTACCCAAAGTTCACATTTTCCAATTGCAAGCCAAGGCGCCCGCGCATTTCCAAGGACATTTCGTCCGCGCTTTTCCCATCATCCCCCACGGCATTTTTCACCAGTTCATCCAAGCGATCAATGCTCGCCGTCGAATGCACCAACTGCGGCACCATTCCAAGCAACGTCAAAATCGGGTGCTGAATTTGCCCGACCAACTGCAAAAAAGACGTCATCACGCCAAACGTAATCGTCCCATCGCGCAGCCCAAGCCCGCCCCACACAAACGCAAGCAAATAGCCGAGCCCAAATGCAGAGCCAATCGCAAAACGCGCGACCGTCGTAAAGCGAGTCCGCCGCAGCACATCACCTTCAAGTTTACTTTGTTTTAAACCGAGTCGTTCGATCACCCAACTTTCGCTTTCGAGCGAACGCAACACGGCATTGTATTCCACGCCCTCTTGCACTTGCATCTGGATGCTGCTTTCGCCCTCACGAATTTCAAGTGTCATCTTGCGCAACTTGCGCGAAATCAGCTTACCCACTATAACCATTACAGGCGTAAGCAACAGCAGTGCCCAAGCCAAACGAGCATCAAACCAGCGCATCAACAGGAACGCGCCCACAAGCTGGATTCCCGTCACCGCCATCTGTGGAAGCGTATCGATAACCGAAGTCGAGACCGTTTCAATATCCTTCGAAAGCCTCGACGACACATCGCCCGAATGCAATTCATGCCCGTCAAAAAGCGGCCGCTTAAACAACGTGCCAAAATAGAACAGCCTTAGCGCATTGGTCATTTTCACCGTAGCCGAGGCCGTCATATAGTAATACAAAAGCCGTAGGACAATCGTCCCCACCACAGAAAAAACAAGGAACGCGATCATCCGCACGACATCTTCATCCGACCCCGTGCGAATCGTTTCATCGATAAACCGCTTGCTGAGCCATATCATCAAAAGACCGCACGCCACGCGAGCAATCCCCGCCAAAATGCGAGTGATAATATTTACGCGAAAACCTTTTGTTCCGCGCCACAGCCAAACGACATATTTCATTCGAGCACGTTCACCTTTTGCCATTCGGCGACAATCGCAGCAACATCGGCCTTAGCCTGTTCTGCGCCAACGTCGTATTCGCCACAAAGCGCTTCGGCCAAAGATTCTACTGAAAAATCGCCTTGCTGTTCTGCTTGTTTCCAAAGCCATACTGCAGTTTCATTCAAGCAAAGGAGGCGTCCAAAATCAAGAGCACCAATACCTTCACCCATAATCACCTGTTCGCCGCACACATCGCGCAGCACAAATCCTTTCTTGATTTTCATTTTTTCACCTTCCGTTAAATTCTAAGCAAATAGCGCCTTACCGGCAACAGAATATACCATTTTTTTCCAGCACTATTTAGCGTGATAAACATCCCACAACGAGAATTTTCGCAATTTGATTCGGAGCGGAATCGATTTAATAAAACTTCCCCAATAATCAAGTTCACAACAAAAAACATCCATTGGTGCAAACCAAAACTTTCGAATGTTTCTCCACCGATGTTTCAAACAACGCACAGCCATGTTCATCGAAGATTCATTTAACAAATTCTGAGCGTAATATCCAAAATTACCACCTTCGTGTATTACGGCTAGCATTTCTTTCCCATGTTTTTCATCAGGTTCACAAAGCATCTTTGATCTATCCAAGCCAAAAACGTTACCTAAAATCCACATGAGAGCTCCGCAAATTTTCAAAAGTCCAAAACTTGAAAGTTTAGCAGTAATTTCACGGCGATCATCCTCAGAAGAATGCTTTAGCAAGATATAGTAATCAACAATTTGTTTAGCCCCGACACCCTCTCCAATAAAATGGTGCATGATGTGGGTCAGTTGCATAGCAAGTGCAAACTTTATCGAGGGAACATAAAAACCTTCATCCACCCGTTCCACTTTTTGGATTTCCTCTTCCAAAAAACACAATATACGCTTTTTCGTGAACGGATTCCAGGTTCCAAAAGACGGTCGAAAATGAACTTCAACAGAAATATCATTATTCGTTGGATATAAATGGAAATGGTGAAAAACGTCAAAATCTGTTTCTGAAATTTGATACCCCATTTTTTTTAACAAGGTACAAACGCTATCGCGTCCGCCATCTACCCACAAATCGATATCACCGACCTGTCGCATATAGGAATCGGGATAAAGCAGAGCATTCGCAGGCCCCTTAAGCACCGCAGTTTTACGCCCTTGAGCAGCAAAAAGTTCTGTAAGCCTAGCCGCTTCTGCATTCAAAAGTTTATTTTGCCCCTTAATTGTCTCCACTTCACTCGCCCATTGGAACGCAAGTTCAATAGGAGGTTGCTGATCTCGCGGCAAACGGCAAACACCTCGATAAACCACTCCAGTAATGAACTGTCTGAGACATTCAGAATGCAATTTTTCCCATTCATTTGAATCCAGCCTATGCGATAAACAAGATGGCGAATTCCCTTCATCGACAGCCATCCGTAAAAGTTCGTACAAGGCTTCATTTTCAAAACGATCCATAATACATCAAATTAAAAAAAATATATGGTTTTGTAAAAAAACGGTCATTTTTGAGCAAAAAACGGCAATTATCATCAATTATAAGTGTTGTAAAACTTTACATCGGAATTAGTAACAAAAAGTACCACTAATATTCCAATTTAAACTATTTTATGAATACAAAACCAAACATCCCATACACCAAAACAACGGCACCTCTCACGAGATGCCGTTGTTTCTTTTTATATAGCATTACAAAAAAGAGCCGCGTATCCGCAGCTCTTCGTTCGTCATCCTCGTGAAGCCGAGGTCTAGCAATTTTTTATCGTCCACCAACGAGAATTTGGTCAACCTTGATGGATGGCTGCCCAACCGTTACCGGCACATGTCCCGACGAGGCTCCACAAACGCCTGCGGCTTGATCAAAGTCCGAGCCGACCATACTAATGCGCGGCATGATTTCATGACCTTTACCGATAAGCGTTGCACCGCGAACGGGCTCGCAGATTTTGCCGTTACGAATAACATAGCCTTCGTCAACAGCAAAGTTGAATTCGCCCGTCGCCGGGTTCACAGAACCACCAGCCATGCGAGCTGCATAAAGGCCATTATCCACGCTTGCAATCATGGAATCAAGAGTATCCTTACCCGGAGCGATAAACGTATTGCGCATGCGGCTTACAGGCGCATACTTGTAGCTTTCGCGACGAGCACTCCCCGTACGGGCAACGCCCACTTCGGCAGCACCAACGCGGTCACTCATGTAAGTCTTCAAGATGCCGTTTTCAATCAGCACTGTACGCTGTGTAGGCGTTCCTTCATCATCGTACTTGAGGCTACCCCAGACGCCGTCCATCGTGCCGTCATCAATGGCGGTAAGGCACGGTTGGCCAATGGCTTCACCCAGTTTTCCGCAGAACGGACTTGCATTACGGCGAATGGATTCCGTTTCGAGCGGATGTCCACAAGCTTCGTGGAAAATCACGCCACCAAAGCCGTTGCCCATCACGACCGGCATTTGGCCACCTGTGATGTAACCCGCATCAAGCATACGCAACACACGCTCGCCACATTCCGTGGCCAGCGTTTCCGGTGAATAGTTCGCCAAAAGTTCATAACCGCCGAGAGCGCCCGGAGCCTCATGCGTCGTCAAACGTTCCGTTCCGTCCGTTGCCGTCACGTTCACGTTCACGCGCAAGCGACCGCGCGTCATTTCAAGGTAAAGCCCTTCGCTGTTCATGAGCGAAATCGAAGTGCAACTATCGGTAACGCTCGCGCCCACCTGTGCAATCTTCGGCGACAGTGCACGAGCAGTCTTGTCTGCACGGAACAAAAAATCTTGCTTGATAGCCTGCCCCAGCACACGCGGGTCCTGGTATGCAGAAGCATTAAAATCGCAAATCCGCTTTTCGGGAGCAAATTCAAACGGCTTTGCGGCAGAACCCACGCCACCGGCTGCGGCAGCAATGCGCCCGAACGCAAGCGTCTTCACCAGCTTTACCAGAGCCTCTTCGCTGTCGTCACTCGTAAAGCCGTACAGAACTTCCGTCCCGTACAAAAGGCGAACGCCGATACCGTACTCGGTACCCGCGGTCGCGGTTTCAATCTGGCGGTCCTTCAAGCCGAGGCTTGAACTGCGGGTCTCTTCTTCGAAAATTTCAACAAAATCAGCCCCAGCACTTTTGCCCGCTTCAAAAATCTTTACGGCAACTTCTGGATTCATTTACACCTCGCCGTTCATCTTCTTGCGCACAGGAATTCCAGCGGCAAGCATTTCGCTCTTGATTCCCGGCACGGTATAATCGCCAAAATGCACCATAGACGCGACCAGTGCCGCATCGGCACTCGTCTTGCGGAACAAGTCCACGATATGGTCCGGCGTACCGGCACCACCGCTAGCAATCACAGGCACTTGCACAGCCTTGGCTATCATGTCGGTAATCGTGAGTTCATAGCCGTTCTTCACGCCATCCGTATCGATGGAATTCAAGCAGATTTCGCCAACGCCGAGTTCTTCGGCGCGCTTTGCCCATTCAAGAGCATCGATGCCCATCGCTTGGCGGCCACCGCGAATAAACACTTCATAGCCGCTCGGAATCTTGTCCGAAACACCCACGAACTTCGCATCCATACCAAGCACAATGCACTGGCGTCCAAAAGCCTTTGCGCCTTCGGAAATGATTTCTGGGTGCAACACAGCAAGGCTGTTCACGCTCACCTTTTCTGCACCGGCCAAAAGCGCCTCGTGCATATCGTCCAAATTGCGAATGCCACCACCCACAGCAAACGGGATAAACACACGCTTTGCAATCTGGCGGATCATTTCCATGTCGCACGGACGATTTTCTGCACTCGCGGTAATATCGTAAAAGACCAGTTCATCGACACCGTCGTCGCTGTATCTCGCCCCCATTTCAACTGGGTCGCCAATGTCAATATTACCCTTAAACTTTACACCCTTCGTGACCTTGCGGTTACGGACATCCAAACAGACAATTAAACGTTTCGTGAGCATGTATCAAAAGTTCACGCGATGCGCGCAGTTAGTTAAATTAAAGATTCTTTTCGATAGCGTTCTTGAGAGTAGCCTTCGGCACTGCACCGACAATGTTTCCCACTTCAACACCATTCTTGAAGAGTTTCATGTTCGGAATGTTCGTGATACCAAAACGAGTGCAGATATCCGAAACACCTTCGTCATCAACATTGATCTTTGCAATAATCGCACGACCGTCAAATTCGTTTGAAAGATCTTCGACGACCGGCCCCATCATCATACACGGGCGGCACCAGGTAGCCCAAAAGTCAACGAGCACAAGCTGGCCCGAAGTAATCACCTTATCAAAAGATTCTGCAGTAAGATTCAATGCTGCCATAAAAAGTCTCCTATTTTCACGAACATGAATATAGCAATTTATGGGAGGACTTTCCGCATTTTCGCGCAGTATATCGGCCCACGACCAGCAGCGCGATCCGGCAAGATATGGACACCACATTCCGTACGGTCGGCGCCTTCAGGAATCTCAACTATTTCGTCTAAGCACATGGTCTTGCGCTTCTTGAGAATTTTCTTTACAACATCGTCATTTTCCATCGGCGAAAGCGCACACGTGCTGTAAATAAGCGTTCCGCCCGGCGCA
The DNA here is from genome assembly GCA_947165045.1 of uncultured Fibrobacter sp. Lineage (GTDB taxonomy): Bacteria > Fibrobacterota > Fibrobacteria > Fibrobacterales > Fibrobacteraceae > Fibrobacter. Next base: position 61,972 of record CAMUYW010000002.1, on the reverse strand, counting down.
AGCGCATCTACCGCCGAAGCAAGCAGCGAGCCCTGTTCCACCGACAAGCGCTTCACACGCTTTACCGACCACACTTCCAAATGCGCAGGAGAATTCAGCACATGCCTGTCCGACGAGCACGGCGCATCCAAAAGAATCCTATCATAGCATTCCTTCTTGTGCATACCAAACTTCACACCGTCATAACCAGTAACATTGATAATCGAACGCCAGGACTCCGGCAAGGAATTTTCAATCACATGCTGCAAGCGAAGCCTGCGATCCGGCGACCTGTCGTTACTTTGTAAAGAACCATTTCCCTGCAATTTCGAAGCAAGCACAAGCGTTTTTCCGCCAGGAGCGGCACACATATCGAGCACTCGATCGCCCGGATTCACCCCAAGCGATTCCGCAGCAAAAACCGAAGCCTCGTCCAAAAAATACGGTTCCAAGCCTTCACCAAAGCGGAGTTCCATTGCACAGCCCTCCCCTTTCAACGATTCAAGGAGTGAAGGCCAACGCTCTGCATAAAGTTTTTCAAAATAGTCGAAAAATTCCATAACAATCTAAAAGGTTGTAGGTTTTTAGTTATCACCTAAGGCCTAATTTCCTAATAAAAATAAAAAACTCTCTGTTCAGGAGTATGAACAAAGAGTCTTTCGTTGAGCTACCAGGATTCGAACCTAGACAAACAGAGTCAGAATCTGTTGTGCTACCGTTACACCATAGCTCATCAGTGCGCACCAATTTTAGAAAATAATTTTCAATTCTGCAAGGGGTATTTTGAAAATTATTTCGAAGTCTTTAATGTTGGCACCTCATAAGTCATTCCCTGCTGTTTAAGAGTATCAGCCTTGGGCAACTGCACATGCGTAATTCTCACAATAGAATCCAAAGCGATCTTAGCATCTCTAAGCGTCTGGACAACCTTAGGATCACCGGAATAGAGAACAAGATCATGACCTCCCGCCGGAAGATCCATGATGTTGAACTCACGGCACGTCACGTCTCTCACAAAGTGGGATGTTCCTTTAAGACCAACCACCACACTGTTCACATTATTCACTTTGCAGTTTTCCAACTGGGCCGGGTTTTCTTCGGTATGATTTTCGCCAGATTGAGTCGAATCTGAAACACCCGCATCAACAACAAGCTCAACTTTGCTTATCAAGACTGAGGTTTTCGTCAATTCTACCGTGTCCACCACAAGCGTATCTTTCAAATTTTTCAATTCAGAAGCACGCACATAGCGGCTAAGTCCAGCCAAAGCGACCTTGCCCTGATCATCAAGCAATCGGTATTCCATTCGGAGGCTGTCATCAGGAACCGATTGCGGCACCTGCAAGAACCAACGGCCAAATTCATCCGTCATGGCCTGCATCTTAAAGCCGGTGGAATCACCAACGACAAAGTCAAAGCCATAAAGATCCGTAATCATCTGCACCTGGACATTCGAACAAACGCTGTCTTTACTGCACTTTACGACTCCAGACAAGTAAGCAGGCTTCTTTTCCTTTTTCTTCTGTTCTTCAAGCTTAATCAAGGAATCGACATCCTTCATCGGGCTCCAGATAAACGGTCCCTTCGTAAGTGTGTCGCCCGACTTCACCTTACCGTCCATGCTCCATGTACGATAAATTAACGAGTCTGCAACACCAGAATCTGCAAGGCGAGCCACAATCTGCGGATCGCCCGGACAGAACCCAAGCCATTCCGAGCCGCCAGGAATGAGCATGGCAAACGAATCGCCAGCAAACACGCTCTGGGAGAACGGTGTTCCCGGGACAAACACTTCAAAATGAGACCCGACTGCCACAGACGGTTCAGTCACATCTTCATAGTACAACACACTGCTAAACACAGCGGCCTTTTCAAGTTTGATACTATCCAGCGAGCCAGCGTTCTTTGTTGCGCGCGGTTTGTACGAGACTTCATTATGTTCGACATCGATTACAGCAAGTTGGAACGTATCCACCAGCACGGAATCAAACGAGTACACGCCCTGCGAATCTGTTTTCGTCTGGATATAATCCAACTTAGCAAGGGAATCCCCTTCAGCAGGTTCACGAGAAATTCGAACTAATGCAGAAACTGCGGGCGAACCATCGGTGCGAGTCACAACGCCCATAGCAATCGTATTGCCGGTATCCGTAACAGTACCCGCAACGCCGCCGTTATCACCGGTGCATGCAATCATGCAGGCACACAGAGCCGAGAACAGCCCAAAATAAATCTTACCTAACTTCATCGACACCCTCCTCTACTTCCGCTTCCGGAGGCAGAGCCACCTTTTCTTTACTCAGCGGGAAGAACTGGATGTTCATTTCGCAAACCATGGATTCACCTTCATCCGAACGGATGATGTCCACAATTTCCTTGCGGAAGAGGTCTATCTTGCTGATGATGCGTTCCAATCCCTGAGCCGAGATACTCATCGTCATACAAGATACATTTCTGCGCTCGGTACTGTAGTGATCCAACGCATCCTTACCCAAATCAATCATCTGCTTTTGGAACTGATGAACGAAAAGCGGGGCGATTTCACTGCCATTCGTAATTGCCTTGTTTACGGAATGGTAGAATCCATCTTCGCCGAGCTCTATAAGACCCAAATTGAGAAGGAGCTGAATAGCCTGCTTGGCCTGCGGGAGAGAAATTTTCGGATTCAAGAAGAGCGCAAGTTCCTGAATATTCTTGTCATTAATCTTCAAGACAGCAAGAGATTCGCGAGCGACTACGTAATACCACTTGCTGTAGTATTCCTGCTGATTCTTAGTCAGATTTTTGATGGTTCGCGGCAACAGCGCAGACATCTGATCGAAGATTTGCTGCTTCGAAGATGCGGTCGTGGCATGCGTGAAATCCACCATCAAGGCGAAGTAACGGCCTTCCCTTTCATTAAGTCCAAGAGCCGCAACAAACTTTGGAATCATCTGCGGCGTAAGCGACTTTCGCCCGCGGATTAAATCCAAATAAAGACCAGAAGAAGAATACCCAGCCTTTTTCGCAAAAGACCGGTACGAGAAATACCTCTGGACGGACTTACGATACTCGTAGTAGTCCTGAAGGTACTTTCGATAATTGTAGTAGGCATATACGTTCATCAAAAGAAAATCTAATTTTTTTTGACTTTTTTGGGAACACCCCTTTTTCAAAAATTGCCCTTAAAACGGTGCTAGTCCTTGCTGTTCCTGCAAAAAGAACACTATGGGAACACTTTTTGTTTTTGAAGTGATACGCTTTCAAAAAAAATTGCTTAATTTAAAGGAACACCCAATCCCATCCCTCGGACTCCCGGTTGTACTCCACCGGGAGTCCTTTTGCGTAATGGGCCAAAGGCCCGTTACGCCAAACACTTCGGCTCGGAACAAACCTATAAGCGAGTAAAGCAGAAATGTTTACATTTCTATTTTCGAGCGACAGGTTTGGTACTTGTACAATGGGTCCGCAAGCGGCCCCGCTTCTCTCGCCTTGCGTGTTTGTGTATTTTCGCGAAGCATAAAAACCAAATGCTGGTCTCGGTCATGCCCAAACAGTCATCCTCCCTTTGGGAGGATCCATACTTTACCTATTAACTGTATGGATTGGCTCCGCCCTACTCTTAGCCTCAACCATACCCGTGCAAGTACGGTTGCGGTCCTCGGCTTCAGAGTAGTCTCCTTCGGAGAATGACGGGGTGCGACTCTCGACCTACGCATTTGCACTTCGTGCAACACCTTACGGCTCGGATATAGGATTGCAAGCAATCCTGCATCACTCGCCTTTCAGGTGTTTGTGCTATTCCCTCTTCTATTGGCTTACGCATGTCATGCTGAGCAACGCGAAGCATCCAGTCAACGTTCTCATCGAGTTCAAACCTTATGCATTCTTATACAGAGTGTCACCCCGGACTTGTTCCGGGGTCACCATCTAGATATTACTATCTTATCCATCATGAAATTAAAAGAACTCGCCTTGGGAACATTAAGTCGCATACTGCGATTTGCAGGAATTCTCCTTATTATATATGTTAGCATGGTCTTTTACCTTGCCCTGACCGAACGCCGTAACGCGTTCCCGCGCGCCATCACGCATAACGAGGCCCGCGCCGCCATTGCCGACAAAGCAATGAACATTCCCTGCACACTCGATGACGGCACGGAACTTGAAGGTTTTATTATCGGAAACAAACAAAACAGCGTACTCCTCTATTATCCCGATGCAGACGAAGATGCAGCACAGTTCCTCGCCGAACTCGACAGCCTCCCCGGTTACGTAGCAGCCACATTCAACTACCGCGGAAGCGGGAACAACAAAGGAACCCCATCGCAAGAAACATTCGAATCCGACGCCCAAATGATCTACGAATGCGCCACACAAATAAACGGTAAAGTCCCTGAAGTCGTTGCTGGGCGCGGAACAGGCGCCATTTTAGCCTCTCGATACGCCAAAAACACCAAAACAACTCTTTTAATTGACCCCGTGTTGAGTATTGCCGTTGCGATTTCTGACAAATACCGACTTTTATATCCCAAGTTCCTCGTTCGTGCAGACGTAAAAATCAATGTAAACGATATTTCAGGCGCGCAAAACGTTGTCATTCTTTCAGATAGAGCACGCTTTAAAGACCGAACAAACGCTGTCAAACAAGCTCTTGAAGGCGTTAATTTATCAAAGCGCGCTACGAAAACCCTATCAGAAGTCATATTGGACGTGATTAACCGCAAATAAAGAAAAAATTTTTTCATTTGTTGCAACATTTTACTTTTTTATTATTATTTTTTATACAACAAATGTTATTGGTTACGAAAAAGCTATTTTTATCCTTTGTACATGCTTTTTTCGTGAATTTCTTTGACATTTGGGCAATAAATTGTTATTTTATCGTCAATCAAACAAACAAAAGAGGTGTAAATGGAAAACGTAATCGTAAAAATGGACGTTCGTGGCTTCATCAGATTCCCAGAAGAAGCTGTTAAGGCACTCAAGCTCGACAAGCTTGCTACTCAGACAAAGACCGATGACGGTCGCACAGTCGATGTAGGACCTTATGTAGACGTCGAAGTAGACCCGGTTGGCAAGCGCGTTGCTATCACGCCGATTAAGACCCCGAAGTCCACTTCATTCCGCTTTATCAACGGAATCATCGGTTCCAAGTCTAAATTCCTTTATTTCAAGGGCGCATTCAATGCTATCGGTCTTCCGGTTGCAACTGGCGCATACACGCTCGTCAAGGAAGGCAACAAGTACGTCTTCACGGCTAAGGGCGCAAAGAAGAAAGGTGAATGGACGACTCTCGCTTGCCGTAACGCAGTGGGCAACAAGACCATGCTTTCCATTGACACCCGTGGTACCATCATTTTTGACCACAACACCAAGAATGCTCTGAATACCAAGGAAAACAAGACCATGGTTGCTGAATACGACGCATCCAAGAAGACCTTCAAGCTGACTTTCAGCAAGAACAAGGGCTTCATCAACGTCCGTACGATTGCAAGCCATGCAAACGCTTCTTTCATGGGCACTCTTTCTTCCCATGGCATCGCTCTTCCGCTCAAGAGCTTCCGTACCGAAAGCCAAGTCGACAAGAACGTTCTCACGTTCAGCGTCGCTGCTCTTGTTGCTCAGCAAAAAGCAGCAAAGAAGAAGTAATCATTTAAATTCTAGAGGAAAGATAAAATGATTGAAGTATTCAAAGTATTTTATCCGACTCATTACAACTTCGCAGCAATCAGTATATTGTTGGCTCTGCTAATGATATACCTGCTGACGAAGAAGAATTTTAAGTGGAGCATCATCACCTTAATCCTGTTTTTGGCATTCAATATCGCGATTTACAAGCGAACCGTAGACAGGACATGGACAATTACCGTAGAACCAGAAGCATCATCCGATCCGTTCTATACACCGCAAGCTCAGAAATTGACCTTCTCTGTAAAAAACAATTGGACGATTACTGATGAAAAAGGTACAGTCCACCACTGGTGCTGGGTAGAAGAATATTGGCAGAAGTTTGCGACCATCGACCTTGTCTCAAAGCTTTGGGGCGAAAGTTCCAAGAAGAAAATGGTTCAATCCACAGAAGGCCGTGCTAGCGATCCTGAAAAATAACTTCTAACAGACTTCACTCAAGTGAAAGTAACTTCAATCCGCCATTCTCCAAGCAGAGGATGGCGGGCTTTTTTATAAACTCACCAGGAGAAGCCACCACGCCGTTAGATACATTCCAGATTCCAGAAACGTGATGGTGACCGTGAATACAGAAATCGCAACGTTCTTTATTCAACATGCGGCTCCCCCACTCTAAATATTCTTCGATCTTTATCGTGCGGGATTCTCCGTATTTGCGGCTGTTGCGCCCAACAAAGCGAGCAAGCCCCATCCCCCAGTCCGGATGGATTTGCTTAAAGAGAAACCTATTAAGCGGTAAGTCCAGCACTTTACGCAAAAAACGATAGCCGTGATCGGACTTGGGAACGCCATCGCCGTGAGTCACAAAAATGCGTTTGCCCTGAATTTCAAGGATAACAGACTTGTGAACCTGCACCCCAAGCTTCTTCGGGAAAAAATCACCATAAGCAAAGTCATGATTCCCTTGTAAAAGATGGACTTCGACTCCAGATTCAACCAGTTCTGCAAACGTACGGTACAGTTTAAAATGCGCCGACGCTATATAATAGTTGTACTCGTACCAAAACTCGAAAAGGTCCCCCACCACGATGACATGGCTCGCCTTACCCTTCCAAGACGAAAGGAGTTCTATTAATTTCTGTTCCCTGTTGGGGACCGCTCCGGGCGGATCAATTCCCAAATGGGCGTCACTAATAAAATAAGCAGGCAATTCCATAGCATCAATCATAATAAAATTGAAGAAGGTCGTTTTTTTATATCTTTGACTCATGCGCTCCATCGTTAAATATTCGTGTCTAATACTTGCTTTTGCATCGTTTCTTACGGGATGCTCCATGCAACTGACGCAAGGCGACCTCGAAGGAATCCCGCTGACCGAAGAAAAGTTCAGCTTTTTCGGAAATATTCCATTTATATATGGGAACGATACACTTGAGCTCTCCCAAGAATTGCTGCGCGCCTACACGAAAGCAGTGAGCGAAATAGACTTTTCTCGCGAATCTTGTCGTGGAGAAGCAAGCATCAAGGCAACGGTCGTACAAAACGAGCCCAACTCCGCATGGAACTTTGGGGTGCTAATTCCGTTATGGCCGATTCTTCCCGTCAACGAATCCTGGACTTACGCTCTTTCAGCACGCGTTTTTTGCAACGGAACTCTCGTTCGCCATATAGAATTCATTGAGCAGCAAGACATTAACGCTATTCTTTACGGAAGGCTTCGCACAGATCTCGTGAACAAAGCGTCTAGCGAAATGCACCGCAAACTCGTGCAGCGATTGACATTTGAGCTCAACGCTAATAGACTTACCGATATGAACAGCATGAGTGATTATTAAAATTCCTATTTTTATCCTATGGCCTATACTTTATATATCGTTGCAACTCCCATCGGGAACATGGAAGACATCACGTACCGCGCAGTGCGCATTCTCAAGGAAGTCCCCCTCGTCCTTGCCGAAGACACCCGTCATTCGAGAATACTCTTTGACAACTACGGCATCACGACGCCCATGGAAGCCTACCACGATTTCAACAAAGAAAAAGTCACGCCGAAGTACATCGAATACTTGAAGAACACCGGCGACATCGCACTCGTCAGCGATGCAGGAACACCAGGCGTTGCAGACCCGGCATTCAACCTCGTGCGTGAATGCGTGCGCGAAGGCATTGACGTGCGCGCCATTCCAGGCCCATGCGCGATGATTACCGCACTCGTCTCTTGCGGCATGCCGACCGACCACTTTACGTTCCAGTATTTTTCGCCCAAGAAAAGTGCCCAGCGCATCCACTTGCTCGAAAAGTTAAAAGACGAAGAAGCAACACAAATCTTTTACGCAAGTCCGCACAACATCGACAAGTTTGTTGAAGAAATCAAGCAAGTCTTTGGCGATATTAAGATTGCACTCATGCGCGAACTGACCAAAAAGTTCGAAGAACACCTCATCGGAACACCGTCAGAGATTTCTGCGCACTTCAAGGCGCACCCGCCCAAAGGTGAGTTCGTACTCGTGTTTAATCCGAAAGATAAAAGCGGACTGTAGTTAGACGAGAGATTCTTATGTCATCCTGAACAAAATGCCGCAAGGCATGAAGTCGAAGGATCTAGTCAATTGAATGTTTCTTAGATTCTTCGATTACCCCTATCGCTAACGCTCTGGGTCCGTTCAGAATGACACACTGTATACCTAGCAACTATTGACTAATGACTACAAACGATTTATTAAATAAAGTTAAAGAACTTTCGAAAGCATACAAGATTTACGTATCTGTTCTTGCCGCCATTGAGCTGGTGCTGTTTTTCGTGCGGCCAGATACGCCAGGGCTTTATGTGCAACTCCCGCAATTGTTGCCAATTATAGCAGCACTCCCATTCTTATTCATAAAGAATGTACGCCGCCAATTTTCGCATTTCATTAACACTTACGGAATCATTCTTTTTGCATTTCTCGCACTAGACTACCTCACATGTAGCCATGCCGGGCTCTACCAAATCGTAGCGACATTCATCCCGATGGCACTCTACTGGTTTTCACTGTTCGTCCGCTGGAACATAAAGATGTTCAAGCAAAAAGAAGCTCTTGTAGCTCTTGCCTTAGCTACAATCTCATGGGGCTTTGTTGCATTTGCATTTCCGCCACTTCCGCTGGGACCAGCATCACTCATTTTACTTGTGCCGTGGTTCATTGTCATGAACAGATGCAATCGCGAAACAACCGTATTCGCAACATTCTGGGCAAGCATGGTCTACAACACCATCAACTATTACTGGATTCGCAACGTGATGAACGTGGAAACAGCACCCTCCGGCCTGATTTTCCTCGGGCTCATTCTCCTCATCGCCTATCTTAGCTTGTTCAACGTTCTCGCCGCATTCGTCTACTCCTCTGCAAAGAATCTGAAATTTAAAGGCAAAGCATACTTGCTAATCCTCTTCCCCTTTTTTTACGCATCTATCGAAGTGCACCGCACGACCGGAGACTTTGCATTCCCGTGGAACCATCTCGGATACACGTTCGGAAATCATCTTGAATTGCTCCAAGCGCTTTCGTTTATCGGCGTATTCGGCTATACAATTTTAATCATCGCATCAAACCAAATTGTCGCTTACGCATTCTTGCAAAAGAGCCGCAAAAAGCTTGCTCTCTTTGCCGTTCCGTTCGTGATTTTTGCAGCACTCCTCATTCACGGAAACATCGTTCTTTCGGCACAGGAAGCAACACCGTTCTACAACGAGAATTCCCAAGAGAATCCTGCTATCGCCATGGTGCAACCTAGCATCGCACAAGGCGCCAAATGGAGCAAGGCCCGTTTTGATTCCATTGTCACGAAGACCTTTAAAATGGCAATGGACAGCACCACGCCCGACATAGACATCATTCTCCTTGCAGAAACTGCTATCCCCGATCACATTCGTAGACAACCGCAAGTCATCAGGCATCTACACCAGATGGCCGACATGAGAAGCGCAAGCATTCTTACAGGCGCCCTAGACTTCATGCGGGTTTCCAATGACTTAAACAATCCTCGTCGATTCGAAATCTACAACGCCTCGTTCCTCTTTACGCCGGGCGATAACAAGTTCCCACAGCGCTACATCAAAAAGCATCTCGTTCCCTTTAGCGAACGCATTCCCTTCGATGACGTTTTTCCCATTTTGAACTACGTAGATCTTGGCGAAGGAGATTTTGTTCCCGGCAAAGAAACGCCCGTTTACGGTCCTTACAACTGGACGCCTTACATTTGCTACGATGCCATTTTCGGAGACCTCATCCGCGAAGCAATCAGCAAGGGTTCACGCCTGATGGTGAACATTACAAACGACGGTTGGTTCGGACGCAGCACGGCTCCCTTCCAGCACTTGAACATTGTGCGCCACCTCGCCATCACTTACGGCTATCCTGTAGCACGTCTTGCCAACAGCGGCGTATCAGCATTCATAGACCAGTACGGCCACTATGACCAGAACACGAACATTTTTGAAACACGAGTCATCCAAAGAAAAATGCCCCTCAAGACAAGGAGCACATTCTACACATCTGTGGGCGAAGCTTTTGAAAAAGCATTGCTCTGGTTCTTTGCTGTTTACCTCGTGGCGGTTTTCATATCTGCGAAAGTGCATAAAAAGCGTCATCCTGAACAAGCATAGCGTCGTGATATAGAATTGTTGCCAATTTATTGGCTTACAATTCTTAGGTTCGTAGGAGCAGGATCCAGTTAAAAGTCTAATCGCACTGGATTCTTCGACTTCGCTCAGAATGACACGTAATAAAAGATGCTCGCCTTCGCGAGCATGACGAGATTAAATTTGCAAGGATAACTACTTAAAGCAAAAGCATCGGGGGCCAGTGGCCAGCTTTAGGGCGTTCCTTAAATTCGGCCTTTGGCAAAAATTCCTTGAGCTTTAACGTCCATTCCGGCTGGACAGTAACATCCAGTCGCCCGTATAAAACCTGAATATTCTCGTTATTCGGAATCACGGATTCAACGCGATGAGATGCAAGATACATCAGCCCTTTTGCTAGAGACTCTGCATCATACTTCTTTGCTTCATTAAACCAATCATCTTGCCAATCGCCAAAGTCTTCTTCAAAAAGTTCCATAAAAGCTTTTAGCGCAGGCTCTGTCGTAGTCTCCAACTGGTGCGCCATGAAGTGCAAATTCGGTATGGTCCAATTGCCAATTTCATCACAAAAATCGGCATACGGCGAAAGCAAAATCCACTTTTGTCCCTTCTGAGGACCGGCAGCAGAACACATGAGCGACAAAGCACCAAGCCCCCACGCCACAACCGTGGAAGATTTCTTGAATTCAGGAATATCCTCTGGGTGCTCCAAGAAATTTGCCATCTGACTATACGGCACATAGGTATGACCAGCTGAAGGAGCAACATCCATCAGATCATCTTCCCAAATACCGAGATTCGAGGCCCAATCGGGCAGCCAGATCCATTTTTCGCTCATTTTTAACCTCCCACAAGTGAAGATCATCCCAACACATTCAAACTACAATTATTTATCATAAAAATGAAAAAAAATACTTTTTAACAACATTATTTCAATAAATGTAGCCTTATGGATATATATATCCAATTTTCTCTTTGATAGCAACTCCTAAAAAAAGTATTTTACAATTCGTATTATTTGTTTACTTCCGAACACAAAACATTGTATATTATCTGTATAAAAAAAATATGAAACCTTTAAAGAGATTTTGTAATATGAGACACTTGATTCCCTCTCTCTGCTTAGCTCTTCTTCTGGCCGAGACGGCCTGTTCCGCCCCACACGCGGTAAAACAAAATGATTCCGACGCCCGTCAAAAGAACGCCGCCACACGTCAAAGAGCAGAAAACGCCTACAACGAACTTGACGGTTTCGGTACCACAACCACCACAGCAGCCAAATCGGCAGCCAATACACCTACAGCATTCAACACAAGCGCAGCTACAACCTCTCAAAAGGTCGCTGCAGCAAAAGCCGAAGTAACAGAGACTTACGCCGATGCAGCCGCACTTCAGGAAATCGGTCAACCGGTTATCGCAGTGTCTCCCAACCTTAGCCTCAAAGACGGCACCCCGGATATTTCTGCTGAAAGCCCGTATTCCAAAACAACGGCTGAAGCCATCAACTCCTACCTCACCAAGAAAAACTACGAAGTCAAATCCGTCGATGGCCAGGCTGAGCTGAACAACATTCTCCAGATGCAAAACGACATCGCCAACACCGAAGATGACTTGTCTTATCTGGCCAGCGTTGCTTTGGATGCCGACATTTATATCAAGTACACTCCAGAAGTTACCAACGATGAAGTTTCCGTCGAAATTTCTGCATACGAAACTTCGACATCCCGCCTCCTCGGTTCGCAGTCCGCCGTAGTCCGCAACAACGGCCACACTTCCAAGATCAACATCAACTCGAATATCGGATCGGCAGTTCGCAAGGCTATGCCCGGACTGGAACAAAAGATTCTCGGTTATTGGAAGATGGACCTAGCCAAGGGAACACAGTATAAGGTTGTCGCCAACATCAAGGGCGAATATTCCGACAGCCAGACCGAAGACTTGCACGACGCCATCATGAAGGGGCTCAAGAGCAACTTCAATTCCGTGAAAGTCAACGTCATGACAGCAAAGACCTTGGACTTCGTTATCTACGCGAATCCCTTAAAGTACAAGGATTCTCAAGATGTTTATACGAAGATTAGGCAGATTTTCAAACCGATCGCCGAGACCAAGAAAAACAACATCACACGTAAGTTGATTTTGATGGAGCTGAACTAGTAATGAATATCAAGAGCCTTATCCTCTGCGCTTGTTTAGCGGTAGTCCCTGCCATGGCTGGGAAAATCGTTACCTACACAGCCACATCTACTGTCTCGCAAGAAGATGCGAACAATACAGCTATGGCCGGAGTCGCTAAACAGATTAAATCACAAGTTACCGCAACACAAACGCTTACCAAGTACGAAGACATCAATGACGGCAAGAGCGTCCTTGGCGAAACATACAGATCTAAAAGCGACGTCAAGAGCAAGGTTGTCCTCAAAGGTGTCAAGGTCGTACCGGTAAAAGCGGATAAAGGCTTTAAGGCAACAGCAACACTCGACATGGACGAGTTCACAGCAAGCCTCCAGTTCCGTTTGAAGACTCTCCAGCAAGACATTGCAAAGCTTGAAAAGTCTGCACGCAAGGCAATCGACAACCGCACTTACAGCAATGCTGTAACCGATCTTGCTACGGCAGAAGACAAAGTCGATGAATATAATTTCTACCTGCAGCAGCTTGCCGATGTCTATCCGCTCAACGACAGTCACCGTTTGCAACACAGCCTTCCGGAAATAGCAAATATTCTCACCGAAAAACTTTCGAGCATTACAATTACAACAACTGCCGAACCCAACTTTGAATTGGCCAAAGCCGAAATGCCTTCTTGGAATGTCATCGTCAAGGATTCCATTGGCCCTCTGCCCAATTTCCCATTGATTGCACGTCAATCCAAAACGCTCTCTGAACGTCGCACACAGAAAAACGGTATTGCAACATTCAAATTGCGTAATGTGAATTTCGAAAAAGGTCCCTATGTAATTATTGTAGAACCGAATCTTCCCCTGGAAACTTTGAAGAAGACCGGTCTGAAAAACGCTCTCGAAGTTCCTTACCGAGTAAAGATTTCTCGCTATGAAATCAAGCTATCATGCGACTTGCCATCAAATGTGTGCAGCGCTCTTGAAAACGCACTTTCCAAGAAATCCATCTTTACTGCAGATGACGAAGAATCGACAGCGCCGGAACTCAGCGTTGAAATCGAAAACACATTCAGAGGAAGACTTGGATCTATTTATTCTTACGATTTCACCATTGCGATCAAGGGTGAAAAGATTAATTTCTTCACAACAGCAAAGGGCGTAGGCAAGAACGAAGCTGCAGCAACGATTAGCGCGATTAAGAAGACGGACTTTGCGCCGCTCCAGAAGCAACTAATGCCATCGAGCAAGTAAGATTCTACTGAATATTTTTATTTTTACGAAGCCGCGGCATGCGGCTTTTTTATATGCAAAGAAAGATTTTAACACTGCTGTTTGTTTTACTGCTCGCGCTCCCTGTGGCGGCAGGTTTCAAGGTGAACAAAGCGGGACTCCCGAAGCGCCCGCAAAACAGCTACGTGTACGACGAAGACAGATTGCTTTCAAAGCAAGAAGTGCAGTTCATCAATGCGCTCGCCGAAGAGCTTTACAAGAAGGCCAAAGTCGGGCTCGCCGTTGCGCTAGTGCATGACATCGGTTACGCCGACTTTAGAGACTACGCCGTAAACATCGCACAGAGCTGGGGCGTTGGCGGCAAGTCGGACGAAGGCATTTTGATTTTTGCAGCTATGACGCAGCGCCGCCGTAGCGTCGAAGTCGGTTACGGAGCCGAAGGATACTTGCCCGATGCACTTGTGGAACGACTGCAGCAAAAAACGCTTGTACCCTCATTCAAAGTTCAGAAATACGGACAAGGCGTTGTAACGCTCGCGTGGGAAATAGCGCAAGTTGTAGCCAAAGAAAAAGGAATAACACTCCAAGTCGATACACAAAGCCTCCCTCAAGAAGAGGAATCGAATCCGCTCGGGCTCTTGTTCGTGCTACTCGTAATTTTCTTCTTGTTCGTCTCGAAGAACGGCGGCGGGCGCGGAAACGGTTGCCTTTGGTTCTTGCTTGGAAACGCTCTCAGCAATAGCAGTCGCGGGCATCACGGGCCACGCGGTGGATTCGGTGGAGGCTTCGGCGGTTTTGGCGGAGGCGGCTTTGGAGGCGGTTTTGGCGGAGGACATTTTGGCGGTGGCGGTTCCGGCGGAGGATGGTAACCTATGAAAAAGATTTTAAGCGTAGCAGAATTACAGAATTCAGAATGGCCGAAGCTTTTCCAAGAAGCGCTCGGTGATAATCTCGTTTCGGCATTCGTTCACGGCGACTGCCTTATGGAAGGGTTCTCTGCTTTGGAATCCCCGTGGACCATCAGCTTTATTTTAAAGTCCAACTCCGTTGAAGATTTGGTTCCGCTGCAGAAGCTCACGCAAAAGGCAAAGCACGAGAACATTGTGTTCAACCATATATTCTCACGTTTTGAAATCAAGTCGTCGCAGGACGTGTTCCCGCTGGAATTCTTGCATATCAAGAGCAAAAACGTCACGCTTTGCGGCAAAACGCCACTTGCAGACTTTTCCCCGAACCTCGCAGAACTGCGTATGGAATGCGAACGCGAACTGCGCGGGTTGCTCGTACATTTACGCCAATTTTTTCTTTACCTCAAGGAATACCGCAATCCGCACGAGATTTATGTGCGTTCAACAATAACGCTCCTCCCCTTGCTTTACGGTGTCTATTACCTTTCAACAGGCAATTATCCCGAAAATCACGAACAAGTTTACGAGATGTTCCCGGGCGTCCGCATTCCTAACATGACCAAGGACAACGATGTAATTGTCGCAAACATCAACAAGTACATCGAAGCCGTGACGACCATAGTCAATCAAGTCGATGCGATGAAAGTTTAATAATTGTAAGGCGGATCAATCGAACTTTCTCTTCCAAACAGGTTCGTCTGTAATAGACTGCCGAGCTTTCAAAGAATCATCAACATAAAGAGTTCGCAGTCTCTCTAGTACAGGAATTGTCGGCACAGACTTTCGTCTCTTTTCCTTCATTTTGTCATCATCGCGACGAACAGGGTTATCAAGGACGGATGTCTTAAATCCGTCTTTAAAAGTTTCTTCCTCAATCAGTTCACCGTTTTCATTCCATTTTTTCCATACACCAATGGGCTTGTCTAACTCATAGTATTCTTCAGCCTTTAAACGTCCATTTTCGAACCACGTTTTTCTAACGCCGTTGAGTTTTCCTTCGTTATAATGTTCCTCCTCGGCGATTTTCCCATTTTCATGCCATTTTTTCCGAACGCCTTCTAAATTGCCGTCTTTATAATAAAACATGGCTTTCAATTTTCCATTTTTATACCATCTCTTCCATACGCCATGGGCTTTATCTGATACATAATTATCTTCCCATTGCATTTTCCCATTTTCATACCACCATTTCCAAGTTCCATAACGTTTACCATCTTTATAAATGACCTTCGATTTCAGACGACCATTTATATACCATTCTGTCCAAGTTCCTTCGAACTTACCATTTTTATAGAATCGTTCATCTTTCAATTGTCCGTATTCGGACCACGCTTTCCAAGGGCCATCATATTCTCCTAACTTATACGAAATTATCTCTTTCAACTTGCCGTCATGAAACCATTTTTTACTAACACCATCTTTTTTACCCGATACATAAAAAGATTCTTCAGCCAATTGTCCGTTCCAATACCAAGATTTCCAAGGTCCTTCTCGTTTATCAGACTTGTACATTCCATCGAGTTCCAAAAAACCATTTTCATACCATGCTTTCCACGCCCCTTCTTTTCGGCCTAATCTATAACCATGCTCACAAAGCTTTTGCCCATTATAATGCCAAATTTTCATGATGCCATCTATTTTCCCTGATTTATAAAACATTTCAGAATGCAATCGACCATTATCAAACCAACGTTTACTAGTTCCTTCTCGCACTCCGTTCTTATAATGTTCTTCTGATTCTATTTTTCCATTCGCATACCATTCTCTACTTACACTATCTCGAATAAAGTCATCATAGCAACCCGAAAGTCGATGACAATTCTGAATCCAGTAATTATACATTTTACCTTTATAAAATTCTTCTCTCGACAATTGTCCATTGCTATGCCACCATCTCCAAACGCTATCCCGCATACCTTCATGATAAAAGCCTTCAAAAGCAAGTTGTCCATTTTCGTGCCACGATTTCCACACACCATTTGGTTTGTCATTTTTATAAAAGCCCGTCTCTTTTACTTTTCCACCCCAATAATAAGAGATGTATTTGCCCTCTTTGACATTTTTACAATATGTTGTAATGGATTTAACCGTATTTTGATTGTAATATTCCTTGCGCTCTTCTTCGCCACAAGCGGCGAGAAGTAAAACGGAGGCCAAAAGCAGCGTGAATAAGACAACTTTTTTCAATTTCATAATCAGACTTGTTTATTGCAAATTAAGAACAATCTAGTAATATACAACATACGAAAAAAACTGATTATAGACAACTGGTTAAATTATCGTAAATAAAAAAAGAGATCCCCGGTTTAGGGCCGGGAATGACACGCAAGGCGAGTGCAGCAAGAATGAGTATACTCATTCTTATTGCCGAGCCGCAGCAGTCAAGCCCCGTTAGGGGAATCACAAGGTAATAAAAATCTCGCCTAAACTAATCTGTCGTTTTGCGGTAGGCTTTGGGCGAGACTCCGACGAGACGCTTGAAAAATTTTCCAAAGAACGAAACATCCGGGAAATTCAAAATCTTGGAAACTTTCTGGATATCTCTCGACGACGAGCGCAAAAGCACCTTGGCATCGAGCGCAATGTGTTCGTCAATCCAGCGCTTTGCGTTTTTGCCCGTCTGTTCTTCGGCAACAGCAGAAAGGTACTTCGGCGTAATGCCAAGTTCATCGGCGTAGAATTTAACGGAATGTTGTTCGCGGTGATTTTCGACAACAAGATCGATAAACTGCGAAAATAGCACTTGACCACGACTCTTGACTACATCCGTTGCAACAGGTTCTTTACCAATACCAATGCACTCGTAAAGAAGCCCAATCAAATGGTTCTTTAAAACCTGCAACTTGCAAGAATTGTTATTCATCATTTCGAATTTTTTCTTCAAAAATTCAAAACTTTCATTCAGTTGTTCAAAAGGCAACGGATCCAATTGCGTCAACGGGTTTTCACGAGACTTCAAAATCAAACGTGTATTATCGTCAAAACGAATAATCAGTTCTTCAATCATGTTCTTGGAGCAGGCAATACAAATCGGATCAAAATCCGCAGAAGCTTTTTTAGCCTTCAGCACCTGTTCCGGAAAAACGATAAACAACGAACCCGCTTCAAGATTATAAGTTTTCAAATCGAGTTCCACCTGCACAGAGCCCTTTCTCACCAAGAGAAGAACCGCGGCCTGCACTTTCACATAGTTTTCGAGTCCAAGCTCCTTAAAACTATTGAACATGGCAATTTTATCCGGTAGCATGTTGACTTCGTGCAACGCATTCAATATCGACAAATCCGCAGTGCGGATATTAGCATTCTTATGTAATACTATGTTACTCATTATATTAACATCATAGCAAAATGTAGAACGAACGTCAAATACAATTACTTAAGAACCTCGCCTGCGCGAGGATGACAAATCGCAATGAAGGCTCAAAATGTCGCGGCCCTCTATCGCCTACGGCTCCAGAGTTCGCTCAGGTTGACACAATAAACGATTTCTAAAACAATTTATAGCTGAAGTAAAGCGTGTAAGCGAATACTCCGCGACTCATGGGTTCAAAGAATTCCGAAGAATAAGCGGCAACCTTTGCATAAGCATCCAGGCGCCCGCCCATTGAAATTTTGTCCATCAAATCGTACTCTACCGAGGTATTATTCATTAACAACATGTCCCAACCATCGGCGCCATAGTGCGGCAAGGATCCAGGAATTGTATGCAAGGCATCAACAACCGTTTTGTTCTTGATGCGGAATTTTTTGCCAATCGAGACTTCAATCCCCAGAACATACTTTGCACCCATGTTATACTGGTAATTATCCATGTCCGATTCGTATTCTGGATGCACAGCCTGAATCAAATCATCGTAACCCATATCTGTTGTACCGAGCAATATGAAATAAATCTGATGGTACATGCGGAATCGCAATGACGGCAAAAGCCATAGCGAAAAATCGATACCGGTTCCAATAGAAACCGTTCCGACCGTAGCAAAGTCGCCATAGAATGTGCAATAATCAAGGTAAGTTGCAAAGTCCACCCAATGCCCCCTACCATGGACTCCAGCATTCGAAAGTTTACCAGTCACATCCAACTGAAAAAGCGTTCCATCAGGGCCGACTTCGCCGCGTGTGAACAAAGTAAAATAATCAAACGGGCGTTTAACTTTTCTGAAAGGCTTACCGTATTCAATTTCTGCACCGTACATGATATGCTTATCGTCCCAACGTTGGTCCAAATCATCTTCATTACGGCCACCATATCGATAAATATTTCCAAAGTGAGACCCAGTCCCTAAAAACACCGACAAGTCCATCGGAGTATTCCCCGTGATACCATCACGATTGCCAAACATTTTTCTTTGCAGGTAAGCCGAATGAGCCATTCCAAAAGCACCGACTTGATTATACCAAGCAGATTCACCAACTCCATAAAGTTTGCGCGAAAGCCTGTAAAGGACTTCACCATAAACAGCACCCCCAATTGATGTGGCGATCAAGTCATTGATGGAGGGATATTCCGTTTCGGCAAACATTTCCCATGTATAACTCCCCAATCCGGCAAACAACAGACTCGCATAAAAACCATACCCCGCACCTCGGGCAAAATTATAATAAGTAGCCCCCTGATACGGGTGACCATAAAAGTTTATAGCCCAATGGTTGTGGTCCCATTCCCAGCCTTCTCGAAAATTTCGCTTCCAGTAGCTCGGTCCCGTGCGCGCATAATTCTTATCGAGAACATAACGATCCCATGCCCATATAAAGCCGTTAAAACCAAACACCTCCCCCAACACAATAAAAGGAGAGACTTCTTTGGGTTTGTTCAGTGCATCGATTTCAAGAGTATCTTCAAATGTCGTATTTGTAATGGTATATCCGACATTGACAGAATCGTAAGGAGAAACTTTCGGCGCAATGGAAAACAGAGGTACAACGCCTTGCGGGACCGGATTTACAAGTTCTGTGTTCGGAACATTTGGAAATTCCGAAGCAACGGCGTTCAACGACCAAAGCAACAATAACGGCAATAATTTGCGAAACATTTCTCTCTCTTTTTTCTTATAAAGCTAAAACTTTGCTGAAAAAAATTAAAGAGGAGTCTTGACGACTCCCCAAAATAAGAGAATGAACGACAAATAGCCGAGATAAACGGTTACTTCGTCTTGAGCAAATTGTCGAAATAGACGATGGTCTTTTCGAGGCCCTGGCGCAGAGGAATGGTCGGTTCCCATTTGAGAGCGCTCTTGGCAAGCGAAATGTCCGGGCGACGCATCTTGGGATCGTCACCAGGGAGCGGCTTGTAGACGATTTTGCTCTTGGAGCCCGTAAGTTCAAGAACTTCCTTCGCGAGTTCAAGCATCGTAAATTCACCGGGGTTGCCAATGTTGATCGGTCCGATAATCTCGTCCTGATTCATCATGCGGACAAAGCCTTCGATAAGGTCATCCACGTAGCAGAAGCTGCGGGTCTGGCTGCCGTCACCGTAGATGGTGAGGTCTTCGCCATTGAGCGCCTGCACGATGAAGTTCGAAACGACGCGGCCATCGTTCGGGAGCATGCGCGGACCATACGTATTGAAAATGCGGACGATGCGAATATCGACATTATTCTGGCGGTGGTAATCCATGAAGAGCGTCTCGGCGACGCGCTTGCCTTCGTCGTAGCAGCTGCGGATACCAATCGGGTTCACGTTTCCCCAATAGTCTTCGGTCTGCGGGTGCACAGCCGGGTCGCCGTAAACTTCGCTGGTACTCGCTTGCAAAATGCGGGCCTTTACGCGCTTCGCAAGGCCGAGCATGTTGATGGCGCCCATGACGCTTGTCTTGATGGTCTTTACCGGGTTAAACTGGTAATGGATCGGGCTTGCGGGGCATGCCAAGTTGAAAATGCGGTCCACTTCCAAGAGAATCGGTTCCGTGACGTCGTGACGGATGAGTTCAAAATTGCGGTTATCTCGCAGATGGGCTACATTCGCCATTCTGCCTGTAAAGTAATTGTCCAGACAAATGACTTCATGACCTTCATTCAAAAGCCTTTCACAAAGATGACTTCCTAAGAATCCAGCACCACCGGTAACTAAACAACGCATAGAAACTCCCATATAAAGTCCATTCAAAGGAAATATAATATTAAATACGCATCGAAATATCGAGAGCTTTAACACTGTGAGTTAAAGCACCCACGGAGATAAAGTCAAGGCCAAGCGTTGCAATCTGCTTGGCGCGTTCGAGCGTCATGTTACCGGAACCTTCAACCAAGCACTTGTCGCCGCTTTCCTTAATGATTTTCAAGGCTTCGGCCATCATTTCGTTGCTCATGTTGTCGAGCATGATAACATCCACACCCTTGTTGAGGAGTGCGCGAAGCTGGTCAAAGTTTTCGACTTCCATTTCGACCATCAAGCCTTGCTTGTTGTTCTTCTTGACAACTTCAAGAGCTTCGAGAACGCCACCGGCTGCAGCAATGTGATTGTCCTTCACGAGCACCATGTCAAAAAGGCCCATACGATGGTTTGAACCGCCACCGACGCGAACGGCGTACTTCTGTAAAGTGCGGAACCCAGGAATCGTCTTGCGGGTGTCGAGAACCTTGGTCTTGCCACCCTTCAAAGCTTCTTGGAACGTGTGAGCAACCGTAGCCACACCGGAAAGTTGCTGGATGAAGTTCAAAAGCGTGCGTTCGCCCGTCAAAAGTTCGTGTGTCGTGCCATCGAGTTCGGCAATCAAATCACCCTTCTTGACCACGTCGCCATCTTTCTTGTGGAGCGTCACCTTGGCATTTGCCTTGAGTTCCTGAAACACAAGTTCGATAATCGGGAGGCCAGCAAGGACGCCGTCTTCTTTTGCGATAAGGCGAGCATGCTGTTTCTGGTCAGCCGGGATGGTCCATTCGCTAGTCACATCGCCCGTGCGAACGTCTTCCGCCAAAGCAAGGCGGATCATGGTTAATGCATCTTCTTTCGGGAATACCGGTGTAGAATTGTCGCCGTACATTACTGCGCTCCTTTTCCTGTCAGCACAACATAAACTGTTCGTACAAGAATCTGGAAGTCCAAAAGCAAGCTCATATTTTCGTAATAGTACATATCGTACTGGAGTTTTATTTGCACATCTTCGATGCTTGTATCGTAGTGGTGGCAAACCTGAGCCCAGCCCGTTAAACCAGGCTTCATCTTGAGGCGGCTGATGTAGAACGGAATTTGTTCACGGAGTTTTCCGATAAACACAGCGCGTTCCGGACGCGGGCCCACCATACTCATATCGCCTTTCAAAACACAAAGAATCTGCGGAAGTTCATCAATGCGGGTCTTGCGCAAGAAGCGGCCAATTCGCGTAATGCGCGGGTCCTTCTTGGTAGCCCACTGGGCACCGAACTTTTCGGCATCGGTACGCATCGTGCGGAACTTGTAGACCGTAAACGGCTTGCCATAAAGACCAATGCGTTCCTGCGAATAGAATACCGGACCATGGTCATCGAGCTTAATTGCAATCGCAGCAAACAAGCAAACCGGGAGTGACAAAAGTCCAAGGAACAAGCCAAAAGCAATATCGATAACGCGCTTGACACGCACCTGCCAAGGCGGCATAGTAAAAGCAAAAAGTTCCTGCAGTTCAAAGCCATAGACAAGATTCGCCTTGAAACGGCCATTCACAACGCTATAAAGTTCCGGAACAATGTAAATATGGAGCGGGAGTTCGCAAACCCAAACGAGCACGCGCATAATCTCTTGCGGAGACGTACTTTCGTGCGCGATGATAATGCCACTGACCTTGTATTTCTTTACAAGAGCAGGCAAATCGGAATACTTTCCGAGAACAGGAACATTTGCATACGTCTTGGACAAGACCTGATAGCGTTCATCGACAAAACCCACAACACGCTGACCGCGAGCCGGAGTCTTCGCCAAATCTTCAGCAATTTTTCGACCTGCTTCTGTAGCTCCGAGAACAAGAATGTTGTTCGCCCCATATCCCTTACGGAGCAGTGCCCGCAAAAAGATATAGATGAACATACGGAACAAACCGACAAGCAAAATAGCAAGGCCACCATAGATAAATATCCACGGGAACCTAGATCCATAAAGGTAACCTTCATTCAAAGGTTGGTTCGTGAAAACCTTCCCCATGAATTCGGCACCAAAAAGACAAACAATAATCAAGACCACACCAATAACAACCGCGCGTAACACACGCAACACCTGATGCGTTCTTGAAAGCAAAAGCCAAGAGCGATACAATCCGGCAAAGGCAAACAAGGTAAGCCACCCGATGTTCAAAACAAGTCCAAAATGCCAATAGCTTTCGAACGTCTTGCTCGGGTCAAACTTATCTAGAATCCAACCACTATGGAACTGAACCCAAAACGCCAAGGCGAAACAAATCGACAAAGCGGCAAAATCCGAAAGGATTAAGAGAATTCGTTCCATGGTAGTTGCTCGAATCATATACGACCTTTAATTAAGCGAGAAAGCGGATGACCTGGCTCTTCTCGACGATTTCCGGGAGAGCGTTCACAGCATCGACAGCCTTGGTGAGCTTGCTATCGAGAGTCTTTTCCGTAATGACGACGATAGAGACCTTGCCCGGATCGTTAACGTCTTTCTGGATAATCGTTTCGATAGAGATGTTGTTGTCAGCGAGAATCTTCGTAATCTTGGCGAGCACACCGCAAGCATCACGGGATGCAAAGCGGAGGTAGTAGCGAGCGCTAGTTTCGGAGATAGGAACGAGCGTTGCAGAATTTTCAACGTTGAACCAGCCCATCGGGAGCGCCTTGCGAGAACCCACGTCGGTAGAACGAGCGAGGGACACAAGATCAGCCACAACAGCAGATGCGGTCGGGAGGCGGCCAGCACCGGCACCGGTCTGAAGCGTTTCGCCGAGGTTATCGCACTGGAGGTAAACAGCGTTCAAGACGCGGTTCACGCTAGCGAGCTGGTGGTCAAGCGGCACAAAGCACGGATGGACACGGGCATCCACGCGGTCTCCTTCGCGGCGGTAGATACCGAGGAGCTTCACGCAGCAGCCAAGTTCCTTGGCGATGGCGATATCCTGAGCGGTAATCTTGGAAATGCCGGAAACGTAAATCTTTTCGAAGTCCACGCGGTGGCCGCTGCAGAGGCTAGCGAGGAGAGCCGTCTTGTGGGCGGAGTCGATACCTTCAATATCGAAGGTCGGGTCAGCTTCGGCAAAACCGAGGCGCTGAGCGTCCTTGAGAACGACGTCAAAATCGAGACCTTCTTCAGCCATGCGGCTGAGGATGTAGTTGCAAGTACCGTTAATGATGCAGCTCAAGCTTTCGACCGTAGAGCCGAGCAAGCCTTCCTGGAGGCTGCGGATGATAGGAATGCCACCGCCAACAGCAGCTTCGAACAGCACATGCAAGCCCTTCTTTGCTGCGAGCGGGAAAATTTCGTGGCCGTACTTGGCAAGGAGAGCCTTGTTTGCGGTGACCACGTGCTTGCCACTTTCGAGAGCAGCGAGAATCCACTTGCGCGGCATGTTGTAGCCACCGGCAAGTTCCACGAGCACGTCGATATCGTTACCGGCGATCATTTCGTCGGCGTTGGTCGAGACCTTATAGCCCTTAGCCTTATACGGTGCAACTTCTTCTTCGGACTTGGCGCAAATGCAGGAGAGTTCGAGTTCAACACCCAATTTTTCCTTGTATTCTGCAATCTTCTGTTCAAGAATCTGAATGACACCACCACCAACGGTACCCGTGCCAATTAAACCAATACGCAACATATAGCGTCTCCATTTTAAATTTTACGCCACAAAGATAGTAAAATAGAACTTAGAGCTTAGAACTTAGAACTTAGACAATTACATTTTTCTAAGCTCTACCAACTAAGGGCTACCAACTTTCTACTATTTACTATATTTTACATATGGACCAGGAAAACGTTAATCCAGCAATTGGATCGATTCTTAACGAGCAAAAGTTAAAGAACATTGTTTACCCAGCGCGACTTTTCAAAGCTAGGTTGAACGAAGAGTTTTTACGAGCGAATCGCACTCGCAAGCCTTTCCTATTTATAAAGATTTATGCGCACCAGTTCGACGTTCTCGGTTGGGGGCGTCCTTCCAAAATCGTTGAAAATACATGGAAAATCAGTGTTCTCACGATGTTTTCGCATTTGCGCTTTATCGACGTGCTGGGCTACCTTTCCGACAACAGCGGTATCGGCATCATTCTGTTGAACTCAGACATGAGCACGCTCGAAAATATCCGCAAAGAAATCCTGCACAAACTAAATGACGCAGGGCTTATCCAGTCTCTTCGC
This sequence comes from uncultured Fibrobacter sp., assembly GCA_947165045.1. Taxonomy (GTDB): domain Bacteria; phylum Fibrobacterota; class Fibrobacteria; order Fibrobacterales; family Fibrobacteraceae; genus Fibrobacter. The sequence goes on along the minus strand of CAMUYW010000002.1, from coordinate 37,225 downwards.
CACAAGCCCAAGGCTCCAATTTTCCAAGCCTATCTTTACACAGGCTACCAAGAAAAAGACAACCTCGAAATGGATGACAAGCTTAAAGAATTTAACAGCACTAACGGCAGTTTCTTTACGCTCAACCGCCTGAACCTTTCTGACATTTGGGTTCATCCGCACAAGATTCGTTTCAGACACATTATCAAGAGAACGGTTGATATTACTTGCACATCGCTCGCATTGATTATTCTTTCGCCACTTCTCTTATTCTGCGCTCTCGCGGTTAAAATCAGCGATCCAAAGGGACCGATTATATTTAAGCAGACCCGTGTCGGCAAAAACGGCGCTCTGTTTACAATGTACAAGTTCCGCAGTATGTATATAGATGCCGAAGAACGCAAAAAAGAGCTTATGGCGCAGAACGAAACAGGCGGTAAGACATTCAAGATGAAGAACGACCCGCGAATTTACCCGTTTGGTCATATTCTCCGCAAGTTCAGCCTCGACGAATTGCCTCAGCTCATCAATATTCTTAAAGGCGACATGTCCATCGTTGGGCCTCGCCCGCCAATCCCTTCCGAAGTGGCCGAATACGAACCGTGGCATCGTATGCGACTTTCTGTAACTCCAGGTCTTACTTGTATTTGGCAAGTCAGCGGCCGCAGTAACATTCCATTCGAAGGTCAGATGCGTCTCGACAACGACTATATCCGCCGCGATGGCAAACTTAGCGACGACTTTAAGCTCATTCTCAAGACGTTCAAAGTCGTGTTTAAAGGCGACGGCGCGTACTAATTAGACTAGAGAGGTACGCCGCAGTTAGAAGCCCGAGTGAATCGGGCTTTTTTCGTGACTAGCGTCACAATAAAATTATATTGGAACTTCAAACTAATTTTGTATCTTTACTTTTCGGTGTATGGTAGAACCGGTGTAGGGATATATCCGGTGTAAATTAGGAGTTGAAAATGAAAAAATATTTGATTTCTACGGCGCTACTTGCTGCTAGCGCTTTTGCAGCAAGCGTGACGGTCAATCCAGCCTCAACCGCCCAAAAAGTTACGGGTTTCGGTGGTGCCAGCGTTTACTACCAAAGCTGGATCAAAAACCTCCCAGCAGATGACCAAGAAGCGCTTTTCGACACGGCTTTTACAGGCCTCAACATATCCCTGCTCCGCGTGGGCAACTGGTACCAAGACGAAGATGCCTCGAAATTGCAAGATGACATCGACATCGTAAAGGCAGCAAAGAAGCGTCTCGGCGACCATATGAAAATCCAGATGTCCAGCTGGTCTGCTCCGGCAAGCCTCAAGCCGAGCAACAGCTTGAACGGTCAGGACGGCCATTCCAAATCCGACAAGACTCTGAAAAAAGCCAATGGCGATGCATACGGCGCCTATGCCTACACTGACTTTGCCAACTGGTGGAAAAAAAGCCTCGACGCCTACACCACTGCTGGTATCGCTCCTGACTACATCAGCCTCCAGAACGAACCGGACATGGAAGCCACCTACGAAGAAACGCTCTTCGAACCGACAGAAACTAATGAAATTGCTGGTTACAAGGAAGCCTTGAACGCCGTCTATGACGCAGTGAAAGGCAAGACAAAGCTTCTCGGCCCCGAACCGCTCGGCATTGGCTACAGCAACTTTGAAAAGTACGCCAAAGAACTCGATGCAAGCAAGCTCGATGGTTATGCCTATCACCTTTACCATGCCGGCGACGGAAACGACAATTCCGGCAACAACTATTTGAGCCCGGAAAACTTCCGCAAGCCGATGAAGGCCATCGCCGACGTGTACGGCAAGGGCGACAAGCCCATCATCATGACCGAATTCTGCCCGATGCTCGACGAGCCGCGCGAAAAGGACATGATTGGCCTTGCCCACATTATGCAAATCGGTTTCACCGACGGTCGCCTCTCCGGCTACATCGCTTGGCAGCTCTTCTGGGGTTACCATTCTCAGATGATCGGCGTTTGCCCGGGCGCAGGCTGGGACCTAGACGGCAGCGGCAAATACGTTTGTGATGATACAGGATTCAAGATTTTCCCGGAATACCACGCCATGCGTCACTATTCCAAGTTCGTGAATCCGGGTGCAAGCGTTATCGCAACATCCACCACCGAAGCAAACCTCCAAACAGTCGCATTCTTGAGCGCAAGTGGCGATTCCATCACGACCGTACTCGTCAACACGGGTAGCACCGCCATCCAGCTCGACAATCCGGGCATCTCTGGCTACGGCCTCATTACCGCCGTGCAGTCCAAGGAAAACGGCCTCAAGAGCAAGAACATTTCTGTTGCAACTTGCACGGTTCTCCCGGCACGATCCATCACAACGCTCGTCTATAAGAAGGGCATCGCCACTGACATCGTTTCTACATGCAAGGACGAAACAAGCGATTCCAGCTACGTTGAACCGATTATCGTTCCGACGGATGACGTCGTGATTGTCGATTACACCGCTACGACCGATGTTTCTACCTGGCAAGCCATGGATGACAAGCTTTCCGCAGTGACCTACGGCACAACCGCAATTGACGGCATTGCAGGTTACGCAAGCGTTCCGCTCGCCGGCTGCGACCAATCCGAAGAATCTTGCGGCTACCAGAACCAGCTCTTGAACATCAGCGCCGAAGGCGCCAAGGCACTTTCTTCTTGCGCAAGCCTCGTCATCACCATGCGTAGCCAAGGCACATCCGATGCTTACGTGAACGTGGGCGGTGCCGCAGGCGGAAGCTGGGTTGACTACGAATACGGCAAGCTCGCCGCAGGCTCCAAGTGGAGCGAAACCAAGGTTTCCCTCAAGAAGGAAGGCGAAAATGGTTCGACCGCCCTCACCTTCAACAGCGAATCCGCAGGCATTTATATTGCAAAGATTGTCGCCACAGGCTGCACCGGCACAGGATCTATCAAGATGGGCCGTAATGTCCGCTTTAATGATGGCAAGATGCAAGCTATGATTTTCGACATGAACGGCAATCTTGTATGGAAGGGCATGAGGAGCGAAGCTCTTAACGAAAACGGAACACTCAAGCCGAGCATCCGCCAAGGCGCCTACATTTTGAAGACAAAGAACAACGCTCAGCGCGTGATCAAGAAGTAGCTTTTAGTTGATAGAACTTACAACGGCTCGCGAAATGCGGGCCGTTATCTTTATAGGTAAAATACGGAAAAAGGCACCTGGTGGAGAGCCAGGTGCCTTGGAGCTGTATTATGTGAGAATCTTATTAGTCGTCTATATCCTTCACGCAACGGATTGTGAATGCATAGGCCTTATTCGTCGAATTACCTTTACTTTCAGTCGTCGAGGTAATTGCTAAGCCGTAAGCCTGATCCTTAACATCCGTTAATTCGCTAGACCAGAAGTAAGCCTTACCAGTGTTATCAACCTTGTTACTATTAACATTATAGAAACCAGCAAAGTTGACATTGAAGTTGACAGTCTTATCTCCGAACTTAGGAAGCGTTTCGTACCCCTTTTCGTTATCCTTGTCGGTTGCGACAGCACTCAATTCCTTAAGTTCCGTAGAATCCGGCAGTCTCCAACCAGCAGGGCATGCACCAATAACCTGATCAGCCACATCAAGTTTTGCGAATTCCGTAGGAGATTCAGTCATCACAACCGTTCTGATATCTCCAACACCATTAGCAGAATTCCAAGTATAGTAACGGACACCATTAACTTCGAAGTTCTCGTACACCTTATCCTGATAAATGACATCACCCATAATCTGGTCAAGAGAACTATCGGTAATTACGCCCTGATCATCCTTTTCATAAAGAACATTCGGCAACTTGTATTCGAAAGCAAGATTTTCTGTCATCCAAGCAAGAGTTCTTGTTGCAGTTTTAACAGTATCGAACTTGTAGACTCGATTATCACGAATATCGCAGAACTTCTTAGTGGTATCATATTCCACAGTACCGCACTTTTTCAATGTAGCAGTAGAAGCTGACGACAAGCATGTTTCCTGAACACCTACAATTTCGTCCTGATCACCCACAAGAGCGACATTGAAGTTCGTTACTTCAGCATTCGTATATTCATCGAGAACAGCACCCACTTCAAGAATCATATCTTTCAAAACGTTAGGTTTTGTTACATCGACTTCTTCTTCTGTACTGCTAGAAGACAACATTGCATATAGATCCTTATTGATCTTGGTATAAGCACCAGCAAGGAGTGTTTTCATATAGTCAATAGATAGGGATGTATTCGGGCACTTTTCATAAGAATAGACAGTGTCCCTCTTGCCATCTGCCGTCTTACCGCAGAATTCCAGCACGCCGAATTCCTTACCATTGCACTTCGGAGTAATGATGCTATTGAAGCAGAATTCAGTGTCCGCAACGGCACGGAATTTCACGAATTCATACTTGTCGTTTCTCAGCTTTTTATATTCGCCGCACAATTCGACAACCTTACCATTATCGCAATATTCTCTATTAACTTTATAAGTCTTTCCATCGCACTTGTCATAGAGCTTGTCGAATACGCAGAACTTTTTGTCTGGGTCATAAGCGGTAGTACCACACATGGCCTTATAGAGCGTCACCTTTTCTGCATCACCACAGACAACATCAATGGTTCCATCGCCATTGTCCGTTTTTACGCAGCTTTTACCGGATTCACCATTCCATAAGGTATCAAGGAAACCTCCTTCGCAGGCGATTTCAATACCGCTTCGATCATCCTTGGAAATGGTCGTAGCAGAGCAGTTCGTACCATCCTTTCCTCTTTGAAGGATAGATGTTGTAGTACCACAAACAATGGTAACACTACCATCTGTAGATGCCGGAGCAGTCGTGCAAGAAGTACCATCAGCACCCTTGGCACCGTTAGTACCATTTTTCAGGACACCAACCTGCTTGCCACCACAAATCACGTTGTAGCCATCAGAAATTGACTGAACTTCACAGCTAGCGCCAGTTTTACCATCGGCACCCTGTGCACCCTGAGGACCTGCAATACCCGGCTTACCGGTAGCTCCCGTTTTACCGTTCAGCAAGACACCAACGGAGTCGCCTCCGCAAAGTATTTTGTAGCCAGAAGCATCGTTCAATGACTTGACGACGCAGCTTGTACCATCGGCACCATTAAGGCCGTTAGTACCATTAATACCATCGCGTCCGTCTTCGCCGGAACACGCGAGGAGACCAAACATAAGTGCGGCACAGCCCGCAACACTAAGTTTTGTGTAATGCATAATATGCTCCCTTGTTGAATTTTCTCCAATCTTTGTGAATTTCTTTCACAAAAGAAAGTTTACATTAATTTTTCGCAAAAATGTTAAAATCAGCTTACAAAAATTATACCAATTTGGAATAACATTTTATTTTTGCTCCACTTTTCTTACAAAAATATCACAAGCTCAAAAGTAAACTTTTGGTAATATTTGGCGTTTTTAAATCAAATTGGGCAGATTTGAATTTCGGGGGATTAGGACAAGGTAACAGGATCTACAGTCCATCGCCTCGATGTAAAATTTAGTTTACAAATGTAATTTGGGTGAGTTTTTTGATTCTATAGACTCTTCGAGGCTCTAAAAAAATTGTAAGAGATTCAATCGAACGCTATACGAGATAGCGGCATAGGCCCTATACGCGGATCAAAGGTGATCCCGAGTTTCTGCTCCTACGAAACTAATTCAACTAGGCGACTAAAGTCGCGAGTTTCATATATCGACTTCGCTCAGGATAACAGGCTGGGGAGGCATGCAAAGAAAAAGCCTGCGGGAGCGCAGGCAGAGTTTATTAAAAAAAATATAGATAAGTGTGTATGGAGATGACGATGCCGTCCCCATTCGCGGATCATGACTACATAAGTGCTAAAGCACTAAGTAGTCAAAGAGAACGGAGTCCGCCATGACACACGACGGGTTAAGCCCAGTTTTCAGCCTTGAGTTCGCGGCCCCAGATTTCCTTGACCACGTCTTCGACCTTGCGGTTTTCGAAGAGCATCTGGTACACGGCTTCGACGATCGGCATTTCAACACCGAGCTTCTTGGCGAGCGCGCGCGTGCTGCGGCAAGTCGGCACACCTTCGGCAATCATCTTCATACCAGCAAGCACCTGGTCGAGCGTTTCGCCCTTACCAATGTGTTCGCCAACGTAGCGGTTACGGCTATGCTGAGAAAGGCACGTCACGATGAGGTCGCCCATGCCTGCGAGGCCCGCAAACGTTTCAGGTTTTGCACCGAGAGCCTTGCCCAAGCGGCACATTTCAGCCTGACCGCGAGTGAGGATTGCAGCGCGAGTATTGTCACCAATCTTGAACTTGCCACTTGCTTCGAGGCCGTAAAGCACACCGGACGCAATGGCAATCACGTTCTTCACGGAGCCGCAGAGTTCCACACCAACGATATCGGTCGAGGTATAAACGCGGAGATAAGAGCAGCTCATCGCCTTTTGCACGAGCTTTGCAGAGTTTTCGTTCACGCAGGCAGCCACAATAGCGGTAAGCACGTGGCGGCTCACTTCTTCAGCGTGAGACGGGCCGCTAAACGCAACCATCTTGTCTTCGGTGAGCCAAGGTACCTTTTCGAGGATGACTTCGCTCATGAGCTGGTCCGTGCCTTCAAGAATGCCCTTTGTAGCGCAAACAACAATCGGTTCCTTGCCCTTTTCCGGAGTCCAGGAGCCGAGATTTGCAGCAACGCCAGCCATAAACTGCGACGGAACCACAATCAAAACCATGTCGCAGCCATTCAATGCGGCGTGCATATCGGTCGTGTACTTGAAATCTGCCGGGAAAATAACGCCAGGGAGCTTATCCTTGTACTGGTGCTCCGTGGAAAGCAAATCTACTTCTGCTTGAGAGTTGGTCCAAAAAGTGAGTTCATTCTTGTTTTCGTAAACAACTTGGCCAAGCGTAAGCCCCCAGCCACCGGTACCTAAAACTGTAACTTTCATTCTTTAGTTCCTAATAAAAAGTGATTGGTGATTAGTGGCTAGTGGTTAAGGCGTCTTCCTCGAAGAGGATCCATACAGTACTGCTTTCGAAATATGTATGGTTCCTCGCGTAGCGAGGATGACTGCATTCCTGTTTACTGACCACTGTTTACTAATCACTCATTTTCGCATATAATCTACAATATTTTAAAGCTATATAACTACTATTGATCAAAAAATGTAATGAAGATTCCCGCCAAAGGTGACCCCGCGCGAGACCGTCACTAGATTCCTCGGCTTTCAGCCTCGGAATGACATAATACAAAAAAGGCGACCCCGTCCCCATTCGCGGACCATGACCACGTAAGTGCTAAAGCACTAAGTGGTCAAAGTGCACAGTAGCCGGGGTGACAGCGCTAATTACTTTTTGCGCTTGGAGCCAAATCCGTTTTCGGTGCCGTTGAGGAGGCGCTTGATGTTCGACTTGTGCTTCACGATGACGAATACAGCGACAATCACAGCGAGAATCATCTGGCCGAGGTTGATGCTTTCGAAGTAGTATTCCGGGCAGACATAGCCAAACACAGAGAGCGCACCGAGCAAGCCGCACCCGAAGATGCTACCGACGGACACGTATTTCGTGGTCACAGTGAGGATAATCCAAAGTGCAAATGCGCAAAGGACGGTCAGCGGAGAGATTGCGAGGAACACGCCAAGAGCAGCGAGCACGCCCTTACCACCGCGGAAACTGGCAAAGCAAGTGAAGCTGTGGCCGAGAATCACGAGAAGGCCAGCAACAAGCGGGACCCATGCGCTATAATCGGCGCCACCAGCGGCGACCTGAGCTTCGCACATTTTCTGAGCGATGAACGGTCCGAAAAAGCCCTTGAGCAAATCCAAGAACACGACCGGGAGCGCAGGCTTCCAGCCAAGGACACGGAATGTATTTGTGAGGCCCGCATTCTTGGAGCCGTAATCACGAATGTCGAAATCCTTACCTTTCGCGAGTTTTGCTACCCATATGGCGCTGGGGATCGACCCCAGCAAGTACGCTATTGGAAGACTCAGTAAACTGTTCAAGTTCTTCATCCTTTCTGAGAGTTAACTTTCTATCGAAATTCAAGCGGAGCGGTGCACCCTGCAACTGGAATACGTCATAAAACTTTTTGAGCAAGTAACGCTTGTACGATTCGTCGACAAGTTCCGGCGTGCGGGTTTCGATGTCAATGACCGGCGGTTCCACCATGATCTGGCAGGCACGCGTGAGCATGACGACACGACCGTTGTGACTCGGAGGAGCCTTTTCTTGCAAGAAGTTCGCAAAGCTTTCGGCGACGCGGTCACGGCCAAGCACACGGCGGCAGTTGGCGTAGACGGTCTGGATAGCCTGAATCACGCGGCCCACGCGCTGGCCTTCTTTTGCACTGATCGAGAGAATCGGTACAAATTCAAGCATCGGTTCGCGTTCGAGGAGTTCCTTGACCATGTGATCGAAAGACTTGTCGCTCTTGTTCGGGAGAATATCCCACTTGTTGAGCACGACGACGAGGCCCTTGCCCGCCTTGCGGATTTCCGTAATAATGCGGTAGTCCTGAATTTCCATGCCGCGAGTGCAATCGACGACGAGCACAGACAAATCAGAACGGCGAATACTTTCGAGCGTGCGCATGTTGCTGAACACTTCGACTTCGTCTTCGACGCGGGCTTTTTTGCGGAGGCCTGCGGTATCGGTAACTACGAACTTTTGTCCGTCAACGATAAAGTCGCAGTCGATAGAATCGCGGGTCGTTCCCGGAATGTCCGAAACCACAGCGCGTTCTTCGTTCAACAGGCGGTTGAGGAGCGTGCTCTTACCAGCATTCGGGCGGCCGAGAATCGCAAAGCGAATCGGGCGTTCTTCGCGGCGTTCGCCACGAACCGGAGTCGGGAGCACAGAAACCACTTCATCCAAAAGCGAGAGGCAAGCGTAGCCCGTCAAAGCGCTAATCGTGCGCGGCTGACCAAAACCGAGCTTGAGGAACTCGTAACTTTCCTGGCGGTCACCCTGCAATTCGCTCTTGTTTGCCACAAGAATCACCTTCTTGTCGAGCTTGCGAATGAGGCGTGCAAATTGCTGGTCGAGCTTGGTAATGCCAACGCGGATATCGACCATAAAGAGAACGAGGTCGGACTCGTTCACAGCGTTAAAAATCTGTGTGCGGACGCTATCGGCCAAGACGTCGATGGAATCATCGGGCAAGAATCCGCCCGTATCGACGACCGTAAATTCATGTCCCTTGTAAATCGCGTTCTGGTAATGACGGTCGCGGGTAACACCATCGCGGTCACTCACCACGGCTGCACGGCGGCCAAGAATGCGGTTGAAAAGAGAGGACTTTCCGACGTTCGGACGTCCAATAATGCAAACTATAGGTAATTTCATCGAGCACAAATATAGAAATTATGTCTAGGGGGCGGCAAAGAGAAAGGCGCAAGACTAGATGACGACTCTGTTAATTTCTTATTGCAATTTTTTTATTCTAGAATATTATATCTTTATACTCGTATTTATTTAGAGTTTTTCCCCACTGGTGGGAAGGACATAGCGAGGTTATTTTGGCTTCCATAAACGGAAAGACGGAAACTCTTTGCATTTTCGGGCATCCGGTTGCTCATAGCAAATCGCCCGCCATGCACAACGCCCTTTTTGGTGCTCTCGGCATCAACGCGGCTTATCTCCCCTACGCCCCTGAACCTGAAGATTTTGCCAAGGCCATCGAAGGCTTCAAGGCAATGAAGTTCCACGGCGCAAACGTCACCATTCCTTACAAGACTGAATTTTTCAACGAAGACGGCTCTGCGCGGCTTGTCGATGAACTGAGCGAAATCAGCAAGTTCACCCAAAGCGTCAACACGCTCTATTGGAAAGACGGAATTGTCGGCGGAACACTTTGCGGAACGACCACAGACCCTTACGGCTGCGTGCGCAATCTCGAAGAAAACGGCGTAGATCCATCAAACAAGAAAATAGCACTCCTCGGGAACGGAGGCGCAGCCAAGGCAATTGCATTTACACTCGTCGAGCAGCAAAACAACCTCACGATTGTTTGCCGAACCAAGGAAAAAGGCCAAGCACTCGCCGATGGATTGAACCAAGCATTTGCAAATAAAGCCCCGCAAGTTGATGTTGCCACATTTGCAGATTTTGCAGGCATTTCAGCCAATTTCGACATCATCATCAACGCCACTTCTGTAGGCATGAGCCCAAACGTTGACGAATCCCCGCTTACCGACGACTCACTCCACGAAGAACAAGTCGTTTGCGACATTGTGTACACTCCCCCGCGCACCAAGCTTTTGCAAATGGCCGAAGCCAAAGGCTGCAAGACGGTCACGGGCGAAGGAATGTTAGTACACCAGGGGCTCGAAAGCTTTAAAAAATGGTTCCCGAAGGAAACCGAAAACAAAACAAACGAAGAACTTACTGCGATTATGCGCAAAGGAATGCAGGGCTAATATGAAGAAGCATCTCTACTTTACAGGATTCATGGCCAGCGGCAAGAGCCGCACGGGTCGCGCCCTCGCAGACCGCCTTGGACGCACGCTCGTCGATACAGACAACGTCATTGTCGAGCGCGCCGGCAAATCCATCAATGACATTTTTGAACAGGATGGTGAAGAAGCATTCCGCAAAATGGAACACGACGTGATTGCAGAAATCGCGAAAAGCGAAAAACCGCTCGTAGTTTCACTCGGCGGTGGCGCACTCACAAAGCCTGAAAACTTAAAACTCATCAGCGAAAGCGGTACAATTATCCGTCTGTGGGCAAAGCCCGAAGTGCTTTCGGAACGCATCGGCCGCAAAAACACGCGCCCGCTCCTTGCCAACCTGAACGATGAAGAACGTCTCGCAAAAATCAAGCAGATGCTCAAGGACCGCGAAAAGAACTACGCACACGCCAACTTTAGCGTGGAAAGTTCCAATGACTGCACCGAAACGCATGTCACGGAACGCATCATGCACATGCTCAAGTTCTGGGAAAATCACGCATTGGATGTGCACCCGAGTGAAGGCAACAGCTACCCGATTTTCATCGGCAAGAATATTATTCCGGATGCAGCCATCATGCTCGAAGGGCTCCAGCTTTCTCCGACTTATGAATTCTTGATTTGCACCGATACGACAATCGCCAAGGAACAGAACACGAAGCTTTCGGAACTTCGTGGCCAAGCCGGTCGTTGCCCGGTGTTTAAATTCCAGGCCGGCGAAGGCCACAAGACGCTCCACAATTTGAACCAGCTTTACAGCTTTATGCTTCACCGCGGTTACACCCGCAAGAGTTGCCTTTTGCAGTTCAGCGGCGGTGTCGTGGGCGACATGGCGGGCTTTGGCGCCGCCACTTACCAGCGCGGTATTCCGTTCGTACAATTCCCGACAACGCTTTTGTCGATGGTCGATAGTTCCGTCGGTGGTAAGGTCGCCGTGAACCATGCCGAAGGCAAGAACATGATTGGCGCATTCTACCAGCCGAAGGCGGTTGTTTGCGATATTTCTGTCTTGAGCACACTCCCTCCAACCGAATACCTAGCGGGTCTTGCCGAAATCGTCAAGTACGGTGTCATTTACGATGAAGAATTCTTCACCTATCTTGAAAATAACGTGGAAAAAATCAAGGCTCACGATTACGATGTGTTAAAGCACATGATTTTCCGCAGTTGCCAAATCAAGGCCGAAGTCGTAGGCATCGACGAAAAAGAAGCCGGTCTCCGCGCTATACTCAATTACGGCCATACGTTCGGGCATGCGATTGAAAAGCTCACCCACTACGAACTTTACAGTCATGGAATTGCAGTATCCTTAGGCATGCGAGTTGCCGCCCGCGCCGCAGTGCTCCTCGGAAAGCTCTCGGAAGCAGACGAGAAACGCCAAAACGCCCTTTTGGACACGCTCGGATTCCCGAAGACCTACAATGTGAACGTCGAATCCGCATGGGCAGCCATGGCCGTCGACAAGAAGGCCGAAAAGGGCACTCGTGTTTACATTTTACCTACAAAGATTGGAAAGGTCGAAAAAGTTTGTAATATTAATAAGGATATTATTGCAAACGCTTGGAAAGCCATCCAGGCAAGTGAGGTGTAGATGAGTATATTGGTTACCGGGGGAACGGGATCACTTGGGTTCAGTATTCTATCTAACTTGAGCGGCACCAATCACGAACTTTTCAGTTTCAGTGATGAACTTCCGCAACCGTGGCAAAAAGTCGAAGGTGTGCAGTACCTGACCGGCGACTTGCTGGATTTCAGGAATGTCCAGGAAATGATTCAAAAAGTTTCCCCGACGCACATTTATCACTTGGCAAGCCAATCATCCGTAGGCTTAAGCTACAAGAAGCCTTACGAAACGCTCAACATCAACTTGTTGGGTACGCAAACGCTTCTCGAAGCCGTGCGTCAAGTTGTCCCGAGAGCAAAGGTATTGCTTCTCAGCAGTAGCGAAATCTACGGCAGAACAGAACAGCAGCTAACATACTTGCACAAGGAAACCGACCCTCCTAACCCGCTTACGCCATACGCAACATCCAAAGCGTGCATGGAAATTCTCGGCAACCAGTTCCGCAACGCAAACGGTTTACATGTCGTTTTCGCGCGTCCGTTCCACTTTACAGGCCCGCACCACAGCCGCCGCTTTGTGATTCCGTCCATTGCGTACCAGCTTGTGAAGATAAAGTATTACGGTGCAGAACCGGTCATTTACTCCGGAAGCCTTGATGTAAGCCGTGACGTTGTTGACGTGCGCGATGTGGCCCGTGCCGCAATCCAGATTTTGAACACAGCCGAATCGGGCGAAGCGTTCAACATCTGCTGTGGTAAATCCTACACGTTCCGCGAACTCGTGGAAATGCTCGTAGATATTTCGGGCGTGAGCGTCGACTTCAGATTCGACCCTGGTTACGACCGCAGTAACGACATTCCGCTTTTGATCGGCGACCCCACAAAGATTATGAATCTCGGTTGGAAGCCCATGATTTGCATGGAAGATTGCCTCTCCGATTTGTTCAACGAGATGGTCGTCCGCCGCCGCGTCGAGCTAAAAATGGGCATGGGCCGCGACTTGCGACTGTAATTTATACTTGCAACTTGCGCTTCATCTATAATAACCGCAGTTCAGCAGAAATTTACGATATAGCAGTTCCACAAGAGCTGCTTTTTTTTATTTTTCCAAGTATGAGATTACAAATAAAAAATATTGCACTGGGTATTTGCGCCCTATTTGCTATTTCTGCGACAACGCACGCCGCAGACGTTACTGGACCGACCGGAGCTGACCGCGCCCTCACAGTCTCAGACTTTATGCCGCACAAGGCAACTTCTAAAGATTTTAACGAAACATGGAGCTATCAGTTCGTATTTGACAACGGCACACGCGCCTATGTGAACTACTCGCTCCTCAACGTTCCGGGTTCGGGCAGAAAAATCGGTTGCGATTTGAGCTTCTGGAATTTCAAAGGTAAATCTTACGCAGTCGGCCGACAATACCCGCCTGAACGCCTTGTCGCAAGCAAGGAAAAGGCAACCCTTGATATCAAGGGAGAATACCTGCTCCAGAACGCACCGGGCAAAGGTCACCGCGTGCTTTACAGCGCAGACAAAGGCGGCAAGTTCCTTTTGGACGTGACTTTCGAAAGCGCCGTTGCGGGCATGGTTCCGGGAAATGGAGTTTGGTCTTTTGGCAAAGAAAAGTTCGCCCAATTCATCCACATTCCTTATGGACGCGTTACGGGTAAGATTGCCTACAACGAGGATACTTTGACAGTCAAGGGCTACGCCTACATGGACCAGACTTGGCAAACCGCACAGGCAACAGATTTCGCTGCACGCACCATCAACTTTAGCACGAGCGATAAATCCCCGATGCATGCTGGCCGCATTACGCTCACCACCGATGGCAAGCTCATGGGCTACGCTTTGTTCAACGGACCGCAAGGTTTAAAAGTCGCCATTCCGACGAAGGTCAAGGAAGGCGGTACAGACTACAACGGCAAAAAGTTCCCGAAAACAACTTTGTCATTTGAATGGAAGAACGGAGTCCCGGCATTGGTATTCTCCGTGAACAAGGTGCAACAAAAGGCTTCGCTCCTCGACAAGATTGACGGATGGTTTGCAAAGAAAGCCATGAAGATTGCAGCCGGCGGTGAAGTTTTGTTCTACCGCGGAAGAAGCCAGAACGGCATGGGCAAAAAAATCGACTGGGCTGTCGCAGGGGTCAAGGACTAATGACAAAGTTTAGGCCATGCATAGACCTGCACGATGGCAAGGTCAAGCAAATCGTCGGGAGTTCACTTTCCGATAGCGGAGCGGGGCTCAAAACGAATTTTGAAACAGACCGATCCTCTGCCTGGTTCGCAGAACTCTACAAGAAAGACGGCATAAAAGGCGGGCATGTGATTATGCTCGGCAAGGGAAACGAGAGCGCAGCTAAGGCCGCGCTTTCGGCGTATCCAGGGGGTCTGCAAGTTGGTGGCGGGATTAACGCCCAGAACGCGATGGAGTACATCCTGGCTGGTGCAAGCCATGTGATTGTCACAAGCTGGATATTCCCGGAAGGTCAATTGGACCGTACTCGACTCGACGAACTTGTAAAGACGGTCGGCAAGGAACATTTGATTCTGGACCTGAGTTGCAAGCGCACGGGAATGATCGACGGAAAACAGCAATGGAAGATTGCAACGAACCGTTGGCAGACGATTATCGATATTGAAATTACCAAGGAAACGCTCGAAGACCTCGCCAAGAGTTGCGATGAATTTTTGGTACATGCAGCAGATGTCGAAGGCAAGCAGCAAGGCATGGATGACGACTTGATTCGATTCCTCGCCGAGAATAGCCCGATTCCTGTGACTTACGCGGGCGGTGCAAAATCGCTTGAAGACTTGAAGCACTGTAAAGAAATTTCGAACGGAAAAATCGACCTCACCATTGGTAGCGCTTTAGACTTGTTCGGTGGCAAAGGAGTGAAGTATGACGACTGCGTCAAGTTCAACAAAGCTCAAGGCTAGCGACAAGCTCGATTCGCGCCCTACCATTTTTGGACGTAAGGTCACAAGCACCTTCCGCAAGTGTTTTTCGATCAAGCACAAGCCGCCTGGAAACATCCGCACCTGCTGGATTCCACCGCTTGTATTCTTGACTCCGATTATCAATTTGCCCAGGCTCTTGAAATTGCGTTTTTTACTTAAAAAAGAACGCAAACGCAGAGACCCGAATGATGTTCGTATTCTGTTTTACTCGGACAACCTGGACGAGACGAACGGCATTGCAAACAACTTGAGAAACGTGATTCCGTACATGCGCAGTCACGGCATGAAGGCTTACCTCGCCGGTAGTGCATTCAACACGCGCCCGTGCGGTGTTATTGAAAACAGCTATTGTGTTTTGTTGCCGCGCCTGTTCAGCATGGAACAGCTCGGGTATGCCAACAGCGAACTTGCGATTCCGCGCATTTCGCCGGCACTCCGCTTACTCAAGCGCTACCCCATCGACATGATTGAACTTGAAACGCCGAGCCCAGGGGCATGGGCCGTTTGCCTTTGCGCTTGGATTGCAGGCATCAAGGTCTTTAGCCATTACCGCACCGACGTGCCCACTTACGCCAAGACACTCGTGAAGGCGAAGTGGATGCACACGTACGTACTTTGGCTCATGCGCATTTTCTACTGGATGGCGCGCCCGGTCATTAGCCCATGCGAAGACTACGCGAACATTTTGAAAAAAGATTTGAAAGTTCCAGCAAACCAGGTACAAATCCTCCCCCGCGGGCTCCCGCTAGAAAAGTTCTCGCCCGATTTACGCGGCAAGGGAGCTTGGGAAAAGTTCGGCAACGACCGCAGCCAGCGCAAGGTGCGCTTTGCATTTATCGGCCGAATTTCCAAGGAAAAGAATCTGGAATTTCTGAATTCCGTTTGGGAAAAATTCTCTGCTAAGTACAACGACGTTGAACTCATGTACGTGGGTTACGGCTGGTACCTTGAAGAAATCAAGAAGCAGTTCAAGGACAATCCGAGCGTCTGTTTTGCAGGTGAACAAGGCGGCGAGATGCTCGCAAGCCTTTATGCAGATGCAGACTTTTTCCTGTTCCCGAGCACGACGGACACGTTTGGCAATGTGGTCGTAGAAGCGATGTCTACAGGCACCCCCGCGATTGTAAGCAATTACGGTGGTCCGAGAAGCATTGTGCAAAACGACAACAAGTGCGGACGCATTTTACCGATTGACGAAGCGAAGTGGCTTGAAACATTGGAAGAATGCCGCGCGATCAAGCTCGAACAGCCGGAAGTCTACGAACAGATGCGAATTGACAGCCACAAGCGCAGCGAACGCTACACGCTCGAAAGTTCGACCAAAATACAATTCGAATTCTTTAGAAAACTGAAGAAAGAAACGTACGGGATTTAGGCGGCTTCACCGCAGTAGGAAGTAGACAGTAGGCAGTAGACGAAAGACGAGAGATGAGCCGTGAGCTATGAGGTCGGCACTTCGTGCCTTTGAGGTATGAGGTTAGCAAAACTTAAAGATTAGAACTTAGCACCGAAATGTCATCCTGGAGGGGCGTAGCCCCGATAGGATCCACTGCGAAAAATTATGGCCCCTATCGTCTAACGACTCTAGGGTGACAAAAGAAAAAAAATGAATTTCGAATCGCTCAAACGACTTAGATTTTGGTTTGTCAAGAACGCCGCCACATTGCCGTGGCGGCTTGCTGATTTGGATGCGCCGCGTGATGCGTATGCGGTGTGGATTAGCGAAACAATGCTGCAGCAGACGCAAGTTTCGACAGTCAAGGATTATTTTATCCGCTGGATGGAGCGGTTCCCGAATATAGAGACGCTTGCGAAAGCGGATGAAGCCGAAGTCTTTAAGTATTGGCAAGGGCTCGGGTATTATAGTCGAGCAAGGAATATACTGAAGACAGCGAAGATTGTTTGTGAAAAAAATAATGGATTCCCTACGCTGCGCTTCGAGAATGACAAGTCGAAAAAGTTTGCTTGCGAAATCGCAAGTGCATGTAAAATGCCGCGGACGCGGAAAGAATTGGAAGCGTTACCTGGAATTGGAGCGTACACGGCGGGTGCGATTTTAAGCTTGGCGTACCATCAGCGGGAAGCAATTCTAGACGGGAATTTAGTGAGGATTTTTAGCAGACTTTACGAACTTGATTTTTTGCCGATTGATTCCAGAAGTGCTGCGGAGATTTATTGGGGGTATGCAAGAGCAGTTGCAGATTCACCCAAAGCATATATGCATAATGAAGCACTGATGGAACTCGGACGAACCGTTTGCAAGCAAAAAAATCCGCTCTGCGAGAATTGTCCGCTCAATCGAGAATGTCGCGCATTTTTAGACGGCCGCACAGCAGAATTTCCGCCCGCCAAAAAACGCACCGAAAAGAATTGGCATGGAACAGTTCTCGTTATCGAAAGTGCTGATGAAAAGATTCTCGCTGTAAGTGGCGGACAAAAATTCTTGGATAAGCAACTTGCGCTTCCGCATTTTGAAAGCCCGCGCGGAGCAACCGTTGGGCTCCCCGCCGAAGCAGAAGATTACATCAATGCTGATGATGTAGAAACGGTAAAGCATTGCGGGACTTTCCGCCATAGCATTACAGTGCACAAAATCGAATGCGATATATTGCATATACGACTCACGACGAAAGCGAAAATCGCACATTTACCAAAGCCCAATAGCAGCAAGCCAGCCACATTCACATGGATTGAAAAAGCGAAAGTCTTTGAGACCTTCGCAAATTCGTTTAGCTTGAAAGCGTTGAAAAAAGTGTTTTAGCTAGAAAGCCTTTTTGGCTGTGCAGAAGAAGCGGATGCGGCTATATTGGCCATTAGGCGTTTCAACAACTTCATCACCAATAGCTTGTATAATAGATCCCGCTAAAGAGATTCCCCACTTCGGGAAGCGCTGTTCAAAAGTCACATCCCAGAACCAATCGCCTTTTACGACAAACGGATTAGTAGTGCGAAGATTCCAGTCGGCATCGCTTCTGTAACGCAAAGAATGAGAGATGCGGAACGTTCGCTTGATTAGCCAATCGGCATTAAACGCAACAAAGAATTCTGCAGGATTCACTTCAAAACTTTTTTTATCACCATCAATACGTTCAAAGCCAGTCAACGCCGTAAACTTAAACAAGTCATTGTACCAAAAATTCAACCAAAATTCGCCTGTTACGCCCTTAATCCAGGAATTGATTCGCGAGACATCGCCATGACGCGCCGTAAGGCCATTATCATTAACATATTTCTCGACTTCAAAAGTTTCTGCACCATATTCAGCCCAAAAACTTCCACGAATTCCGACACTAAAGAAATTCGTAAGAGAATCTTCAAAGCTGACATAACCTTGCAACAAATTCATTTGACCTTCAGCAGAAAGCGAAATCGTATCTCCATCAAAATATTCGTAAGTGTCAGCAATTGGATTCAGGCGCGTTCCCGTAATATTTTTAGCACCTACGGTAACATTCATTTTTTCTAGAACAGGCACGCGATATTCGATACTATCCTGCACAAGCCAATCTCTATCATTCACGCCGAACATCACATCAAACTTAATTTGACTCACCGGACGGAAGCGCATTTCAAGGAAAGGCCACAAAACACGATCGCTCTTCAGCCCTGTATAGACAACACCATCATCATCGATAAAACGGAATGCCAAGCCGGCAGAAAGTTGCAACATTCCACGTTTGCAACTCGGGCCACAACTATAGACAACAGAACCATTCACTTCATGGCGTTCTCCCAGTTCGTGCAAACGGTCATCACGATATTCTGCGTTTTCATAGACAAGCGTTGTCGAGAAATTTCCAAAATCGGCTCGTGCTTCAACTCGCGGCTTATACTTCACAGGAATCCATCTTGACGTTTCGGTAAACAGCCAAATATATTCCTTGCCGACAAGCACAGAGGCATTTACAAAATCATTTGTATAACCGAGTCCTCCGTAAAATGAACTGAACAAAGGCCAGTTTTCGCCAAAGAACGAAAAAGATTCCTTGGTTTTAGCCTTTCGATAGCCCGCATTAGTGCAATAATGGTCATCCTGGAACGCACGGAATGTAGCCCAGAAGCCATGAAATAGCGGTGTTCGGAAACCAGCTTCTAAAATCGGAGTTCTATTATCAGGGCGATTATCCGTCTCCGTTATAAAGTCCTGATAAATTAAGTCACCTAGTTCATTACCCGTTTTCATCCAGACAGAAGGCGTTTCAATAGGGTTCCAGCTCGGCAAAACGGACATGCGGTTAAAAAGCAACCGATAATGCAATTTACGAGGAGACCAAATTTCACTTTCAGAATGGATACCGCCAGCACCAAGAGCTCGATCGAAATAAAAAGTCGGGCTACCAATGAGGAATGTTCCGTCGTCTCGTGAAACGACTTCCATGCCTTCCATTTCTGGATCAATTGATGCAAACACGAAACTAGCAAAGAATGCTAGGACAGATACAATTACTTTATTCATTAAGGAGTTCATTACCAAATACTCCTTTCAATTGTGATGCCTGCAGAAAGCATATTAGATCGTTCCGGAAGAGTCCAAAGTTGCTCCCACATAATATGGAAACCAGCGCTATATTTATTGAATTTGAATACGGGTAAACTGATTCGTGCAAACCAACCAAATTCCGTTTCATTATCAGTCAAAGTTCCGCCAACTTCGCTATAAAGCTGTTTATCAGTATCAGCACGAGTCCAGCTACAAGTGAATCCAGCGCCAAGTGCAACAGGATGAATCAAAGGCCATTTCCATTCGGCGCCAACACGGCCCATAAATTGGAAAACACCATCATAGTAAATATCAGGTCTCGGTTTGAAATAAGCGAATTGGAACATTACGATTCCATCGACATTTTCCCAATAAGTGTAGCGCGTTCCGATTCCGACATACAAAGCATTTTTGACAGCATCCATCAAATCACCCATCGGATAGATTTCGCCGCCTTCGAGGAATACGGACAAATGCGAGAACGAAATATCGTTTGCAACCGCAACAGAGTCATTTTTGAAAGCAAAAGGATCTTCTTGTGCGAAATCTTGCATGGGATTTTGCGCGTGCAAAATCGAAGCCAGTCCTAATGCTAGAATCGTAATTAGTTTTTTCATTTTTTGTATTCCAAAGCTTGAGCAAAAAAGCCGTCAAGTCGAGAATCTTTAAGACCAGGTAAAACGGGCTCACCAACTTTTTCAAATTCGGGATGAGTTTTCAAGAATCGAGCGACAACGCGTGTTGTTTCCGTCGGATCGGGACTGCAAGTCGCATACACAAGGCGCCCGCCCGGAGCAAGCGCGGTCGATGCATTTTCGAGAATCTTGAATTGCAGTTCGGCAATTTCGTTGATGGATTCTGGAGTGATGCGATAGACGGATTCAGGACGGCGAGCGATAACACCCATGTTACTGCAAGGAACGTCAAGGAGAATGCGATCGAAAGTAAATTCGGAATTAGATGAGAAGCGTGATGTCGCAGGATCGAGATTCCGGCTCGAGGGCCAGAATGACGAGTCAGAAGCGAGGTCGATGGTTTCGATCTTTATGTTCGTGAGGCCGAGGCGGTTCATCAGGTCTTGCATTTTTTCGAGACGCGATGCGGAAGAATCGCTAGCGAGAATTTCGAGCGAATAGTCCATTTCCGCCATGAGCGCGGTCTTGCCACCCGGAGCAGCACAAGCGTCCCAGACTTTCAAGCCCGGCTTCAATTCGAGAAGTTTCACGACTTCGTATGCAGACGGATTTTGGAACGAGAAAAGTCCGTTCACAAATTCCGGCGTTGCAAGCAACAGTTTAACGCCTACGTCACGCGGAATTTCGATATATCGATCATAGAGAATCGAGGCCCCCGTGATGCCGAGTTTTTCGGCAAGCACCGGTGCGCTTGTCTTTTGCAAATTCACACGGATCCATTCCGTCGGGCGTTCGAGCGTTGCTTTTGCTAACGCTTCGGCACGGTCGCCGCCGTAAACGTCGAACCAGCGACGCACAAGCCATTCGGGAACAGAATTTTCGACGCTTACGCGGCGGACACGCTGTGGAGGGAGCTTAGGCTCGCCTTGCCGGCGAGCCGTGCGAAGCACAGCATTCACAAGACGCGCCGTACTTTCGCCAAGATTTGCAGACTTCGCCAGTTCCACACTAGCATTAATTGCAGCATAATCCGGCACGTCCATAAAGAACATCTGGAAGAGACCCATTTCAAGAATCACGCAGGCTTCGCGCGATGGCATTTTTTTCGTGAGCGACTTCACAAAATATTCGAGATACAAATGCCTGCGGCAAACGCCCAAGGCAAGTTCCATCGCAAACGGCGAAAGTCCACTTTCCTTGATGAACGAGCCGTCTTTTAGCCAAAGCAAAAGGACTCGATAGGTTTCTTCACGTTCTGTTAGCAAAATTGAAGTCCCTCGCGCTTTTGGATTCCACGCATAAAGTCAGCAACAGGCATCGGCTTTTTGCCTTCGGCCTGAATTTCGAGCACTTCGAGAACACCTTCGCCAGTACCGACAAAGAATCGATTGTCCTTAAATTCGACAACGCCCGGCGCAAGTTGCGGACCGCTTTCAGGAGTATCGGTCTTGCGGAGATAAACCATGCGGCCACCAAGTTTTCCGTATCCACCCGGCCACGGATTGAATGCACGAATGCGGTCGTGTATCGTATGTGCCGGAAGATTGAAGTCAATCAAGCCTTCTTCTTTCTTGATTTTCGGAGCGCCACTTGCTTGCGCATGGTCCTGTGTCAAATCCTTTTCGCAGCCGTTCTTGAGCTGGTTAATCGCATCGTCCAAAGCATCGCAGCCCGGAGCAACCATTTTGTCGAGCAAACTTGCTGTTGTCTCCTGATGGTCAATCGCCACCGTGCGCTGAGCTAAAATCGGACCATGGTCCATCTTTTCGTCCAAACGGAAAACGGTCACGCCGGTTTCTTTAAGGCCATCGGCAATGGCACGCTGCACTGGAGCTGCACCGCGATACTTCGGGAGCAAACTGCCATGAACGTTCACAGCGCCAAACTTTGTCACAGCCAAAATGTTCTTCGGCAAAATGGAATACGCCACGACGACATACAAGTCAGCATCGTACTTGCGGAGTTCCGCTTCGAATTCGGGAGACTTCAAATCGGTCGGCTGCAACACCTGCAAATTGTGATTGAGTGCAGCCACCTTGACAGGCGGTGGCGTAAGCACGCGGCCACGACCTGCCGGGCGATCCGGCTGCGTGACGACTGCTAAAACTTCGTTATCGGAAGCAATCAAATGCTCCAAGAAATGTGCCGCAAATTCCGGCGTTCCCATAAATACAATTTTCATATCGTAAAATATAACTATTAGAAAGCATTTCAAGTCTTATATAAAAAGCACTTGCTCTAGTATAAGCGAGAAGTTTAAATAACTATAGAAACAGAAACAAATCGTTGAGAGAATAAAAGCGTCGGCCAAAGAATATTCTTCGCAGTAGCGTGCAAAGCGAGTGTCGCGAACGACTGTTTGCAGGCGTTCATGACCGAGTGAAGCCGCTGACGCCGCAGGCGTCAACTCTGAGCTGGGGCCCCGCCCGCATATTGTACATCTTGATTTCTGATAATAATAAAATGAAAAAAGTAACATCCAAGCGACAAGCTCATTTTCTATCTTTGGCCGCATGAGAATTCTTTTACAATTGGCCCTTATTTTAGGGATTTGCTACGCCGGCGATTTAATTCACGATTTCACAGGGATTCCCATTCCCGGTAACATTCTCGGAATGCTCATTTTGCTTCTTTTGCTTTGCCTCAAGATAGTCAAATTAGAACAAATTCGCGAGATAAGCGATTTCTTTTTGAAGCGCCTCGCCTTCTTCTTTTTGCCGCCCGCAATCGGGCTTATGCTCGTCGGCGATGACGTGAAAAGCCAATGGCCACTGCTGTTGTTCCTCTGCATTGTAATTACCATCATCACTATGGCAGCAACAGGTTGGACAGTCCAACTTCTGAGCAAAAAAACGAAAAACAAAGACTAGTTTATGTTCGGAATCATTCTTACCATTATCGCTTTTGAACTCGGCGTTTCCATTCGAAACAAATGGCGCAATCCGCTCTTAAATCCAATTCTCATCGCAACCATACTCATCATTGGATTTTTGACAGTTACCGGAATCAGCTACGATACATACAAAGTTGGTGGCGATTACATTTCTTTTTTCCTCGGTCCTGTAACCGTTTTACTAGCGGTTCCATTGTATAGGCACATTCAGGCTCTTAAACAGAACTGGCTTCCAATTCTTGCAGGAATCGTTGTCGGCAGCGCAGCAAGCATTGTTTGCGTGATTGCATGTGCAAAAATTTTTGGCATTAGCAAGACTCTCATGCTTTCGCTCATTCCAAAGTCTATTACAATCCCGATGGGTTCTGTTGTATCCGAGCAAATTGGCGGCATCCCGTCCATCACAATTGTTTCGATTGTCATTACGGGAATCACAGGCGCTGTCACGGCGCCGCTAGTTTGCAAATATTTCCGCATCAAGAATCCGGTCGCGCAAGGTGTTGCAATTGGCACTTCGAGCCATGCTCTTGGAACAACAAAAGCGATGGATATTGGCGAAGTTCAGGGCGCCATGAGCAGTCTTTCTATTGGAGTAGCGGGCGTCGTGACCGTGTTTATAACGCCGGTGCTGCTGAGAGTCTTCGGGTAATGTATGGATCCTCACCTACGTGAGGATGACGAAATAATCGCGAGAGACTACCTTCCGGTTTTGCCGATGACAATGGTTGAGATAATGCTTTCGGCTTCTGGAATTTCCAGGAGCTTTTTCAGTTCATCATGGTAGAAGAAATGTTCTTCGCGAGCGGTCTTGTTGAGCAACCGAGCAGATTCATAAAGAGATTCTGCAAGAACTCCCGCATTGAGATTCAGATAGCGGTACCCGCGATTTCCGAGCACTTTGCACGATTCATTCAAATCGGCCGTAAGAACAACAGCAAACATCGCATTTTGAGTTTGTTCGGGAACAGCAAAACATTTGGCAAACTTTTTCGGATTAGCTGAGCCACTTTGCATGTAAATGGATTTGCGTACAGGAATATAGCGGTACACGCCGGCATACACAAACATTACATCAAAAACGACAACCCAAATTTTTATTAGGCCCGCACCAAAAGCATTCAACTGCGCAAGTTCCAACCAACGCAACAGCGATGAAAAATCATCCAAGTCCAGCGTACCATGGGAAAAAGGAGCTTTAACTTTTTTATCAACTCGTAAATACCAAAGTTCGCGCAAATAGTATTCATTCGTAAACTTTGCAGGAGTCAGAGGGAACTCATCCCCTGGCAATGCTTGCGCCACAAGGCGTCGCACCTTCATGCAAAGATTTAGCTCATCAATATTTTCGAGATGGTTTTGCAACATGAACCGCGATGGATAGCGCGAGATATCAAACGCTTGAGTTTCGCCATCCACGCATGCACTCATCTCAGCATGGTTCGAATACGCAAGTTCACCCACACCGTCATCGACAGAATTGAATGCAACCATGCTCTTTTCAGGGAATATCGCCACCGCGGCCATCGGCATTTCCGTAGCACCAAGCTTTAGCGCAACGGCAATGGAATCATCGACAAAACCACCTAGCGGAAAAACCTTTTGCCCACGAGACTTGGCCAATAAAATAGTATTCGCGCATGCCGAGCCCACATCCATTTGGACTTGACGATACGCCGCCTCGCGGAACCGCCATACAGCCCGTTCAAGAACTCCCGCATAAATAAAAATCGTCTGCGCTTCGATTACAAATTCACGTTCTGGAAAAGCAGCAAGAATGGATTCACGAGCATCCTTTCCTCCTAGCTGGACCAGTTTAGAATCATCCCCATCAACGTAGTAAACGCCATCGGGAACTTCAGCGTTGTGCACCACAGCATAAACGCAAACAGGATTCAAGTAATCCGCCGAAATCGGCGAAAGAAGCGGCATAAAACCCGCCGTGAGCGGATAGCGCGCACTCCCTTCATAACGCTTATCGGCATACGCTTGCTTTTCCCAATGCATAATAATCGGATCCCCGCTTCCGTGGGGAATGTACTGGGTCGATTCGTGGTATATTTCCGAAAAATAGCGCATCCAAAATGCAAGATAAAAAGTTTACGGCATTCGATAGACTCATCGTCACGAAAATAAAAGTTTTTTATGCGTTTTCTTTACCAAAATCAGAATTTTAGACCAAAACAGTGGATACAGTAGTAACCTATTTCTGTTATTTATTCGGGGATATATCACACACGCCAATATATCTTTCTAATCAGAAAATGAAACACTTTAAGAGGGCTTTATGCAACTCAAGAATCTTTACCCATCGTTAATTCTCGGCTTCGCCACTGTTATGGCGCTCACGGCCTGCAGCGAAGACAACACCAATTTGCAATTCGCGAACAACCCTATTCCGAGCGCCGAAAATCCGGTTCCAGGTAATTCGCAGCCGAGTACAGACTCAACGGTCACTCCGCAACCGGGTTCAGATACTTCTGCTGTTCAGCCAGGCGATACTAGCGCAACACTCCCGCCAACCGACCTCCCCGCAGAAGGCCCGATTACCATGCCGGCAGGTCTCGGCACATTAGTCGATGACTTTGAAGACGGCGACAATTTGAGCAAAATCGGCGACTATTGGTACACCTATAACGATAACGACAATGGCGGCGCATCTATCATCACGACTCCGCTAAACGCCGAAGAAAACATCATTCCAGGCCGCGTCAACAACGGTTCCAACTATGCTTTGCAAGTCAACTATACGCTCGACAGAGGTGAATATGCCTACGAACCGTACGTGGGTTGGGGCGTGCAAGTTGCACCGGACGATGCCAACGGACATTTTGGCGGCATCACCTACTGGTACAAGGGCGGCGCACATGAAATTCATGTCGAAATCACCGACGTTGAAGACTATGACGTTCATCTCGCCAAGTTCCCGGCATCTCGCACTTGGAAGCAAGCAGTCGTTCGCTTTAAAGACCTCGTACAAGGCGGCTGGGGCAAGGAAGTTGCATTCGACGCCAAGCACATCATGGCAATCAGCTTCCAGGCCAAGGGCAACAAGAGCAAGGCCGTTACAGATTCTCTTTTCATAGACAACATTTATCTGCAAGACACTTCTGAAGTGGAAAAGGACCAGCCGGATATGGAAATCATGGATCCGGTTATCCCGACCGTCACATTCACCGAAGCAGAAATCACGGTGACGAACCCGTTGCAAGAAAAGGCCATGAAGTACCTCAACAAGGGCGTAAACTTTACCAACTGGCTCGAAAACGCCGATGGCAAGTTCAAGTCCTTCGAATTGGGCGAAAAGGATGTCCAGATTCTTGCAGAAAACGGTTTCAAGAGCCTTCGCTTGCCGATCGACCTTGACCTCTACGCCACAAACCGCGATGCATTCATCAAGGGCACCGATGCAGAACTCAAGTTCGATGACGATACTTTGTTCTTGGTTCTCGATTCCTTCGTTGAATGGACTGCCAAATACAATATGTCTCTCGTGATCGACTACCACGAATATGACAACAGCTACAACCTCACAAGCGCCAAGGACACAAACTATGTCAAGATGATGGCTGAAGTGTGGAAGCATGTTGCCGCACACTACGCAGAAAGCACTCGCGAAGACTTGTTCTTCGAACTCCTAAACGAACCTGACATGACCAACGGAAAGGTTACCGCATCGTTGTGGACCACCGCCGCACAGGCTATGATTGACGCCATCCGTTCCGTCAACACAAAGCATACCATTCTCTTCGGTGATGCCCAGTGGTACTCCATCGCACTTTTGGCCAAGCGCACTCCGTTCACCGATGACAACATCATCTACGTGATCCACACCTACGAACCGTTCGCCTTCACACACCAGGGCGGTTCTTGGACAGACTACGCCACAATCCACGACATTCCGTTCCCTTATGATCCGGCAAAATGGTCTACGGTTTCGGGTGACTTCGGCGTCAACAAGAGCACAAAGTCTTACGTGAAGACAGCCATCAAGAACTACTACAAGACTGGTAGCAAGGAAGCCATCATGGCCGAAATTCTCAAGGCCAAGAAGTGGGCAGCCACCAACAATGTTCCGGTCATCATCAACGAATTCGGCGCATTGAACCTCCGTTCTACCGCAGAATCCCGCATCAACTACCTCACGGCCATGCGCGAAATCTGCGACACGCTCCAAATTCCTTGGACTCACTGGGGCTACACCGGCAACTTCTCCGTGATCGAAAACGGCAAGTTGATCGAAGGCTTGGACAAGGCTCTCGGCGTCGGAAAGTAATTTTTCTCCTTAAAATCCAGAAAAGCTACGCAGAAATGCGTGGCTTTTTTTTGTTAAGCAAATATTCACAAGATACAGTTAATACACCAACACTCAAAAGTTTCATTTCAAAGGTGTTTTGCAATGGGGATATTTCGTATTTTTATGAAACAACAATAACAATCCTCATCTCCTCCAAATAAGCCGCGTGAGCAATCATGCGGTTTTTTGTTTACGGTCAATTTTTCCTTACCAAAGCAATTTTTAGAGGTTCCTTTATTCTCTATTTTCTAAATTACGATTATGAAGTTGAAGATTAAGAGCATTTTTGCAGTCTGTTCCGCGTTGTTTTTAGCAGGGGCAGCAAACGCCACTGGATTTTACGGTAACCAAAGCGATATTAAATGGAAAACCGCAGGCACGGAACATTTCCAGTTTATTTACCCGATGGAATATTCCACGCATGCCGCAAAAGTTTCCGCATACGCCGAAGCCGTTTACGATTCCGTTACAAGCCGTTACCACAAAGCGCTCCCCGGCCGCGTGAGTGCCGTTTTGAACAACGCCCTTTACAGTAACGGTAGCGCCATTCCGAGCGAAAACGCTATAAATCTATGGCTCACAAACTGGGACTTTAAAATTCGCAGCAGCCACGGCTGGATTTCAGACGTCGTTACGCATGAATTCAGCCATCTCGTGAGCATTGAAAGCGGGAGCAAGACGTTCCCCAATCTTTATGGACTTCAGTTTAGCTATACGGACTATTACAACGAGCGCACAAGAACAGACTTTCTCACCATGATTCCGTTCACGTTGCAGCCGCTTTGGTTTGCAGAAGGTACGGCGCAATACGAATCTTCACGCATGGGTTTTGACGCTTGGGACACGCACCGCGACATGCTCCTCCGCACAGCAGCGCTCAACGATAGTCTCATGACACTCCCCTACATGCACGAGTTTTCGGACAATTCGCTCCTTGCAGAGCTCGGGCCATACACGCAGGGATTTTCGCTCGTGCTCTACATCGCAAAACACTACGGCGACGAAGCGATTCCGAACATTTGGAAAGAACTCGGGCGCCCCTACCGCGCAACGCTGAACGGAGCCATCAAAAAAGTTCTTGGCATTAGCGAAACGGACCTCTACAACGCTTGGAAAAAAGAAATTACAGATTACTACAAAGCGCAAAAAGATTCTCTCGGCACACTTGTCGAAGGTATCAAAATTACCAAGGATGCATTCTGGAACGACTTCCCCGTTGTAAGCGGCAAGCATCTTTATGGCGTTTCGAACTTTGGCGGACCATGGTTTGACGGAAGCGTGTTTAAAATTCCGCTGGAAGAGAAGGTAAAGGACAGCACAACAACCAAAGCCAAAGTCGCAAAAAAAGACAGCAAGGATTCTGCAAAGGTAATCGTCGATGAAATCGAAATCGAGGGCGCAGACAGTCTCATCAATATTGGTGATTTTGCAAAATCTGGATTCAAGGCTAAAAAGCCTTGGTTCGACAAGGGCATTGACATTTACGAAGACAGCGCTCACGGGCCCATTCTCGCCTACATCAGCTACCAGAACCGCGATAAAGATGGCCACGCGCACTTTGACGTTGCCGTGAGCGACACGAACAAGAATCAAGCATCGATTACATATCTTGTCGATGCGGTCTATCCGTCGTTCAACAAGCAGGGCACGGAAATTGTTTTTGTCCGTCGAGAACCGTTCAGCACCAAGTTCGTATTGAGCAAGGTTCCGTTCAATAGCGATTTGAAAAACATCACCTCCGAAGATCCCATTGATATTTTTAAGCCTGATTCTTCGTTCCTCTATTACAATATTTACAGTCCAAAATTCAGCCCAGACGGGAAGCGTATCGCATTCAGTTTCTTTGATGATAAGCAGCGCGGCATTGCCGTGGTCGACACGAACGGAGCAAACTTCAAAATCGTGAGTACCGAGGGCTACGACGAACGCGACGTTGCATGGCTCGACAATGACAAGATTATTTTCGCCAGCAACAGAAATAATATTTTCAACTTGATTGAAAAGGATTTGAACACGGGCAAGGAACGCGCTTTAACGAATGTAGTTGGCGGCGCATTCACCCCGACACTTGCAGGCGACACGATTTTCTTTACGCAGTACGACAAGGACGGTTTCTCACTTTACAAGTTGCCATACAAGAAAGAAGCTGAGCCAGTTTACCGCGATAGCATCGTCGTTTCCACTCGCGATAGCGTTTTGCAAATTGCAGATACAGTTCAAGTTGCATGCTCTGACACGGCAGGCGCCGCAGTTATCACGTCCGACTCTACAAAGCCCACAAGCGCAAATGCCGCAGATTCCGCAAGTTGCACCGTTCCAAGAATCGTTTGGCTCAAGGACGTGAAACAAGTCGAACATCGCGACACAATCAAAGTGGCCATCATCGATTCAACGCAACGCGAAATCATTTTGCACGGAGCAATCCCGCAAAAAATCCACAAAGAATTGGAACTCATTGATCGCGAATTCGCAGGCGCCGAACGCAATTACAAACCGATTCCAAACATTCCATTGTTCGTTCCGATTTTCAGTCTTTCCGAAAACGCGCCACGTTTGACGGTCTTTGGAGAAGGCGAACTCAAAGCAAAACTCGGGCTTGCCGTCGTTATCAGCGATGCCCTCAAGAAGAACACTGTGCAGCTCGGCTTATTGCTTGAACTCGGGAAAGGCCTAGACTACATCAACGGCGACGGTCTCAATCCCAGACAAGAAAAGGAATTCTTTATCGCATGGGATAACCGCAGTACTCCAATTGACCTTGGACTTTCGTACAGCTATGCGAACTACACAAACCAAGACACAATGCGCTATGAAAACGTCAGAGACCACGGCGGTGACAGCATTGGTGTAAGCAAATATGCCTTCGCAACGCAAGCTATCACAGGAAACGCAGGCTATAGCATTTTCAAGAGCATCGACACATTGCAAGCTGCCATCAGTTACGATTGGGCAAATGTAAACTTCTATGATGACACAATCGAATGGACTTACAATAAGCGCTTTAGTGCTACAGTCGGATTCGGACTTTACGGAGACCACGAAGGTGAAGGTGGCTCAGGAATTTCCGGGCAAGGAAATGGTCTGTTTGTTTACTACCAATACGCCAACAGCGACCTCAGCAAACCGGGTACACTTTACGTCACCGAAAATGGTCGAATTCAAACGCACTACAGGAACTTCACGTTGCACCAAGCAGGAATTAATTTATACGGAAGTTTACAGACTCCGCTATTGGGAGCACGTCTTGCCGCGGGCGGAAAAATTTCAAGTTACCTGAATTGGAATACAGACGATGTAAGCGACACGTTGGATTCGTACTATTATACCCCTGTATTCCTTGAAGGCTACCCCTACTTGCGCAGCAACGAAGACTACACACTTGCAGGCACAAAGACAGCTATGGCTGAGCTCCATTACCTCTACCCCATTTACGATGACTGGCGGCACGATCTTTGGATTTTCTCGACACGTAGCCTTTATGTTGATTTGTTCACGCAAATCGGTGCCGCATGGAACGGAGACTTCTTTACAGATAAGTTTACAAAGCACGGATTCTGGGACCGTTCCGTCGGTTTAAGTTTCCGCATGAGCAACAAAATTTGGGGAAATATACCCTTCGATATTTCGCTCACGTTCGCTCGCGGGCTTGACCGCATTGGGGAGGACGGCGATTTGCACGGTGGATGGAAATTGGATCCGGTTCACCTGACGTTCTTGCCAAAGGTGTTACGCCCAACGAGAATAAAGCTTTCCATTGGGATGGGCTTTTTGAACAGCTGGCAGTAGCCATGTATTAATAGAAATGGCGGCTTAGGCCGCCGTTTTTAATAATTAAAGCTTTTGGTGTTTTTTTCGCCGGGGAGGAGTTGGCCGGGGCTTGTGCGTTCGGCGTCGCGGCCTTTGAAATTTGGATTGAGTTTTTTGATTTCACGTGACTTGACTTCGGCTTGAACATCGAGCAAATGACGTTCCCATTCTTGAATAGCACCATCGAGTTCCACGCGAGCATTCAGCATCAACTCCTTAAGTTGCATCAGCTCCAGCATGCGTTCACGCTTCATCACCCATAGCTCTTCTTCTTCGGGCATGCGTTCGATATTGAACAGCAAGTTCAAATATTTTTCTTCTGCTTCGCGGTATGCTTTGTACGTATCCTCGTAAACAAGATTGCGGTCATCCGCCATCGTCTGTTGAGAAGACACATGAGTCGCACAGCCAATAAAATTGCAGGCTACAGGAAGAAGCAAGAGAAATCTTAAACGCATGAGACTAAAGTACAAAATTTTAGTTGGCAGAACTTAGAAGTCATCCTCCGCAAGGAGGATCCATACACTTCTTATAATAATGTTTTACCATCAAATCAAGCCGTTAAGATTGGGACTTTACCTCATCCATACATATTTCGCTGTTGGTACTGTATGGAACCCCTCCGCTTTGCTCCGAGAATGACTCTACCAACTGCTGCAAAGCCGCTCCTACTCTGCGGGTTCGGCGACTTCGCGCTTGATGTTGTAAAGTCTTTCGTACGAGATGTGGCTTGTAAATGTAACGGAGTCCTTCGTTTCCGGATGAATCATCGTATGCGTTCCGACCTTGACTTCACGTTCCTGGCACGGGAGACCTGTTTCCGGTTCAATCATGACTTCGAACTCGGTGCGATACTCAGCCTTATGCCCAGCCTTATAAGTCATAAACTTTTCTGGAACAATCTTGCTGCCCACATGCTGTTCCCAAATGAACGACGGGAAACTTTCGGTTTCCTGCAGGTAGACGATATAGTCCAAGCACTTGCGGTGGTCACGGTTCGTAAAGCCCTTCGTTACCACGGAGTCGATCTTGATAAGAGCGAAATTCAGGCGACCTTGCTGTTTGAGGAGTTCCGTCACATTACCTTTGACAGGGACAACACCCTTGAGCAAATGGTCCATTTCCCAGCGGTGTTTTTCCAAACGTTTGAGATGCGGCTTGTATTCTGGATTCAATAGCTGTTCGCGCCAACGGCTCGGCATCGGAATATGAGCGAGTAGTGTATCATAGCCATCATCAATTCCCGTGAGGCTCACAACATTACGATCAACCGCAGAGAGGTTCACTTCCTTGATGCGCCAAGCGAGTTCCGTTGGCATAAAATTCTTGAGGTATCCGCGAGACTTATCGATGACATAATTACGCTTGACAGACGTCGTGTCGCCTTTTGAAGAATAAGTCAAATCAGCGTACGTTGCCGTAATCGTTCCCATCTTTTCTTCGCCCTTCAAGTCCAACGTAGCATAATAGCTTTCGGTGTACATTTCGAGCGTGACAGGGGCGTTTAATTTATAGTCAACAGATACTTCGGATTCACCGCAAGCGGTAAGCATTGCAGCGGTAAACATTCCACTCAAGAATTTTATTTTATTCATCAAACTAACCAATTATTGATTGACAATAGAAAGTTGCTTTGCAGCAATCAATCCTTTTTCGGAAGAGATTTCAACCACGACTGTTCCAGGTGCTTTGAGCTTCGTCATTTCGCGTGCCGTTGCATAGCCACCACGACGTGAGCGAGCTTCAAGAGTAAACGCTTCCATTTTATTGGACACATGGAAATCACGTTCCCAAAGTTGAGCACCCTTGTTGGCAAGAGTTCCTTCGTAGAACGCGAATTTTAGCGTGTTAAAATCAAAACCCGTACCATAGCGCAACTGAATGATGAGTTCATCAGCCATTCTGAATACGCTACCCGTATCCGCGACGTAACCCACAGCCGGGTTCCATTCTCGGCCGCAAGCGATCACTGGTTCAGATTTTGAGCACCCAGTAAATAATGCTCCCAAAGCAAGAGCTGTGAAAATAACGACTTTTTGTGTTTTTTTCATTGGATCCCTCTCTTTTTTCCCAACAGCACTTTTCAAAATAGCAAAAAACTATCTGTCAAGCACAAACATCATTTCAAGATGGGGCGTTTGAGGGTAAAAAGCAAAGCCTTCGGCATGGGAAAGGGCAAATCCGGCCTCGGCAAACTTCGCATAATCGCGTGCAAGGGTCACCGGGTCGCAAGAAACGTAAATCAGGCGGTTCACGGAGCTTTTGACGATTGCAGAAAGAGCGTCTTTGGGAAGCCCCGTACGCGGAGGGTCTACGATGAGGGTGGCGGGCATGTCCACGACGTTTTCAAGAAGCCAGTCTTCGGCAGGCGCGGAAACGTTTTCTATTTCGGGAACGCGAGACGCCGCAGGAATTTCCGATGCATTAGGAACTGTCGCCGGAACAGACAAATTAACTTTTGCATGTTTTAAACATCCTTCTTCGCGTTCGACAGTCGTAATCTTTTTGAATTTATCCTGCAGAATGCACGCGAAGAACCCGACACCGCTGAACAAGTCAATCAGCCAATCGTTTGTGGCCTTACCGCTCACGAGACCTTCATCAACCGCGTTACGCACAGCATTCACAAGTTCAGGAAGCAATCCCAAATTGCTTTGAAAAAATACGGACGCATCCGCCTCAATTTTGCGACCGGCAATTTCAACAACGCTTATAGCATGAGCATCAAAGCCAGACTTGCGCATTCCAGGATAGTAGAACGAGACTTCGCCCTTGCCGTTATCGAAAATGTTCACGTCAAGTTCACGAGGGAGCCTGCGAGAATCGCCGCGACCGCCCGCGAGTCCATCACTGATGAGCTTTGCCGCCGGGCCACGCAAAAATTCGTTTAGCGCATCCGTGAGCACAGGGCAATTTTCAAATGGGATAATATTATTGCTTTCTTCGCCTCGGAAACCAAAACGTGCGCAATTCGCAGAACCTTCGAGAGTTGCCGAATCTGCACTGCGATTAGAACCGCCGCGGAACACCACACGGGCTCGATTTCTGTAGCCCCACGCATTCCCTGTGTGGATGACAAAATCTTCGGGAAGTTCCGCATGCGCCAAGCGCCTAAAGTTCTCGCGTTCGACTTTTTCGAGGTATTCCGCCTGCTTTTCAGAAGCCAAATGCTGCAAACTGCAACCGCCGCACTTTCCGTACAGCGGGCAAAGCGGCTTGACACGATCCGGGCTCGGTTCAATCACTTCGACAACGCGGCCCTTGGTAAAGTCCTTTTTCTGGAACGTCAAGCGAACCTTGCAAAGTTCACCCGGCAGCGCTCCCGCCACAAAACACACGCGACCATCTTCCAAGCGAGCCATGCCCTCGCCCCCCTGCACCATCTTTTCGATGCGGAGCGTAAAGCATTCGCCACCTTGCTGACGGCCAGGTTCGCGACGACCGTCACGACGGTCGTTATTGTGGTTCAAGCGCGGACCTTTAAACGAGCTACCATTGCCCTTAAAGCGGTTGTTTCTGCGGAAATCTGCCATGAATGTAAAAATAGAAATTTTATCATTCCCCAAAATAATCTTTATCCGCAGGGGCGATTTCGCAACGGAGAATGGGGAATAAGGGCCGGACGACATTAAAACTGGATCCATACGTTTTAGCGTTCTTTTCATCAAGGCAGGGAATATCAATTATCATAGATTGTCCTTTTAAAATTTTTGAAAAACGTTCAAACGAAACCACTTTGGGATAACGAGCCCCCACCTCACGATAAAAAGTTCGTTCTCTTTCGGCCTCTACTGATGAGGAATCTCTTTTGAGGCCTTTCCATGGCAAGAAAATAGAATCGCTCGCAAGTAGCGGTTTTACTTGTTCATGCGCCCGGTCATACCTAATGAATTTTCCCGTAACAGGCGAAATATTCCTTAAAGGAGGCGTCATTTTAAAATGAAGTTTTTCATTGGATGATATATAATAAGGGAACGTTTTATCCCCAAGCCAACATTCACGATGATTTTCAGCCAGTTTAACCGCAAGTTCAACGACCACGCCTTTATCATTTGAACCAGCAATTCGGCCTTCGCAATTTCCTTCTACTTTTATAATTTCTCTCAATCGCACATTTTTCAAAGCAAAGCTATTGGCCGTGTCAGAATCTGCGCCTGGACCAAAATCGTGTTCATAAAACCAATATGAATTGAGTTGTTCCACCGTTGGCTTTACGGATTCAAACTTTTTTATATGGCATTCATTTTTGAACTCGTATTCTACAATTCCGCGTTCACTCAGCGCTAGCATCCACAACTCCCGAGTGCATGAATCAGGCGCATTTTTTACATTTTCAACCGCTTCTTTAGAAAGATTTAACACTCTATCTTTTTTTACTTTTTCCTTAGGATAATTCAAAATACTGTCTGGTGTTTGAAATAATAACTGAACATCAACAAACCCAAGATAATCATCTATCTTCAAAAGTGAATCTAAAAGGCAATTTGATTCATATCTAGAAAGATTGTGATAAAAATATTCTCTATCAAGCAACATTTTTTCCGAATCACGAGTCCATAAACTTTCATAAATTTCAAGGAGTACATCCATATCGTTATTCCATCGGCATACCCGTTGACTCGTTGTCGAATCGGCTTTTGCAATTGAGGTCTGCTTTTGGCGTTGCCCATTTCCTGTCGGCACAAAAAGTCCAAACAAATTCACAGCAGCAACAATCCAAACCAATTTAAGCCACAGGCCTTTTGCTAAAAAACGAACGCGAACATTTATCGTATCCAAGAAAAGCGAAATCGCAGCAAAGCAAATAAGAAAAAAGGTAACACAACTCACTATCAACTTTGAACCATAATTATTCAAAGAGAGATCCAACGAAATGAGTTGAGATTCAACAAACGCCCCAAAGCACAAGGATAAAGTGCACAACAAAGGAACAACTTTAGACTGCATAATTAGTAATCCCCCATAAAACAATTTGCACGCTTCAAATACTTTTTATTTATCGGGGAAACAATCAAACCTTTAACAGTAACCTTTTTCGAAAAAGGTTGCGCTTCTATTTTCATATCATGTGTAACTTTGCCACTTTCACTATAATAGAAAACAACGTATTCATTCTGTTTTTCTAATATGAAAAATTTAAACCAAGGAAATTCTAGAAAGGGAGTTGTAATAGTTACTAACGGATGCAGCCCATTTTCATTTTCGTACATGAGGCCAACTTCATCTTTTACACTCGCCAAATGATAGCGAAATTCATACAAACGTTCAGTTTCATTGCCTTTTAGATAGTGGTAAATTTTCTTTCCTTCTACTTCGCAGGGAACCGATTTACCGTCAGCATTTTTCATCAATAAAGGTATCGGATCTTGAGAAGGCGATTGCTTTGGCCAACATATGAACAACAAAAACAGGCACAACTCCGTAAATAGAATTACGCACACTTGAGTAAAAAATTCAAACTTTTTTCGAAAAGAACGAGGCTTTTTTACTTTCTCGTTTTTCATCAAAATTTCACTTGGCATACAACATATATAGTTAATTTATGGATTCTCGCTTACGCGAGAATGACCAACGCCGTAAGCTTTCGAACCGCAAGCGTTGTAATGGATCCACGCGTACGCGAGGATGACTGTAACCATCTATCCCCAATTTTTTGCGTTTTTAGGCTGAAATTTGGCATTCGTAATAGAAAACGGGGAATTTTAGCACAGTCGTGTTCCAAAATTTTCTAAATTTTCGCCCAATGGAAACGACATCGATAGTTTTGCCTAGCGCACTGACTGCCGCGAACAGTAAAAAGCTGCTCTCGAATTGCAGGAGTGCCCTCACCAAAGGGGAGCTTTATCTCGACGGTTCAAGCCTCACCTCTATGGATTACAGCGCCGATGCCTTTTTTGCACTTTTAGCAGAACTTTCCGATAAGACGGGCAACAGACTCGTTCTCGCCCACTTTTCCCCGGAAATCAAGCAGCACTTGCAGAACCTCCGCAAGATGGTTCCGCCCGAAAAGCCGAAACGCGAAACGAGCAACATCCTCGAAATGATGGGCGATGTCGGTTTTATGCTCATCCGCGAAACATTCGAAGTTCTCGTGCTCCTGTTCATGTCGATTTACTGGACGCTCATCGGTCCGTTCGACAAGGGTAAAATCCACTTTGGCGGTATTACCAAGCAGATGTTCAAGT
>CAMUYW010000001.1 GCA_947165045.1 uncultured Fibrobacter sp. | reverse complement strand
TCGCACGCAAAATCACAGAAAGCCATTTTTTCGGTTTGCTTTCAAGTTCCGCTTCTAGCCCTCGCACATGCGATTCGCCAATATTGACCGGTTTCGAAAAGCCTCCGCTCACAAGCCAATAAATTCCATTTTCCACATGCGTTTCGAAATATGTTGCACGAATTGCGGTATTGCTTTTCGGAATCATATAATAGCCACCGACCTCAAAACGCAACGCCGATTCATCTTTCAAATCCGGATTCGAGAGCATTCCCGGATAGACGCCATAAACTTCCATCAGTTGCGGCATGCGAGCAAAACGGCCAAAGCTCAAATTGCCACCATATCTCGAATCAGGCGCATCATAGCGCACAAAACCGCGGCCCGTCCAAGAAACACTTCGCACATTTTCTGTTTTCAACGACTTCGCTGTCGTGGGCTGCACAAACTTGCCACCATGTACATCATCCTTGACAATCGATGTCGACGCTTCACCGCCAACAGAAAGATTCTTAACAACACCATAAGACACATCGCCAGAGAGATTTGTCGCAACACGCATCAAGTTCCATTTACTCGACGATGTCCCTCGTTTTTCATAATAGGCGGCATCCATCGACAAACGTACATTGGCATCAAGTCGTTCACCAGAGTAATTTGCAACAATTTCTGGAACAAGAGTATAACCTGCAGCGCCATATTCTTGCACGCCCGGCAAATCATAGCCCAAATGGTCTAGCGGATAATAGGAATGCGAAGTTGCCTTTTCATATTTCCCCGCCAACGAAAACTCCAACCAAAGCCAGTTCCAAAGCTGCGGGAGTTCCGCACGATACATTACCTGTGCAAATTCGCCCTTGTAGCCCGCCACTGAAGTTTGGTAATCATCGCGACCTGGATTTCCACCTTCCGAGCGACTAAAGTTAAAATTCAAAGTCGAAAACACACCATTCGCATGCAAGACGCGAGCTTTGGCAAGTCCAGAATATTCCGTAAATTCTGCGTTCCGGCGCGTATCCGTAAAATCGTCATCGGGATTGTAAGGCGTTCCATTTTCGCTATCAAACTCGTAATCGTTATCGCTATGTCGCACAGATAAAGACGCACTTACCGAGGCGCTATCCGTCAAGCGAGAAAGCAACTGCGTCGAAGTCTCCCACGTGTTATGGCTACCATAGCTCAATAGCACGCGACCCGACTTTTTTTCGTCCGGCTTAAGCACCGCTTCGGCAGGCTTCGAACCTTTCGTGATAAAGTTGATGGCACCGCCAATGCCGCGACCGCCAAACTTCGCCGGCACGCGATCCTTGTAGACTTCAATCTTTTCAATCTGATTCAAGTCAATCGAACCAAAATCAACAGCACCGCCCGATGCATCGTTCAGCGGAATTCCGTCCATGCAAACGACAATGTTCTTCGCCGAAACGCCGCGAATGCTCACGGTCTGGAAACTCCCGACACCGCCCTGACGCGTGTACTGCACGCCCGGAAGTGACGCCAGAACTTCAGCCGCAGAAAGGCCACGGCCTTCCCATGCCTCCGGCGTAACCTCAGCATAGCTCGAAGACGCCTGCAAAGGCTTTACATTTTCAGCAGTCCCCCCGAAAACAGACGACTCGCCCAAATCTTGAATAAACTCTTCGGAAAAACTAGAAACGCTCGCAAGCAGTACGGCCGCGCACACGCGAACGCCTAAGAGACTGCGATTGCACACAGTCAAACACCCACGCAAACGCGTGGCTATGCAAAGCGATGTCTTTCGCACCGTTTAACAACCCGTGGCGCAAAGCGCCCGTTGTGCCTTACAGTTCTTCTGGCTCGGGGATCGCTCTACTCCCAGCTCCTTCACACCCGCCTTTGCGGCAAGCATTGGTTTATGCTGGTTTCGTCCTCCCTTACAGCGGCGGGACCGTTCCCGGCTTTCACGGGATTCTCTTATACCGCATCTTTGGCGACACGATACAGCGTTTTACCGCATAAGGCATTACCTATGAAAAATATAGTAAACAATTCGGGGCATTGTAAACAAAACTTGTCATGCCCGTCACCGAACGGGCATCTCCCTTTCATGAAATCTTACTTTCGCGGTTTCCATTCCGCAAGGACCATGCCCGCAACAATGGCGACAGCCCCCGCAATCGCGACAACTGTAATATGTTCGCCAAGAGCA
Organism: uncultured Fibrobacter sp.; assembly: GCA_947165045.1. Classification (GTDB taxonomy): domain Bacteria; phylum Fibrobacterota; class Fibrobacteria; order Fibrobacterales; family Fibrobacteraceae; genus Fibrobacter. Next base: position 148,761 of record CAMUYW010000001.1, on the reverse strand, counting down.
ATCACCGCCGTAATAATTGTCACGAGCGGGATTGCGTAAATGTAATTGCTCGCAAGAACCATTCCAAGCTGCTTCAGCACCTTATTCCAGATGAGGTAGCCAAACATCGACGAAAACACCGTAAGGCAAAGGAAATTGAGCGACACGACAGGCTCCGCAAAGTTCTGCCACGGGACTCCTAAGAAATGCCCCGCACCCGCCTCATTTGGAGCAAGCGCCGTTTCGCCCAGCATAATGATTATCGACGAAAGCGCACCGTAGAAAAACATCTTTCGCGTTATAAACAACGTAGAATATTTTTCATTAAGCGGACGAACAATCAAGGAATAAATCGTCCACATGCACGCCGAGCTGAACGCAAGCAAGTCGCCCACCGGCGAAAGCTTTAGAATAAACTTTCCATTCAGCACCACAAGCACCATACCGACAAACGTAATCACACACCCGAGAATCTGTCGTTTGCCAAGACGTTCACTCTTGTAAATGAGTCCACCAAAAATCATCGTCAATAGCGGATTCGTGCAGACAATCAGCGAAACATTGCTCGACGGAGAAATCGAAAGCGCCGTATTCTCCGCCCAAAAGTAAAGCGTGCAACCCGTGAGCCCGCACAAGCACAGAATCAGTTCATGCTTCCAGTTTTCGCAACGGAATTGTTTATGCGTCATCGCAAGCAGCAACAAGTACGTCACCGTAAAACGCAACGTGAAAATCTGCACCGCCGAGAAACCGTGATTCAAAAGCACCTTCGTGCTCACAAAACTCGTGCCCCAAAACGCAATCGTCCCAATCGCAAGGACATGCCAAAAAGCAAGGCCGCGCGAAACGTTTGCTAGAGAATCTGGAGTTTTAATCGGAGCCGGTTTCATCAAGCGCAAAGATAAAAAAGATTGATCAAAATCCACAGTTGCCCCACCTCCGAGCAGTCATCCCAAACTAAGGTTGGTGAGCCCACCGAACCATTCCGAGACAGGGGCACCATACCTTCAAGCCTATCTTTCTATAGTTTCAAACTATTACTAATTATAACTTTTCCCTAATTTCGCCCATACTTTCCAACTTTCGAACATTTTCGAAGACCTTTTTTACTAGACCACGTTATAGAATCTAACTATATTACAAGCCATAAATAATTTATAAAGGATTACAAAATGTCTAAAATCGAAACTCTTTGCATCCAGGGCGGCTGGCAGCCGAAAAACGGCGAACCGCGCGTACTCCCCATCTACCAGAGTACCACTTTCAAGTACGAAACCACCAATGACATGGCTGACTTGTTCGACTTGAAGGCTTCGGGCTACTTCTACACTCGTTTGCAGAACCCGACCAACGACGCCGTAGCTTCTAAGATTGCCGCCCTCGAAGGTGGTGTCGCAGCCATGCTCACCAGCTCCGGTCAAGCAGCAAACTTCTACGCCGTGTTCAACATCTGCGAATCCGGCGACCACTTCATCAGCACGAGCGCTATTTACGGTGGTACGAGCAACCTCTTCTCCGTCACCATGAAGAAACTTGGCATCGAATGCACGTTCGTCGACCAGGACGCTTCTGACGAAGAAATCGAAAAGGCTTTCCGTCCGAACACCAAGTGCTTCTTCGGTGAAACGGTTGCAAACCCGGCCGGCAAGGTTTTGGACCTCAAGCGCTTCGCCGATCTCGCTCACAAGCACGGCGTTCCGATGATTGTCGACAACACCTTCCCGACTCCGATTCTCTGCCGTCCGATTGACTTTGGCGTTGACATCGTAACTCATTCCACCACCAAGTACATGGATGGCCATGCAACAGCAGTCGGTGGCTGCATTGTCGATAGCGGCAACTTCGACTGGGAAGCAAACCACGACCGTTTCAAGGGCCTTACCGAACCGGATCCGAGCTACCACGGCCTCGCCTACACGAAGGCATTCGGCAAGGGCGCTTTCATCACGAAGGCAACAGCTCAGCTCATGCGCGACTTCGGTTCCATTCAGTCTCCGCAAAACGCATTCCTTTTGAACCTCGGTCTTGAAACGCTTCACCTCCGCATGCCGCGCCACTGCGAAAACGCTCTCGCTTGTGCCAAGTTCCTCAAGAATCACCCGAAGGTCGCATGGGTCAACTACGCCGGCCTCGAAGGCGACAAGTACTACGAACTCTCCCAGAAGCAGTTCAAGGGTGGCCTTCCGTGCGGCGTGCTCACGTTCGGCATCAAGGGCGGTCGTGAAAAGTCCATCCAGTTCATGGATAGCCTCAAGATGATTTGCATCGTGACCCACGTGGCCGATGCCCGCAGCTGCGTCTTGCATCCGGCAAGCCACACGCACCGTCAGCTCACCGATGAACAGCTCATCGAAGCAGGTGTTGCTCCGGACCTGATTCGTTTCAGCGTCGGTATCGAAAATGTCGAAGACATCATCGCCGACCTCACGCAAGCTTTGGACAAAGTCTAATTACATTACACCTCTCAATATCAAAAACGGCGCTGACCAATCAGCGCCGTTTTCTTTTTGCCTAGCCACACCCTGCGTATATGCCTATATTTAAGGCACATCAAAAGAAGGATTAAACCATGCTCAATTTAATCAGGGCCATCAGCCGCTTTTTATCGACATACACTTCGCTCGTCGTCATCGCATGCGCTATTATTGCGTTCTTTATCCCCACGCTTTTCGGCTGGGTTCACGGAAACACGAGTTCCATCATCTTGGGCATCATCATGCTCAGTATGGGCCTTACTATAACTATGGACGACGTCCGCAACTTGATGAAACGCCCTCTTGACATTTGCCTCGGCGCGGTTGCACAATATACCATCATGCCGCTTGTCGCGTTTACGCTCACAAAGATTTTCGGACTTGACCCGTACTTGGCCATCGGCATTGTGCTTGTCGGTTGCTGCCCGGGCGGCGTTTCCAGCAACGTCATGAGCTTCTTGGCAAAAGGCGATGTGACCTATTCCGTGAGCATGACCATGGTGAGCACCCTCCTAGCACCACTTATGACTCCGCTTTTAGTCCTTTGGCTCGCCGACACAAGCATCGAAGTGAACGCCGTCGGCATGTTCCTCAACATCCTTTACGTGACAATTTTCCCGATTGTCATCGGCTTTACTTGCAACTACTTCTTTGGCAAACGCGCTGGATTCAAGGAATTTCAGTCCAACATGCCCGCCGTAAGCGTCATCGGGCTCGCGTTAATCGTTGGCGGCGTTATCGTCACCGTGCGCCCGCAGCTTTTCGCAAACGGCATGGGACTCATCGCCCTCATTCTCGCCGTAGTTTTCTTCCACAATGGTCTCGGTTACGTTCTCGGCTACAATGTCGGGCGTTTATTCAAGTTCAACACCGCCAAAAAGCGCACCATCGCGATTGAAGTCGGCGTGCAGAATGCAGGCATGGCCACAGTCCTCGCCGCAGCGTTCTTCGCCAATCCTGAAAATTTAGCAGCGCACCCTGAAGCCGCCCTTTGCGTTGTGCCATGCGCCATCAGCTGCGCCTACCATTCCATCAGCGGAACAATCCTCGCCGGAATCTTCGCGCATCTAGACAAGAAGAAAGAAGTTCAAAAATAATGGATCCTCGCATACGCGAGGATGACAGTTTGAAAAGGGCGGCCCTTTCGGGTCGCCCTTTGTTATGACCAGGAAAACGATGTTTATTCAACAAATTCACGAAATCAGCAGTATCGCAAGTACCTGACCGCTCAAAATTCTAAGCAGCATCGTAAGCGGATAAACAGACGCATAACCAATGTTCGTCGCTTCAGAATTGCTGAGCCCGTTCGCAAACGCAAGCGCCGGAGGATCTGTCGTTGCACCCGCAAGCACACCGCAAAGCGAGAGGTAATTCACCTTGAACACCGCCTTGCCAACAATCGCAACAATCATCAGCGGAACAAACGTGATAATTGCCGAAAGCGCCATGTAGTAGAATCCGTCGCCATTCAAAAGCACATCAAAGAATTTGATACCGGCATTCAGGCCCACGCAGCTAAGGAAAATCGTAATGCCAAGTTCTCGCAACATCAAGTTCGCGCTGTTTGCCATAAAGAAATTGAGCGGACCCATCTTACGTTTACGGCTAAGGATAATCGCCACAATCAACGGACCGCCAGCAAGACCAAGCTTCAACGGAGTCGGCATGCCAGGAATCGCCACCGGAATGCTACCTACAATCACGCCCAAGAAAATTCCGAGGAATGCCGGCAAAATTTCCGGATGGTCCAGCGCCGTAAGGGAGTCACCCAGTTCCTTTGCCGCAGCGGCAATGCTTTCCGGCGTACCCACAACAAGCAACTTGTCCGCAAATTTCACGCGAATATCGAGGCGCCCCGTGAACTTGAACCCTCCACGCGTCACACGGCTTACCGTCACACCAAAGCGGTCGTTCAGCGCAAGCTGCTGGATGCTCTTCCCAAGAATCTTCTTGTTCGTTACAAGAATCGTCTTGACCGCCAAATTCGACTTCTGGAGCGTAATCGGCGTTGCCTGCTTTTCGCCAATAATCTTCTGCAAACCTTCAATCGCTTCCGGCATCCCGACAACATGCACCAAGTCGCCAAGTTCCAGCGTCAAGTCGCCCTTCGGCATGTTCACCACCTGATCGCGAGCATGCCTCGTGACCACAGCACCCGTCGAAATGAGCCCCGGAATATCCTTGATTTTGCAACCGACCAAATTTGCATTATCGACTCGGAGCGTGCAAGACATGATTTCCTTGGACTGTTCCGCAATTTCCTTCTGGTATTCTGCGGCAGCCACATCCGGCTTTTGCTTAAAGAACACGCGCACAAGAATCATCACCAAAATAATGCCAATTACACCGAACGGATAAGCCACCGCATAACCCACGCCCGTCAGCGAAGCATCAACACCCGCAGCCGTAAGCGCCGAATTCGCAGCACCTAGCGACGGAGTGTTCGTCACCGCACCGCAGAGCATCCCAATCAGCACAGGAACGTTATCGTGCATGCTCGTCGTAAAGTAAATAAGTACGGTAGCAAGTACGCCCAGAAGGACAATGCTCACTGATAGGATGTTAAGCACAAGACCGTGTCGCTTTAGGGAGTCTATAAAGCCTGGGCCTACCTGCATACCGATTGTATAAACAAAAAGAATAAGACCAAATTCCTGCATAAAGTGGAGTACGCTGGGCTCGATCCGCATTCCGATATGACCGAGTAGAATTCCCACGAAAAGAGCTCCAGCTCCTCCAAGGCTAACGCCTTTAACCTTGATTTTCCCCACCATGATGCCAATCGCGGCAGTGAGGGAAATAGCCAAAACCTGTTGTCCGACGGAAGGTTTAACGAGTAAATCAATAAGCCAATCCATATACCATCCTTATTTTGCGCCCCAAATGTAGCATTGGAGATTAATAATGACTAATAGATTATTTATATTGTATTAATAACGAAAAATGATAGATAACGCACTTGCGCAATTTGCGCCCCTCCAGTTGCTAGTATTAATATAGTTTTACCGCGCTACAAAAGGCAAACAAAAAGGTCTACCCCTTACAGATTCTCGGCAAAAACTACTCCAGATACACTACTTCGCCCATTTGCGGCATAAGCACAAGCTTTCCTGATTCCTGAGCGGCGCGTTTTGCGTTTTCGAGCGGTTCAAAATACGTATGGTAACCCAAGCAGAACTTGGAATGGTGAACCGTCATGTAGCGGTCTGCATTCAAATCCAGCATTTCTTTACTGAGCTGTTCGGGCAAGGCATGAATTTGGTTCCAATCTTCATTGTACTGACCGTTTTCGAGAATGGCGAGGTCGATATCTGCAAATTTTTCACCAATCTTCTTGAAATGCTTGCCGTAACCGCTATCACCACCAATCCAAACAGTGCGTTTCGGAGTATTGAACACAAACGAGGACCACAGCGACTTATTCGGCCTTATCCCACGACCCGAAAAATGTCTAGCAGGTGTCGATGTCACCACAAACTTTGCATCCTCAGCCGCTTCCAAGTCAACAGTTTCCCACCAATCAAGTTCCACGAGTTTTTCGACAGGGTAACCCCAGTATTCAAAATGTTCTCCCACGCCAAGTCCCGTCACCACACGCTTTACGCGCGATTCGAGTTCCTTCACGGCCTGATAATCCAGATGATCCCAGTGGTCGTGCGAAATCACCAGGTAATCGATATCCGGCATGTCGACAGGCTTGTAAACGTCTGTTCCCTTGAACATCTTGTTCACAAAGCTTACTGGCGAGCCCTGATAAAACACGGGATCCACAAGGATCTTTTTCCCGGACAAGTTCATCAGATACGAAGAATGTCCGAACCAGACAATCCAATCACGGTCCTGCGGTAGCGATTTTAAGTCCGTCTTGACAACCGTCAGCGCTGTATCGGGAACGGTTTGCGACCTTTTGCCGAATAAAAATTCAAACGTCGTTTCAAACAAGTTCTTATCGCCCGTCATCGTGACAGTCTTTTCGTCATTCACGAACTTTTGGCCATCGTAATGTGGTGACTGCTTGATGCGTTCAAGGCGTTTACCTTGCGGAATACGCCCAAATTTCGCTTGGTTCAGGAACAGCACGCCAACGGTTCCCAAAATAAAAAGGGTCGAAAGTGCGATAATCATAATTTTCTTTTTCTTCGTTAATTTTTTCACGTCTAGCCTGTAACCTTGTCAAAATCGTCCGGTGATTCGAACAGTTTTTTCTTGAGTCGTAAAAGTTTCGGATTCTTGTCTGCGGCATCAAGGCTTCCCTGCTTGACAGCTTCCTCGTACAAGAGTTCCTTGAAGTGGATCTTGTTCAGCACCACCGTAAGGCGTTTCATTTCTTTTTCAACCGCCTCACGACGGCTTCGGAAAAGTTTCAATCGTTGCTGCAACGTAGAATCACCTTCGCGGTACCAGTCGATATACTGGCGGATTTCCTTGATTTGAAGCCCCGAATCCTTGAGGCATTCAATCATCGTCAACCATTGCAAATCCATATCGGAATAGGCTCGCATTCCGGATTTATTCTTTTGCACAAAAGGAAGCAGTCCCTCTTTTTCGTAATAGCGCAACGTATGCACAGAGAGACCCGTCTTCTTGACAACCTCACCGATAGAATAGCACATTGCTTTACCCCCATGTACACCTCTTTCCTCGCCTTTTTCACAATCGTTCTGCGCGGTATTGTCCATAGCCATTCATCCTTGGTTTAGATGTTCTCTAAAAATATAACATCTAGAGTTAGCTCTAGGTCAAGGTATTTTTTGAAAAAATTGCGCTTAGAAAAAATTTTCTCTTGCCGTCCACACATTTTCGTTCATTACTATATTATACTGCAACAAGTTTTTTTCGGGCGGGTAGACATGCCAGAAGAGATGATTGACATTTTGAACAGCGACGGGACTCCAGCAGGGTATGCACGCGGTAGAACAGAGGTCCACGCCAAGGGGCTTTGGCACCGCACGGTCCATATTTGGGCATTTGACACTCACGGCAGAATTGTTTTCCAGCTCCGTAGCCACCTTAAGGAAAACAACCCGAACTTGCTCGACACCAGTTGCGCAGGGCACATCACCGCAGGCGACAACAGCCGCAACGCCGCTATCCGAGAACTCAGCGAAGAGATGGGCGTTAAAAAAAGTCCCGAAGATCTTGAATACCTTTTCGAAGCGACTCACGAAAACGTTCTGAACAACAAAACGTATTTTGACAACGAATATTACGATACTTATAAAATTATTTTGTCCAACGAAGAAGCCGCACACTTAGTTCCGCAACCGGGTGAAGTTGACGATTTCGTTTGGATGACGCCAGCCGAATTTCTTGAAAAACGCGCAAAAAATCCAGAAAAGTTCGTTGACCACCCTAAAGATTACGCGTGGATTCAGTCTATTTTAAATAAGCATTAAATAGGTATTAATTGTCCACGTTTTTATTTAAGTTTTAGTGATAGGAATTGGGTTGTTGGCCGTGTGGGATAGTAAAGGGGGATGGGTCCTATGAAGTACAAAAATACAGCTATCGTTGTAGAGGGCGGCGGTTTGCGTGGCGCGTATTCCGGCGGCATTCTCGACATTCTTGCAGACAAAGAAATTAAATTCGGAGGCGCCGCTGGTACGTCCGCTGGCGCAATTCATCTGTGCAGTTTCTTGTCGGGGCAGATTGGTCGCAACTTTCGAGTCGACACAATCCACTCTAAAAGTCCACGCTACATGAGCTTTAGAAACCTGTTATTCACAGGTGATTATTTCGCATTCGACTATTGCTACAAACAAATTCCTTACAAGATTGATCCGTTTGAATTTGACAAGTTCACCGCACAATGCCAGGAGACCGAATTCCACGTTTGCATAACCGATATAGAAACGGGCCTTGCCGAATACCCGCGCATTACCGACTATCGCAACGAAGACGAGATGAACTACATCCGCGCTTCTGCGAGTCTCCCGATTCTCAGCAAAGCGGTTGAAATTCACGGCAAGAAATTCCTTGACGGCGGTGTCGCCGACAGTATCCCTTTTGAACAAATGTTCAAAAAAGGTTTTGAACGAGCCGTCGTCATTCTCACACGCCCGCTCGGCTACCGCAAAAAAATCAACAAAGCGCTCCCGCTAGTAAAGCTCGCCTACCGCCATTACCCCAAGTTCATTGAAGCGATTGCCACACGCCATATCCGCTACAATCAGGCGCTCGACAAGCTCGCAAAACTCGAAGCCGAAGGCAAAGTTTTCATTTTCCGCCCAAGCAGGCTCATCAAGATTTCGGACATTGAACACAACAAGAAGAAAATTGCGGATCTCTATGAGCTCGGCAAACAGGACGCACACGCAAGAATGCCGGAACTGCTGAAATTTTTGGAAGGCTAGGAACGACGAATGCACACTGCCACTGGAACAAAAAATCCCGTTTGCGTGCGAATTTCGGCAAATTTCGCCTGTTGTTGAACTTTTTGCAACGAAATACAACGATTTCACAACACCAATTCACAACATCAAGGCATTACTATGGTAAATTTATAGTATGCCCGAAGTATTAGACTATTTGGAATACCGCGAGTACTTGAAGGATTGGTTTGTCGAGACCAAGAAGGACAATCCGTTTACCTCGTACCGCTATCTCGGCCAGAAAACCGGCGTAGACCCGGCCTGGCTTGTTCGCGTGTTTCAAAAAGAAGGCCACCTGAACGAGAGCACGCTCCCAGTGTTCATTAGAATTTGCGGCCTTGACGATCGACGCGCAGAATATTTTAAGACCCTTTACAGATTTAACAAGACCAAGGCAAAGCAGACCCTCTCCGAGCTTTATTACAAGCTTTTGGAACTCCGCTCGCTCGAAACACGCGTACTTTCGGAACCGGAACTCGCCTATTTCGGCAGCTGGGCTTGCGCTGCCCTCCGCGCCCTTATCGGCATCACGAAGGACACAAGCGACATCACCGGTCTTGGCAAGCACCTGAATCCGCCCATTTCGCAGGACGATGCCCGCAATGCGCTTGGCATTTTGAAGCAGCTTGGACTTGTCGTTCCTGACGGTACTGGTGGCTGGAACATTACCGACCAGATTATCAGCACTGGCGGCGAAGTCAAGAGTTCCGCAGTTCGCAGCTTCCACAGGCATACGATGGAACTCGCGCAGGAATCGCTCGACCGCCACAAGCCCGAGGAACGAGACATTTCGAGCGTCGTATTTACCGCTGATGAATCCGATTTGCCCGAAATTAAGCATAAAATTGAGGAATTCCGTCGCGGACTCCTGCAATTTGCTCGAAAAAGCGAACGCGCCGACCGAGTTTATGCATTGAATATCGCCATGTTCCCCCTCTCCGACAAGGTAGCCGACCCGGCAACAGGCCCTACCTCGCCCGAAAACAACGGAGGTGGAAAATGATTTTCAAAAAGAAATTATATATTAAGGGTATGGACTTGAAGCAGAACAAGAACAGACGCACACTTGCACTGATTGCCCCAATCGCAATCGGCTTTTCGCTGTGCGCCTGCGGCGGTTCTGAAGTCGCGGGTGGCGGCCCGAGCGGCACCGAAGCAGGCAACGCCATCACAGCACAGATTCTTATTGCAGATGCTCCGGCAGCCAACGCCCGAGTCAAGCTCGTCGAACAGAACAGCTTGAATGGTATCGAAGGCGGCTACACAGCCATTGCAAACGATAGCGGCTTTGTCACTATCGAAAAAGTCCCTGTCGGCAGCTATACAATGGAAGCAACACTCAACGAGACCGCCCTCCAGTTGCCCGTCGACGTGAAGGATACCATAAGCGAAGTCAAGTTGGGATCGCAGAACCTGCAAAAATCCGTCTATATCGGCGGCTCCATTGCAGACTTCTTCGCAGACTCCATCAGCGAAAACTTCAAAGACATGAACGGTTTCGTGAAATTCCGCGGCCTCGACCATTCCGCCATCATCAAAGATGGCAAGTTCGAAGTCAATGGACTCCCGGCTGGCAACTTGAACTTGGTATTCATCCCAGAAAATGCAGCCGATACCGTATTTGTGCCTGTAATGTCTGATGCTGGCGATTCGATTACAACGCTTAAGCCACAAGATACAATCCCAGCCGTTCAAAGCATTCTTATGGATGATTTTAATGATGGGGACAGTGTCAATAACCTCGCTGCGGATTACGCAACCACGGGAGGAACATGGTACATCGCATCAAGCTCAGTAAAGCCATATGCGGTTATCCAATTTGACCCAGAACTTCCGGGTGACCCCTCACTGCAGTTCACAACATTACTCCAAAATTCTAGTGATGGCGGAAAAGAAATCAGCTTTAGCATGACTTTCCCCGATACATCCATCTACAAATCTATGTGGACTTGCATCGGCATGTATATCGGGAATCCAGAAGTAAGTTATGACTTAAGCGCCCTTGATTCAATTTCTTTTGATACGTGGGGCGAAGGTACGCTATACATTCAAATTTTGGATATGAAACGTGCCGTGAACCCTATGTTTGCAACAATCTTTGATTACGTATCAGGAAACTATGCTATCGAACTTCCAAAAGAAAAGACCAAATTCAGAGTCGCTCTCGCTGATGTTCTTACCGAAGAAGAACGCAAAAGCGTAAGCGTATTGGCCTTAACATTCCGTTACGATGCAAAATTCCACTTCGACAATCTTGAATTCATCGGCAAAGACCTGCTGAGCATTTGGAAACAGCAGTAACAATGCCGGGTGCAAATTCAGTAACATCGAATCAAGAGACTCTACACAAAGATCTTGAAGAAGTTGTCCGCAAATATGCGCGGACAACTTTTTTGCGTCCTATAGCAGACCATACGCGAGAAGCTTTCGCCGAAGCAGAAGAATTTGTGAGGAAATTCTATAACGCCGTGGGAAAGGGCGACCCAAGCCAAGTTGAAACAATAAAATGTATGGATCCTCCTTCGGAGGATGACTCGGCGGAGAATATTGCAAAACAGGCGCCGCTCACTGTAATCCTGGATTCCGGTTGCGGGACAGGCGAAAGCACTATCCACATTGCACGACGATTCCCAAGCATTCCCGTCATCGGAATCGACAAGTCCTGCGCCCGCCTCGACAAAGCAGGCAATCCTTCACAAACAGCAGGCGAAGACGTTCCACCCAACGCATTTTGGATTCGTGCCGAACTGCTCGACTTTTGGCGGCTTGCACTTGAACGCGTACAAGCAGGCGAATGGACCATCCCGTACCATGCAGTGTATTATCCGAACCCGTGGCCCAAGCAGAGCGAAGCCACGAGGCGTTTCCACATGCACCCGATTTTTCCGACGCTACTTGCACTCGGGAAAGTCATTGAGCTTCGCACGAACTGGGAAATCTACGCCCGCGAATTTGCGGAAGCCGCGAAAATCGTTTTAAACGAAAACGCAGAAGGTGCGACAGTTCCCGCCAACACCCAAATCACATGCGAATCGTTCGATCCCGTAGCCCCCGAAACCGCCTTCGAGCGCAAATACAAAGAAGCCCGCCAAACATTGTGGCGGGTGGTTATCAAAACTTAACTGGATCCTCGCCTTCGCGAGGATGACATTCTCAATTCGTCATGTCTGCGAAGGCGGACATCTCATTGATTGTGACGAGGCGTACTACTTCCTATCTTTCATCCAGTTGGCAATGAACTTCAAGTTTCTCGTGAACTTGACATCCATCTCGGCACCAGGCACTACGATAAATTCTGTAAGCCCATACTTATCGGCCTTGCTGCCCCAGTCATACGTATAACCTAAGCGAGTCCACGGACGAGCATCCGGCCCTTCATAGCTCTTCGATGCACGAGCATCAAACCAGTTCTTGAACCACATCACGCGTTCCGTAACTTCGGCATCGTTTCCGTATTCGCCTTCAAACGCCGTACGCATATCAAAAGCCTTTACATCGGGCACGTACGCCGGGCGCATCAAGTCGTTCGGACTCACCCACAAGAACGCCATATGCGAAACCTTAGAGGTCCTCGGTTCACCAAACAACTGCTTGAATCTCAAATCCCAATTGCGCACGCCTTCCTTGTGATCATGGAACCAAGTTAAAAGTTCCTTTTCGTTCACAACCCAGACAACGCTATCAGACTTGACGAGTTCGCCGTCCTTATACGTTTCGGCATCTGCCGTAAGCGTCACCACTAGGAGTTTCGATTTGTCCGCATTCCACGTGACCTTATCGCTATATTCATCAAGCGTCACAACCGTGAATTTTTCTTCTTCAAGCGCTTCGGATGCATCCTTCACAGCAGCAGCAAATTTTACATCCAAAATAGAATCACGATTCACCATCGAAATCTTTTTGCCTTTGTTATCTAAAACTTCGCAATACGGGATGCTATCGGTATTTACCGCAACTTCAGCTTTAGCAAATTGATCGCTTAAAATTTCACCATTATAGGTAAACAACGTATCGCCATCCATAAACGAAATTACAACTTTGCAGAATCCTTTTTCAGGAATCACGACCGATGTGGGGAAACGTTCATTCCCAGCACCAGCCGTATCAAGCGACATCGTATTTTCATTTTCACCGCAAGTGTACTTGTACTCCGTAAGCGTTGCAACGCCCGGTTTCATTTCGCTAAAGAACACGTTTTCTTGTTCGCTGCTAAAAGCAGGTTTTACAACGATGGACGTACCGCCAAGCATTATCGTGTGCGGAATGCCTTCGCCGCAATAATACGCAGGCTGGCGGAACACGCCAATGATACCCGTTTTCCCTTGGAAGTTTTCGGCCTTGGAAACACCGCTCTTTGTAAGCGAACAACCAAACAATGCAAGAGCAACAGCGCTCCCCAATAAATAAATGTTCTTCATCCTATTCCTCATCCTGCTAACGCAATGTTAGGCGATTTACATTTGAAATATAGTTAACTCGCCATTTTTCGCAGAATAATTTTAGCGGAACACCACTCGTTTTGCAAGCAACAGCCTTCCGTCCACGTCAAGTTGCACAAAGGCGGAACGATTCCACCCAGAAACATCGACAGAAGCAGACGAGCCTTCAAACGTATGCAAGCCAAGATTATTTCCAAGAGCATCGTATAAACGGAGAGTCTTTTTACCCGGCACGGGAACTTCGACATTCAACATTCCATGCGACACGTGAATTTTCGCATGGCGCACCACCGCACGCGCTAACGAAACGGCGCTACTACTCGAAGACACGGAACTCGACGATTTAATCGCGCTAGACGAAGAGCTCGACAGAGATGCGGAACTGGACGAGGCAATTTTTTCAGGGCACTTATCAAGCGTTTTAGATTTGTTCACCGTAAAGCAAACGCGGTCATTGCCATCAAATACGAGATTGAAAATACCATCAATCTTAGCCTTGCCACTTTTGTTCACAAAATTGAACTTTGTAAAAGACTCCTGGTTTTTGCTAAGCACGGTGCGCACTTCAACACGCTGGTGGCTTTCATCGCCATTGGGGTCATTGCTGAAAAATATATTGTAATCGTAGTCGATGTACCAAATCAGAACACCGTTCTTGCCTTGCTTGCCGCTGTAACTCGAACTTCCTATTTTGGAATCGAAACCTACCGCCGGGCGATACTCAATCAAGAAATATTCATTGGGATGATTCGGGTTCGACACCGCATACGCTTGCATTCCCGAAAGATTCTTGAGCTCATAAACGCTGTCGTTATTTGCAATTTCAGTCGGCTTGAGCCACCCCACGGCCTCGCGTTCAAATGCAGAGAATGTCGGCGGATAACCGCCATTCCCATTGCGGAGTCCAAGCGCCATCACGTCAAACGGCAAGGGGCCAATCGTCGCACAGCCTTGAGCATCGGCGCTGTACGTATCTTGCAGCCCAATCACATGACTGAATTCATGAACGAAAGTGCCAAGCATGTTGACATCTTTCGAGCTCGTCGATGAAGCTTTGCCTTCGGCCTTTTGCGATATAAACGCGTAATTATTAAACTTGTAGCCGTTTTTAGAATAAACTTGTTTTGCACTATATTGCAATTTATACTGATGATTAAAAAATTCACTATTGTACGAAAGCGCCTTATCTTTTGAGAGCGGATGCAAAATGATAAAAGGAATTTCTTTCTCGTACTTGCCTGCACGAGCCTTGAAATCAGAACGTTCAACAAGGATATCAATTGCTGGCAAAATCAATTCACTATCGCTATTGTAGTTGCTAAAATTTTTTGGAAGCGTTATAGGGTAGATATCAAATGTCGGCTTAAATTGCCCGCCCGAACTTTCGACAAAGTAATCGTACGCACTACCGTAATTATTGTTGTCCTTGAAGCCCTTTTCATTGAACATTCTGTATATAAACGCAGAATCTAGCGCCTTGTAATCTGACGTGGAAACAAGCATCACCGGGAAATAGCGTTCACCCGAAGAATACACTTCGGCATCGTTACTGGAACGAATTTTGGACATTCCGCTCGGAGTACGCGCGGGGAGCATATCATCGGAGAAAATAATTTTCTCCATTTTGATTTTTTCACCAAAGTCAGAAGAGGACGCCAATGATTCTGCCGAATTCGCCGAAACAGCGGATGCAGAAAAGACACCAATGCAAAGCACAGAGGCTAAAAAGCCTGAAGACATTTCAACTCGTTTCACAATAGTTAATATATATCAATTTTTTCGCTGTAAATAAAAAAACATTTCTATAGCATTTAAAAGCGTCGGCCAAGGAGGGGGAGGGTGCAGGGAGGGGCCCGTGCGGCCTTCGCAACTCCGAGCTGGGGCCCCTCCCGCCAATAAAGCAGTACTTATAAGCATTCCCATTAAGAGTCCCACCCAAAAAATTGCTATCTTTGGGGGCGTAAAACTAAAGAGGTCAAAAATGACGTTTGAAGAAATGTACGCTCTGGCTTGCCAGCGCAAAAAGGACATGCCGGAAGGCAAGGGAACCACGGAACTTTTCAAGAAAGGTCCGCATGGCATCGGCAAAAAGCTCGTCGAAGAAGCCGCCGAAAGCTGGATGGCAGCCCGCTTTGAATCGCGCGACGCCCAGTGCCTCGAACTTTCTCAGGTGCTCTACTACGTTGCCGTCATGATGGCAGAAAAAGGTCTCACCCTCGAAGAAGTGTACGCTAAACTATGATTAAGGTAGCTCTCCCCAACAAGGGCATGCTCTTTGAACCCACCCAGGAACTTCTCAAGGCCTGCGGTTACAAGGCATCCAAGCCCTACAAGACTTTGACCCAAATCGATTCCAAGAACGGCATCGAATTTTTCTTCCTCCGTCCGAGCGACATCCCGATGTATGTGGGTCGCGGAATCATTGACGCAGGCATCACGGGTATTGACTTTAACGCCGAAGCCAAGAGCCCGGCTGTTAAGGTTTTGGACTTGCCCTTTGGCGCATCCAAGCTTTGCGCAGCAGTCCCGAACGAAAGCCCCATCCAGAGTCTCGCCGACTTGAAGGACGCCACCATCGCTACAAGCTTCCCGAACATTGTGGAAAGCTACTACAAGAAGAAGATGGATTTCGTGGTGCTCGAAGGCGCTGTCGAAATTTCCGTGAGCCTTGGTGTTGCTAACGCCATCGTGGACGTGGTCGAAACAGGCACAACGCTCAAGCAGGCAGGGCTGCGCATTATTGGCGAACCGCTCTTCCGCTCTAACGCTGCCATTTTCTGCAACCCGCAGAAGACCGAACTCGAAGAAGTCAACACACTCATCCGCCGCATCCAGGGTAAGCTCGTCGCACAGACCTACATGATGATCGAGTACGACTGCCCCTCTGAACTCCTTTCGAAGGCATGCGAAATGACTCCGGGTCTCGACGCTCCTACAGTGACGAAGCTCCACGGTCGTGAATGGTACTCCGTAAAGGCCATGGTGCCGCGCGAAGAAGCCAACGCCATCATGGACAAGCTCTGGGACGCAGGCGCCCGCAGCATCCTCCTGTTCGGCATCGAAAGCGCACGCATCTAAAATAATGCAATCACTCGCTTACTTGGCACGTCAACCGATTCTCGACCGCGAGGGCAAAATCTTCGCGTATGAATTGCTATTCCGTGACTCGCCAAGTAGCGCCACCGCCATCATCGCAAGCGATGTCCAGGCGACCGCCCAAGTGCTAGAGAACGTCCTCAACAGCATCGGGCTCGAACGCCTCGTCGGAGGCAACAAAGCATTTGTCAATTGCAGCCGCGAGATGCTCCTCGACAACTTGTTCGGACTTTTAAACCCCAACACATTTGTCCTCGAAATTCTCGAAGACGTCACCGTCGATAGAGCTCTTATCCGCGCGATTGAGCGTTACAAGTCCCGCGGTTTTGAACTTGCGCTAGACGATTTTATTATGAACGACGAGTTCTTGAATCGTTTCGAGCCGTTGTTCAAATACATTTCGTACGTGAAGATGGACTTGGCGGATAACACGTCCAAAGCGATGACACAAGCCGCAAAGTTCTTCAAAAAAAAGAACATCAAGCTCCTCGCCGAAAAAGTCGAAGACGAAGAAACATTCAAGCATTGCAAGGATGCCGGCTACGAATACTTCCAAGGATTTTTCTTTGCAAAGCCTGAACTTGTAACCGGACAAAAGATTGACGCAACATCGGCCGCCATCTTACAAATTATCCAGTTATTGCACACTCGTCCAACGCTCGAAAAACTTTGCAAGGAACTCAACAAGCAGCCGGACATTGCGGCAAACTTATTGCAGTTCGTAAACTCGGACGTGCACAACAAGCCCACTATCGAAACGGTGAAAAACGCGATTGTCTGGGTCGGCATGAAGAAAATCCAGGAGTGGTTAAAGCTCATGCTTTACGCCCGCATCGGCACAATTTTCGAACTTAAACTGAACAGCACGCAACGATACGCAAACATCGACGATGCATAAGCACTAGCATATGAACGTTGAACCGCAAAGTCTGGAAAACCTGATTTCCGAATTCGCCTCCCTCCCGGGAATTGGCTTAAAGACGGCTCGCCGCCTCGCCTATCACATGCTTTCGCGCAAAAAAAGTGACGTAGAACGTTTTGCCGATAGCTTGACACAAGCGGCCGAGAAAGTTCACCCGTGCCCGCGTTGTCACGCCTTTACAGACGAAGAAATCTGCCCTACATGCAGAGCCCGCGAAGGCGCCAAGTCCATTTGCGTTGTCGAAAAGAATTCCGACATTCTACCTTTTGAACGTTCTTCCGTCCACAAAGGTCTTTATTTTGTTCTCGGCGGCGTGATTTCTCCGCTCGATGGCATTGGCCCCGAAGCGCTCCATCTGCCGCAACTCGTAGAACGCATCAAGCAAGAAAACATCGAAGAACTAGTCCTAGCCTTGGGCTCTAGCCCCGAAGCCGACAGTACCGCGCTCATGATTGACCGAATGTTAGACGGAGTCAACGTCAAGCGCACCCGTCTCGCCCGCGGAATTCCGATGGGCAGCGACCTAGAATTTATCGACGAAGTCACCATGCTTCGCGCATTCGAAGGGAGAGTCTCCTTATGAGTACAAAAGAAAATATCCACCAAGCTCCCGTTGAAGTGGGTGGCTACACCATCCGTACGGCAAAATTTGTCAAGGCGGCAGTAAATCTCAAAGGACTCCCTGAAGAACGCCTCCCGCAAATTGCATTCCTCGGACGCTCCAATGTGGGCAAGTCTTCGCTCATGAATGCGCTCATGGGCCAGAAAAAACTCGTAAAAGTGAGTTCTACCCCCGGAAAAACGCGCGAAATCAATTTTTTTAAAGTCAACGACGAATTTTTTCTTGTAGATTTACCAGGTGTAGGGTTTGCCAAAGTCAACAATGCCAAACGCGATCAAATGTCCGACTTTATCCGTGAATACGTCGAAAAGTGCAAGGACCTCAAAGGACTCATCTACCTCGTAGATATCCGCCACGGAGGAACGCCCATCGACATCGAAACGGTCGAAAGCATCCGTGCCACGGGTTGCCCCGTCTTGATCGTAGCAAGCAAGCGTGACAAGGTGAACCAATCCGAACTTGCCAAAGGGCTCAAGGACATTCAGCAACGCCTGGATTTAGACCACAAGCCGCTTTGCGTAAGTGCGCTCAAAAAATTTGGACTTGATGAACTTTGGACGGAAATTCTAGAAGCCATACATAGCGATGCAAGAGAAGCAACTTAAAAACTGGCAAAAGATGACCCTCGTCGGGCGTTTATTCCACACGCTCGGCATCTTCATCTTGAAAAGGAGATTCGGGCAACTGATAGCCCTGTTTTTCCGCACAGTTGCTTCGCTTTTCGATAAAAGTCACAATTTCAAAAGTGACACTCGTAATATCATTCTGCAAACGTTCTTTACGGGTGTCGAAATTGTTATACCGCTATTCATTGTCGCGACTTTGTTTGGAACCGTTGTCATCATCGAAGTGCTTTCGCTCATGGGCAAAATGGGATTCTCGGACATCGTGGGTAACCTCATGGTGGTGGTCATCATCCGCGAATTGAGTCCGATTCTCACTGCGTTCTTGATTGCAGGTCGTTCCGGTTCATCGCTTACCACTTACATTGGCGGCATGGTCATCGATTCCGAAGTCGACGCTCTTGCAACCATGGGCATCAATCCCATCCGTTATCTAGTCATGCCAAGTGTTATCGGCGGCACCATCGCAACCATTGTCATGAACATCATCTTTAGCGCAAGCGCCATCGGCGCCGGATTTATTGTTACCAAGGGAATCATCTTCATCACGGGAAACGCGCCCAACTTACAGCTGACTTGGGACTATCTTTCCACAGAAATCATCAAAGCGCTTACCATTCCAGATTTTGTATTGGCCATTGTAAAACCGTGCGTCTTTGGGATTATCATTACAATTAACGCATGCTATCAAGCATTAAACATCAAGCGCGACATCCGTCTGGTTCCCAAAGCTACTTCACGTTCGGTCATTACATCGTTCCTCTATATCGTTTTTGCTGACGTTGTGCTCTCGTTGTATTACTTTATTAGTTATCTAAACAACCTTAATACAATTATCTAAATGTTAGACGAAGCCCTCAGACTTGAAGATATTTATCTTTCAACAAGCGAACTTTCGGGAACACTCTTCTCGAGGCCGAGAGCTGTTAGCTATTTTGAAAATATCAGATCCAGCGAAAGCAATGCAGACTACCAACTCATTGCAGGGGCAAATCTCTCATTAAAACTCGGCGAAACGATTTGTATAGGCGGGCCTTCCGGTAAAGGCAAGAGCGCCATTCTCCGCATGATTGCAGGCCTTGCGCGCCCGCTCAAGGGGCACATCTATTACTTTGGCGAATACATTCCAGCAGAACGTCTCGATGCTCTTGAAATCGCCAAGCGCAAAGTCGGTTACGTTTTACAAAACGCAGCATTGATTTCGAACTTAAGAGTCGTGGACAACATCGCTCTTCCGCTTCGCTACCACAAGATGGGTACCGAAGACGAGATTATCAAGAAAGTCAACATGGCTATGGACTTGATGCGTGTCCGTAACTTTGCAAACATGTTCCCGCACGAAATCAGCGTGGGCATGCAAAAGCGAGTCGCCATCGCAAGATCTTGGGCAATGGACCCAAAGCTCTTGCTCATGGATGAACCCACCGCAGGGCTCGATAACTACAACCGCCGCAACTTACTGCCTTTGATTGACAATATGCGTACCATGTTCAAGACATCCATCATCATCGTCACGCATGATCTTATGATGGCAAAAGAACTGGATTGCAACCTCGTATTTTTGCACAAGAAAAAGCTCACCGAGCCGCACTCTTTTGACTACTGGCTCCATTCGGATTCCGAAATTTCGAAGGACCAGTTCCGCGACCTCCAATCCAACCAATAATTCTGAAATCATTTTCCAAAACTCATAACGTAATTCTGAATTACCTTTTTAGAGAGTCAAAATGAACACTCCTAATTCCGAAATAGTCCTTCCTTTACCAGACGATTTTCATGCGCACTTGCGCCAGGGCGAACTCATGCCTGGTTATGTCCGCGATCTCGTGAGCCAATTTGGCCGCGCCATCATTATGCCAAACACCGTGCCCGCCATGACAAGTGCAGCAGCGATTGCAGATTACAAGAAGCAAATTCTCGAAGCCGCCGCTCCTGTGCGCCCGGATTTTGAACCGCTCATGACATTTAAGCTGAACCCGAACTATACGGAACAAGACTTGAAGGACATGATGGCCGTGGGCGTTGTCGCCGGCAAATACTATCCCGCAGGAGTCACGACAAACAGTGCCGATGGCATCAGCGATTTTGAAGCGGTCTTCCCTGTTGTCGCAATGATGGAAAAGCTCGGTCTTGTGCTGTGCGTCCACGGCGAAGAACCGGGCGAATTCTGCTTGGACCGTGAACCTGCATTTATCAAACGCGTGGAAACACTTGCCGAAAAGTTCCCAAAACTCCGCATTGTTTTCGAGCATTTGAGCAGCGCAAAATCCGTCGAAGCAGTAAAACGCCTCCCCGCAAATGTCGCGGCGACTTTCACGGTGCACCACCTGATGATGACTCTCGACGATATCGTTGGCGACGCTCTCCGTCCGCACCATTTCTGCAAGCCGCTCCCCAAGCGTCCCGAAGACCGCAAGGCCATCCGCGAAGCGGCCTTCAGCGGAAACCCGAAGTTCTTCCTCGGCACCGATTCGGCCCCGCACCAGCAAGGCAAAAAGGAATGCCCGTGCGGCGCCGCCGGCGTTTACAGCGCCCCCGTTGCCATTCCGCTACTCGTACAAGAATTTGAACGTGCTGGCGCTCTCGACAAGCTCCCGAATTTCATCGCAGGATTCGGCGCAGACTTCTACGGTTTACCGCGCACGACAAAGCAAATCAAAGTTGTCAAGGAAAAGTGGACTGTGCCCGCCATTGTAAACGGAGTCGTGCCGCTAGCCGCCGGACAAACGCTCGAATGGAAGCTTAAATAGCGATTATCGTATAAAAAAGCCTTTTCTATACAAAAATTCGCCGTAAAAGGCGAATTTTTTTAGTACATATAAAAAAAATTTTCCTTATTTACTTTTTTTACTTATATTAGAAAGGCTAATCCAAAGGAATCATACCATATTTCAATCGGAGGTTTCATAATGAATTTGGTAAAAACAATTGGTCGTTTTCTTCCGGTAGCTCTCTCTCTCGCAGTGCTCGTAGCCTGCGGCGATAAAAAATCTGAAAAGGCAGCTCCTGTAAAGCAGCCCGAACCCGCAAAGGTTGAAGCTCCGGCACCGGAACCAGAACAACCGGCTCCGTTTGACTTCTCCAAGTTTGCCGCCATCAAGAACAACTCTCAGGTCTTCTTGACCACCCGCGACGAAGTAGCAGCATTCCTCAACGACGCATTTGCCAAGGTTGAAAACGGTCAGGCAACCGCAATCGAATTCCCGAACGTGAGCAGCCTCTTCGAACTCGCTAGCGCAGAACTCAGCAGCGAAGGCCGCGCCATCATCGCAGAACTCGCTCCGAAATACGCTCAGACCAACCAGGAAGCAACGATTCTCGTCGAAGGCTACACCTGCGATCTCGGCTCCGTGCCGTACAACGACGAACTTTCTCAGCGCCGCGCCGAAACAGTCAAGGCTGAAATCGCCAAGTACATTCCGGCTTCCAAGATTACCGCAAAGTGGTATGGCAAGCGCATGTTCAAGAAGTTCAAATACAGCACCAGAGAAGAATACCGCCGCGTAAACATCCGCATCCAGTAATTCTTCTTTAGTTCGGATAAAACGTTATTGAAAAGGTCCCGCTCAACGGCGGGACTTTTTCGTTATATGATTTTGTGAAAATGCCGCGAAATTCGCTAGTGTTTAAACATCGACATTTTGGTTACATTTCCTTCGGCGTCGAAGGTTACATCAAAATACCCCTTACCTTCAAGAGTGCTTACAAAAAGCGGGACCGTCTTTGATGCAAATGAAGACTGTTTTTCAAAAGAAACGTCAATATAATCACCATTTAAAACCACAGACGAAGCCTGCACGGCATCCTTGCTATTCAGCTCTCCAAAAGAGAAAAACGGATTTAGCACAACTAACGTTCTCGGGAAATGGAAAACCATTTTCTTAGCGCCAACCATGCTACCCAACAAGCCCTCTTTTTCTTTCATTTCATAAGAGCAACCTGTTATAAGCTGATGGAGAGTTGCTTTGCTAAAACGATTACGCGTCATATTTTTTGAAATATTCGTGCGCTTTATTTTATCTTCATCAACCCAAATAATCAAACTATCCGTCATGATTATCGCTCTAGCGGAAACAACATCCTGAACACTATTTTTTTGTTTTCCATACAATTCATAATTCAATTGAAGTTTTCCAAAATTAGCTTTGGAATAGGGTTCAATGTTATTGATTGTCGTTTCCATTTTCTTGACAAAATAATCACCAGCATACATATCCGTCAGGTGCAAGCAAATAAATAGGCGGACATTCGAAAGGCGCTTGTCGGAACGATTTTCAATTTCAACAGCAAGCTTATCCGAGAAAGAAAGTGTCGGATTGTATGTTTGCAAATCCAAGAAAGAATGTTCTTCGAAAATCATATCCAAGATTTTGGGCATAAACTGTTCTACAAATTTCATATCTGAAATCAGATAATCATACACATCTTGATTTCCGCGGCGGAAGAAGTGCCTTAAAATTTCTTCTTTAGCCTTAGGGAAATCTCCCTTATTGTACGCAATCATTGCCTTTTGGAAATTCGGCGAATAAAAACCAAAGCCTTCCATCATGGACTTGTAATGTTCCAGAATCACGTGGCCTTCTTTAGACTTCAAAAAGTAATTACGATAATTGTACGAATTGTACATATCCAACAGCGTTTCTGCTTCACGAGGATATTCGACAGAAGATTGGTCAAACAACATTGCGGCCTTCGTTTCGTCTCCTTGCAATGTGTAGTAGGCTCCCAGTAAAACGAGCGCAGGAGCGGCTCTATCGGGATGTTCCGCAATGTATTGATTGAGGATATCTCTTGCGATGTCCGCATTGCGTTTATCACTATAAAAATCTACACCGCGTTCAGATCCATAAAGTAGGCAGAAAGATTTCAGCAGGAGCGATTCCGAATCGGTCGGATACTTTTGCAGCACAGCATCAAGCGATTTAATGGCCTCCCCAACATTGCCATTGTTGATGGCAAGATACGCCCTATCGCGCAACAAGCACATTTCATTCCATTGAAACAAATACTTTAAATAAAGAAGCGTATATTCGCTCAAGTAATTCAAATAAGCTTCCCTATTTTCTTCAAGCGCCTTTTTGGCATTTTTTTCTATTTCATCATTCTTTTGGATTTCATCATAAAAATGCCCACCAGAAGAAATACCAGACTTGGCGAGCGATAAAACCGCAGTCGGATCAAATCCTCCCGTAGCCACCATCTGTGCAATGGGAGATGTAATACTTTTCAGATCAACGGATTTGGTAATGGCATTCCAATAGCGTTTCTTTTGAGTTTCATTTAAGTCGTATTCAGCCGAGCGGATTCCCTTGTACAAGGGCAATAATTTCTTTTGAGCATCAAGAACTTCATCTGGAATACTGCTATAATCTTGAGTAGCCAAGAACTGCAAATATTCGAACATGTTCTTTGAAGTCGAAAAACCGTCATTCAAAATATGGAACAAACGAACCGTCTTTTCAAGATCAAGCGGTTTAGATTCGCGCGCCTTAGGAGAAGCTTGCTCATCTTTTTCGGCATTTTCAAAAACAGTCTCGACCGAATCAATTTCTTTTTGAATTTCAGCCTTTTTCGAATGATTGGATATCAAAAGGTACGTGACAGGAGTCGCAATAACGACAGCTAGAAATAACAAGCATCCTTTTTTCATTTTTTTACCCGTTCATAATGTATTCAGCATTTTCAAGGATGTACGAATCCTTCGTTTTCAGTTCTTCGGGCAAGCGATCAAACGGAATGATGTCATGGCGCGTAAACGTTCTTTCGTCGGTCGGACCAGAGCGATATCCCATCAGGAGCATTGACATCATCCATCGACGATGTTCCGCATCGCGCAATAGGGAATCGTCATCTGTAATTTCAAAGCAACGTTTACGAAGCGGAAGCGCATTCGCGCAATAAATTGCAGCGGTCTTGTCTGCTTCACTCAAGCGATACCACATTTTTTCTTCAGTATCGCGAGTTTCAGGATTCAAATGACGTTCACGAACATAGTTTGCACGCTGGCCGCGTTCCACGCGTTTCGACCGGACAAATTCCTTCATTTCATCGATGTCGCCCATGATGCGTACATAGCCATACATTCCGCTTTCGTTAATACGCTTGATGATATCGTCATTCGCCTCGCGCCAATACACCGCAATGTCAGCGTTATCGTAAACAGCACGCGGCAAATGCACAAGTGTCGAAATCGCCTTAGACGCATCTTCCTTACAAATGCACACCACAAGCCGTTCTTTGGGACTGGCCGCCACGGCGGCAATAAAGTTACGTGCCAAATCAGCTTCGCAGTAAGCGTCTACAAAATTCCATTCCACATCGAGATAATCGCCGCGATTTGTCTCCGGATCATGAGAAACCTTATTTCCGTTCGCATCAACATACGTGTACTTTGAAAGTCTAAAAAGTCCCATGCGAGAGACTACCAAACGGTCCACCCACTTTTCACAATCTTCATCAACAAAAGTGATACATGTTTTTAAATTCGTCCGTTTAAAGTTCGGATAATGGCACACATTCGCCACAGCAAACGCCACAGCCTGCGCAATCGGCCCCGTACCAAGCAACACAACATGCAAGCGTTCATTTTCCGCCTCGCGAATGGTCGGTAAGAAATCCGTTCCAACGAGCAATTGCTCCGACATGAATTCATATTCGTTAAAAACATCGACCAGCAAATGACCTTTATTCTGTTCTGGAGCCTTCAAGTACCACAAAATTTCAGAAGTCGAAGGATTGCTCAACAGCAAATGGCAATGAATATCGCGCATCGCTTTTTCGCTAATGCTACGCAACACTTCAACGCAATGCAAGTTACGGGAATCGCGTTCCGGACCATCCTCACCGATTACGAGAATCATATCCGCCAACAAAGCCCCCGCATAAAGCAAGTCATCTTCGTTTTCGTAATCTTTTTTATAATGGATAAAGTGGCCATCGATATCGCGGCGACTCATCACAACAATCGGGCGTTTATCACCTTTAAGCGCACGCAAGATACTTTTAAGTTGGTGGCCCGCACCAAGCACAAGCACATGACCGCGAACATCGACATGCTTTTTTCCTTCGCGCATGGATTCCGATGTATTCTTGAAAACGTTAATCATGACGCTGATGAACAGCACCGCAAAAACAACGTAGCCCGACAAAAAGCCTTTCCAGCCGAGTGATTTTTCACCAAGCACCCACGAGCCAATCATCACGCCGATGACGAAAATGATAAGCGACAAAACAAGCAAAATCAAAAGTTTCTTGGCGATTCCGTTCGACCACGCGCCTTTAATTAGACCTTTAACATTCATGATACGCCCCTGATAAATCCTATAATGTTATTATAGTTTTTTTTTACGCAAAATGACAAAAGAATTAAAGCCGACACCGGCACGGAGGCCGGTGTGACAGCTAAAGGTTACTGCTGCACGCCGGCGCCGCTGAGGACGCTGCGGCCACCGCAAGGCGTAACTTCAATATGCGTGGGAAGTTCGCTTTTGACCAAATCCACATGCGTGATGACACCAAGAAGTTTTCCTTTTTCCTGTTGCATTTTCTGGAGCACGACAACGGTTTCCTGGAGCATCTTGGAATCGAGCGTTCCAAAGCCTTCGTCGAGGAACATGGAATCAATGCGCACGTTGCGACTTGCAAGTGTCGAGATGCCAAGTGCAAGCGACAAGCTTACGAGGAAACCTTCGCCACCTGAAATGTTATCGATCGGGCGTACAGCATCGCTGTTGTCATGATCTACAAGCTGAATGTTGAGCGTATTCGGAGCGGTTATCATTTCATAACGAGGAAACATATCGCGCAAATAGCCATTCGCAATTTTTAACAAATTACGCAACGTGATTGTTTGGATAAACCGAACGAACACATCGCCATTGCCTGTATCAAGTCTATTGCCGTTAAACCAACGCTGCATTTGCTCCCAATCGGCACGCTTCGACTTAAGTTTTACAAGTTCCGCTTGCATATCGTTAAATTTTTGGCGGTGCAAATTATCGTTCTTTTTCTGTTCCGTCCATGTTGCAAGATTTACAGTGCACTCGTTCAGTTTCGCTTTCGCCGTGTCGCGATTTTGCTTTGCAATTTCTTCGGATTCTTCGAAGTCGCGTTTCTCTAGATGTCGCGCCAACTGGTCATTAAAATTCTTGACCGAAGTTTGCGCAGTTGTCAAATTATCATCCACATTCTTTTGCAATTGCTGGAGCGATTTACGTTCGGCTTCAGGAAGTTTTGCAGCGATAAATTCTTGTTCATCCGCAAAGCCTTTAGCGGAAAGGTTTTCAAGGAAGTTCGCCTGCAACTGCGCAAGTTTCGGTTCCGTTTCTGCAATGCGGCAGCCAAGCTCCGCGATGGAATTGTCAAGCGACATTTTTTCTTCGCGCATTTGTTGCTCTTTGCGAAGCGTTTCATTCGCCAATGTTTCCGCAGCTTCGCGTAAAGTTCGCGCCTTATTGCGCTCCACTTCTACAGATTTTTCGCCAAAGAGTTCTTTGCGTTTTGCATCGAGCGTATCTAGATTTTGTTGAATTTCATTTTGTTTGGCAGTCGCATCATCTCGGCGCATTTGGGCTTGCACAAGATTTTCTTGATGCTGAGTTTTCGCGGAGCGGTCCATGTTCAAGTCATTCTCGACTTTAGTTTTTTTCTCCTGTGCTTTTTTCCACCAAACATTTTTCTTTTCCAATTCAGCGAGCAACGCATCAACATCTTCCATACGGATGTTCGAGAACCATTCTGCAAAAATTGTTTCGATTTCTTGCGAGAGTTTTTGCACTTTCGATTGCGATTTCTTAAGGGATTCTTCTGCAAGATTGGCGTTACCAACAAGGCTTGCACGATTCACCGCAGCATGATTGACTTCGTTCTGCAAAGCATCGGCTTTTTCTTTTTTCTGCAAGTATGCATTTTTCAATTCAGAAAGTTCTTGCAAGATGGCACGCGTTGTTTCAAGTATTGCAGTTTTTTTCCACGGTTCGAGTTTTGCGTTGAGTTGTTCGAGTGCATACGTTTCTGCTGTAGATTCGTCTTTTTGCTTTCGCGCACTTTCGGCTAACACTTCTTCAAAATGTTTTTGTTGCGTAGCAAAGCTATCTAGCGTACGCTGGATTTGTTCCATTTCGCCATTGATTTTACGCAATTTATCCGCAAAATCATTGAGGCGGTCTGCGCCATTTTCAATTTTTGTAGCATCCTCACAAGAAACGTGTTCACGAGATCCGCAGACAGGGCAAGCTTCGCCAGGTTTCAAGTTACGGCGCAATTCAGCGACAACAACAGGAATATCCTCTTGAATAATCGTTTCTTTGTCTTTTTGCAAAGCAGTCAACTTTTCAAGAGTTTGCGCACTTTCCGCACAAACATTTTCAAGTTGCTTTTGCTTTGAATCAAATTCGCCTTGTAAGCGTTCAAATTCTTTGTGATGGCGTTCAGCATCGTTTGCTAAACCGCTCATTTCAGGGAGGACATTTACAAGTTCGGCATCTGTTTGATGTTGCGCCAAGTATTCCTGCAATGTTTGCAAATCGAGCTTTTGCCTTTCGAAATCAGCATCAAGATCTTGCAAAGACTTTTTTAACGTTTCAAGTTTTTGCGCTTCAGCAGATACATTCTCGTTTTCCGTTTTCCATTCTGCAATCTGCGATTTCAAAAGTGAAATTTGGCCATCAATAGCTTCGTCTTTCTGATTTTCGGCAATGTACTTTTCAACTTTTTCTAGCGCCTGCTCATTATCAAAAATCCGCTTGTCCACACCATCAATTTTCTTTTGCGCTTCTTCTGATTCGCCTGCAAATTTTGCAACAGCATCCTTTGCGTTTTTCAGTTGTACTCGCGCATTTCGAATATCGACATCAAGCGATGAGACTTGTTCCCACACAGATTCACTTGCAAAATAATCCGCCTTGCACTTTTCAAAAGCAGCTTGAGCCTCGCGATTTTTCTCCGATGCCTGCTTAAAATTCTCCGCAGCCGCAGGGAGATTTTTCTTATTCTCATCAAGTTGTAATTTCATGCGAGCAAGATTATCGAGAATCGATTTGAATTCCACAAACGACGATTCGACTTCTTGCGCATGCAATGCATGCTCCAATTTTTTACGATTCGGTTCAAATTCCGATCGCGCGTTTTCCGCTTTTTCTAACTGACTTTTCGATTCTGACAAAAGCTTTTCAAAGCCATGCAGATTTTCAAACCACGTGCAAATATAAAGCAGCCGTTCCGTTTCTTCAGCAAGCGTTTTCTTTTGCAACTCTGCGTCCGCGATTTTCGCACTCAATTCAGCAAGCTCTTCATCACTCAATAAACTTACATCGCCAATTTTACTTTCAATATCTTCTACAGCTTTATTGGCACTAGCGTATAAATCATGGACTGCAACGGCAATCTTTCTATAGATTCCATCGCCTGTGAGTTTTTCAAGAATCGCGGCGCGTTCATTTTCATTACACTTTAGGAACTTGTTGAATTCGCCCTGAGCAAGCATCATCGACTTGGTAAACTGACCAAAGTCAAGGCCAATTACGCGAGTCATCGTTGCTTCAATTTCAGACTGCTTCGAGAACGAAGATTCTACCGTTTGCGAAGTTTCGTTCGTTAGCACCCAAGAATACTTTTGGAGTTTATTCGTCCTCGCAGATCGATGCTGTTCCCAACGCGCAGAATATACTGTAGCGCCACACTCAAAAGTCACTTTTGCATAGCAATTTTTTGCGCCATAGGTCATCACTTCATTCGTATCGCCCACAATAGCGCCCAAACGCGGCGTCTTGCCGTACAAGCCAAGGCAAATCGCATCAAGAATCGAAGTTTTTCCAGAACCAGTCGGGCCCGAAATACAAAACATGCCGCTTTTCGCAAAGTCCGGAGATTCAAAATCAATAGTCCATTCGCCGACAAGGGAGTTGATATTGCAAAATTCAATCTTCTTAATTTTCATCTTACTACCCTTCGTGCGCTTTGCTTACCGCTTCATTAAACAAACTAATAAACTTATCGTAATGATTTTTCACAGCATCGGATTCATCATTTTCCTGAAGATTCGAAGCAATCAACATTCTAAAGTAATCTTCTTTAGTGTATTGCTTTGTCGATTCCACGCAATCATCAAAGCTCGCAACCCCACGCAAAACATCTCGCGAAATGCGGTGGCGCTTGACCACAAAATGCTTGCCCGATTCTTCTGCTTCCAACGCATCATTCAAGCTCACAAATTCGCCCGACGTCAAAAGTAAATCGACATACGTTTCCATCGGTTTTGCAATCAACTCTTTTTCTAAGTTGCGCAATTTTTGCTTGAGCGTTTCGACATCACCTTTGAACTGTTCAAAGCGAACGGCTTTCGGAACTTCAATTTTTTCGACAGACGGAGCATCACCTTGCTCCACATCAACCGCAAGCACATAGCGTTTGCAATTCGCTTCGTCAAAGCCCATCACGAACGGAGAACCGGAATAGCGCACTTTCGGATTCTTGGCGACCATGGACGTATAGTGAATATGCCCAAGCGCAACGTAATCAAGTTCACTTGGGAACGTAGAAACATCAACATTGCCAAGCGTTCCTACAACTTCGCGAACACCATCGTCAACGGAAGTTTCGGATACCGCGGCATTTTCGCCGGCAAGCGTATTTGCATTTTCAGTAACGTTATCGAGTCCCGCGCGCACGTCAGAAATTTCTGCATCGCGGCCCGAAAGGTTCGATGCATACAAATGCCCCGTCGCAATGATGGGAATGGTGCGGTTTCCACGTAATTCAACGGCACGGCGGTACACATCCGCATAAAGGCGCTTTAGCAAATCACTGTCAGAGGCATTCGCATTTCCACCATCAACAGACTTTTCTGAATTTTTGTAGAACTGTTCCAATTCCAAATCGCGCATGAACGGCAAAGCACAGCAAATGCCAATTGCGTCACCTTGAGCATCTTTCAATTCAATGATCAAATCATCAACTTTGCGATTGTTGATGGAACCAACCACTTTAATGTTTAAAGCATCAAGAATGCCCGCAGGCGCATCCAAAAGCGTTCCAGAATCATGATTGCCGCCGACAACAATAACATTAGAGCAATTCGTCTTTAAAAGCGAAGCCAAAAACTTGTAATACTGAGTCTTTGCAATATTCGAAGGATTCACCACATCGAAGACATCTCCCGCAATGACAAGCGCCTGAGCACCAACCTTTTCAATTTCCGATTTCAGCCATTCTAAAAACGCACCCGTTTCTCGCGTGCGATCAATATCGTGCATTGTATTGCCAAGATGCCAGTCTGCGGTATGGATAAACTTCATTATGGAGCGCCTCTATTCGTAGTAAAAATAAAATTATTTCAACTTTTCGTTCATGGTCTTGGTGGTTGTAATTCCAAGTTGTTTCATGGTTTCAAAGCGGCTAAGAATATTGCCCTTGCCATCCTTCAACTGAGCAAGCGCATCTGCATAAGTCGTTTGCGCTACATTCAATTGGCGGCCCACTTTCACAAAGTTATCCGTAAATCCGCAGAATTTTTCATAAAGACCTTCTGCCGTTTTCATGATGTTCACGCAATTTTCTTCCTGCCGCGTATTTTGCCACGTCAGCAAAATCAAATTCAACGCCAACATCAAATTCGTCGGATTGATAATCAGTACTCCCTTGCGATACGCCTTTTGCGCAATTGCAGGGTCCTTATTTACCGCTAAAATGTAGCTACCTTCATTCGGCACAAACATGAGCACATACGGCACCGCATGCGGCACAACCTTCGGATAATTCTTATCGGCAAGTTCATCCACATGCTTTACGATACTTGCCAAATTTTCCTTGCAAGCAGCCTCACGCGCTTCATCATTTTCTGCAGAAACGTAATCCGTATAAGCCGTAAGCGAAACTTTCGAATCCACAATCACATTCGATCCATCGGAACATTTCACGACCACATCGGGGCGCAATTCACGTCCATTTTCGTCCGTATAACTTTTTTGCGTAAAGTATTCCAGATTTTCGCGCAAGCCACTATCGCTTAAAATATTCGAGAGAACCACTTCGCCCCAATCGCCCTGCACTTTACCACGATTCTTGAGCGCATCCGCAAGATTTTCAGCATCAATCCCCAACTTTCGAGATTGTTCTACCATCGTCTTGATGGCACCATTCAGTTCCGCAATATTCTTGTCATTGCCTTCCTTTGCACGCCCAAGCATTTCGCGCATGCTATCCAGCTCTTTGAGCAAAGGCTTTGTAAACGTTTCCATGTGCTCACGATTTTCACCTTTAAATTCTTCACTGCGTTCTTTGAGCAAGCGTGCAGAAACGGCCTCGAATTGCGACTTCATCGCAGAAAGTTCCGCATTAAAAAGCGCCTCGCGATCCGCATGGACTGAGCGAGCCATTTTGTGCGCCACAAGCGCCCCCACCAAAGAACCAATCGCAAAAGCAACAACAGCAACCGTAGCAACAATCAAAGAAGTCATATCCATCATTATACCTCAATCCAAATATATAAATAGTTAATGTCTAATTATGTCATTTTGCACAGTTTGCAAAATTTTATCGGCTGACAGGTCCAACAATTATCTATCTTTATCGCAATGGATTACGAATACAGTGTCATAGGTTCTATTTTTTGCAACGCAGATACGCTTGCCGTGAACGTAGATTCCGATTTTACGTACAAAGGCTACAAGTTTTCACTCCGTAAATTCAGCGACTGCATCGGCGTAAATCTTCGCGGCATCGCCGAGAGTCAAAACATCCCCGAAGCCGACGTTTCCGCCGTTTGCAAACTCCTTTCCGAAAAATTCGCTTGCAAAGTATCCATGCGTAAAGGTTACGAAGTTTACGGCAACGCCAATGTTTTCAACGGCGGCTCCGATTACGAAGTCATCGAAGAAAAATGGTTCACCGTTGAATTCGACAACGGCGTTCAAAAACTTTAGTGAAAGTATTTCGCAAGAGTTGCACAGAGCACGTCAACATTCACGGGCTTTGCGACATGATCGTTCATGCCAGCTTCCATTGCAGCTCGTTTATCTTCTTCAAACGCATTTGCCGTCATGGCAATAATTGGGATATTTGCGATATCCTTATTTTTCAACTTACGAATCTGACGCGTCGCCTCATAGCCATCTATTCCCGGCATCTGAATATCCATCAAAATGGCATCATACAGGACAGATGAATACTTGAGTTTTTCCACAGCAAGGTTGCCGCTTTCCATCGCAGTAACTTCAATACCACGATCTTCTAGAATTTCCGTAGAAATTTCTCGATTAAGGACATTGTCTTCGACAAGCATCACTTTTCGGCCCGTAAAATCAAACTTTTTCGGTTTAAGTGAACGTGTCTCAACAAGTTTCAAATCAGGAGAACCACCACAGAATTTCAACAAAAGATGTTGCAAATCCGATGGGAATAAAGGCTTCGCAAAGAACGATGTCACACCAGCATCAAGCGCCTCTTTTTCAATATCAATCCAATCGTAAGACGTGAGTACAACAATTGGCTTTGCCGTACCCACAATCTTACGGATTTGGCGCGTTATCTGGATACCCTTCATCTCGGGCATATTCCAGTCAATTAAAATCAAGCTATAATCATCATTTTCCAAACGAGACTTTTCAATGCAAGCAAGCGCTTCTTCGCCCGACACGCACATGTCAAAGCGCAAGTTTTCCCTCGTCAAAGAATCCACAACGGTCTTGCAAGCATTCCGGCAATCGTTCACAAGCAAGCAATGGGTTCCACTAAACTTACCACGTTCACTATGAGCGGCCGATTCACTAAGTTTAAACTTGAAAGTCATGAGGACTTCTGTCCCCACATGTTCTTGGCTAGAAATCTTGATCGTGCCACCCATCATATCCACGATATTCTTCGTAATGGACATGCCAAGGCCTGTCCCCTGAATACCGCTCACCGTCGACGAATTGACTCGAGTAAACGGAGCAAAAATTTGTCCCAAGAAATCCTCGCTCATACCAATGCCATTATCTTTCACCAGGAATTCATAAATGCCATAACCCGGTTCTGCCGGCATTTCCTTGATGTTCATCGATACAGCACCTTTTTCCGGCGTGTACTTAATCGCATTGGACACGACATTCAACAGCACCTGATTCAAGCGCAACTTGTCGCATAAAATCTTTTCGTTGCAAACGTCTTCTAGTTCAATAACAAACTGCTGCTGTCGAGAACGCACATCCGAAAGGACAATACCCTTTAACGTGTGAATAACATCCGAAAGACTTTCTGGGCGGTTGCAAATATTCATCTTGCCCGATTCAATGCGGCTCATATCGAGAACGTCATTGATCAAAGCAAGCAAGTGCTCCGAAGATTGCCCAATTTTGGAGAGATAATCGGCGACCTGTTCTTTGTTGTCTATATGCTCTGCAGCAAGCCCCGTAAACCCGATAATAGCATTCATCGGCGTACGGATATCATGGCTCATGTTGTTGAGGAACGTCGTCTTTGCACGGCTTGCAGAATTAGCCATTTGCAAGGCCAATTCCAATGCTTCCTGGTCTTTCTTTTGCTTGCGCGTTTCTTCGTCAACACTATGGAAACCTGCGACAATCTGCACAGGATTTGTCGCTGTCAACACAAATTTAACTTGCCAATATTCCACATGCCCAAAGACATCGGCCTTAAAATTCACATAGTACGCGTTTTTATTTCTAAGATTTTCAAGAATAACATCTTTACGCGTAGACTTCAAGAACCCTTCGCGATCATCTTTACATACGAATCTTTCAGCAATACAGCCAAGACGTTCATTGAAGCCCTTGATTCTAAGCCACTCTGGCAATAAACGCGGGAAAAGATCCGTACAACGGTAAACATTTTCTCGCATGGACACCGCATCAATATAGCACACCAAGTCAAAGTCTTCGGCAAGTCCCTGAATCACGGCCTGTTGCTGGATTTCCTTACGCAAAACATCATCCTTATCCGCAAAACCAAGGGCCACAAATTCAGGATGTTCCGAATCACCGACTTTCACGAACTTCATCTCACAATAGCGATTGAGAAAGTTCACATACATGGTATTAAAGCTTTTGCGATTGGCAAGTTGTTCACGGATATTCTTGATGGAACCCGCTTGGAGCATGCGATTCTTGTAAATTCCACTCACAAACTTATCGACATAAACAGAATATGCCGATGAATACTTGACGTTTCGCTTGAAGGTTTCACCGAACGAGTTCGCGGTCGTCTTGTTCATGGAATACGGCGTAATTTCTTCCGTATCGAGATTGATGTAGTAGACCGACGTATATTCAGCAGAGAGCGCTTCAATAATGGAAATATTACGTTCCAGCTCTTCTTTCTGTTCCGCAATCATTTTATTCAATTGGATCTTTTCTGCACGAGCCTTATCAACCGCAGCAACCGTCAAAATAATCAGCGTTGCAACACCATCTCTGCGTTCAACGACTTGCATCATAAAACTCAGCCACGGATTTTTTAAGCAAGATGCTTTAAAGAGCAATTCACGGCGATCATCATGAGCCAGCAATTTCTGAATATATTGCGGACTTGCTAAACGAAGCCATTCGTCCTTGTATTCATCATCAACAACATGGAACATCCGATAAGCGCGATAAGAACAGGAACGCCTTTGAACTTCATCGCCAAAGTCAATGGTTCTCGCCGGCAAAATTTCACGAACAGAATCGTTAGACAAATCGCAAAGAAGAATCGCCTCGTATTCTGCCATGATTTTTTCGTAAACAAAGCGCGCACCCACCTCTTCATCGCGATTGGCAAAAGCAACCACCATCGCTGTAGGGTTCTCGTCTTCAGCGCCCACTTTGACATATTTCATTTCGCTATAACGCATTTGCCCAGAAATTGTTGAGCGGAAAAGCGTTACACAAGTTTTATTCTTGCTAAGGAAAGCCTTGATATTTTCAACATTACCAGCCTCAAGCATTCTCTGCTTATCGGCATCATAAACAAAGTCATTTACAAATTTCGAAAATGCATCATCATACTTAGCGCCACTTCTAATCATAGCGCCATAATAACGCTCCGACATTTCATTCATGGAATACGGAGTCACATCCCCCGTCAAAAGGTCAATGTAAAAGACCGATGAATATTCCGAAGCCATCACGTCAATAATCGAAAGGTTCTGTTCCAGTTTCCTCTTTTGGCGGGCCAATTTTTCGTTCAACCCAAGTCGTTCGGACTGGTCCCTATCCACGACCGTATTGGTCATCACAAGCGTTACAGGAACGCCATCATCTCGATCAAGGACTCTAAAAACGCTACGGCACCAAAAATAAGAGCCGTTCTCATCCAAGTGCTTGTATATTAATTCGCGGCTATCCTCGCGCGCAAACACCTGTTTCAGGTATTCAACATCACCTAATTTTTTCCATTCTTCACGAGAATCTTCATGAACTACAGACAAAGCAGCTTTTAAGCCATCATTGAAATTAAAAACACTTTTAGACGGATAGCTGCTATAGAACTTGGATTTACGAATAACCTGTATTATTTTTTCTTCTAGGTTAATGAGATAAATACCGGCAAATTCGTCACGAACTTTTTCATTGATTTTCTTATTGATAATCGCTTCATTTTTGTTGACAAAGCCAACCAAGAATTCATTTTCTTCGCCAATGTCAAAACGCATGACACGAACTTCGTACCAGCGAGCATATCCCAAAGCTATATCGCGAAACAAGTAGCGGAAGCTATGTTCTTTAGAAAGGCGATTAAGGATATTGTCCATTTCAAGACCTTTCAACAAGGCCTGGCGATCTGCCGGATGAACAATATCTAAAGCAACTACGCTTCTTGCGCCATCAAGTTTACCACTGGCCGGAAAAAGTCCCTTGAGTTCTTCCTTGCAATAAAGCGTTCTGAACGTTTTCCTCACAGGATTAAAAACGAACACCGATTCCACCTGTTCGCCAAATTTCATGATGATGCTTTCATTAAGGTGGCGTTCAAGTTCGTAACGCTGCTTCGAACGAATGTCTCGGTCGACATTGCGCAATCTCAAGACAAATCCTTTAAGTGTCTTATCCGCATTTCGATCAGCGAAGAAGCCCATCTGGAAATAAACTTCAGCGTCATCAAGATTGCACTTAAACGGAACTAAATACTGAGAATTCTTTTCGAGATTTTCAACGATAACTTCGCGACGCGTATTTTTACAAAAAAATTCACGGTCATCTTCACAAACAAAATTATTGCATATGAGACTTAAGCGTTTGCGAAGATTACGCTCATTGCGAAGCGCAGGGACACGAGCCACAAGGAACTGGCTTGCATGAAAAATTTCAACATCATCATCTTCGGGATCTTTATTCAAATCCACATAGCAGACGCAATCAAATTCGTCCGCCATAGATTCGATGATGGCGTTGCTTTTTTCAATCCATGATTGTTGGTTCGTATCCTTCTTTATCATCTTTTCTCCATTCTACAAAATATATGAAAAAAACGAAAGACGTAAAGAAATCCCAACAAAACGTGCGAAAAGCATCACAGTTTTGGCAATGTTGGGCTTTTTTGCTTTAAAAGTCCATTTTCTCTAGCATATTATCGTCGCGGTTTTCGTCTAAATGACGTTCTGCAGTTTCCGCAATTTTTTCATTATGACCACGCAATGCAGCAAACGGGCTAAAAATTTTTGCACGATTGGCGACAGACATACGAGGATGTTTCATCAAGAAATTCCAATCATCCCTCGGATAGGGCAAGTCTATGATATCGTTGTAATCGTTCACGCCTTGTGCCCTCCGATTTGTTCGTTGCGTTCGCGCGTGGTGGCACCTTCTTGCATGTCCATGCCCTTGAAAATCGCATTCTTGCCAAAGCGCTTCTTGATTGCAATTTGCGCAAGCATCATCTTCTTTTCGCGTTCGACTTTTTTCACATCCGTGAACAAGTCATAACTTTCTTGCGTTGCACTTAAAACATTATTCGCCGTCAAGTTCAAACGTTTCACCGTTAGCGACGGATTCATAATGCGATCGGCAAGTTTCATCACCGCCTCTGCAATCGTTGACACAGACGATGTGTAATTCAATAGCGGAGCCGTTCCGTGCGCAGGCTTCGGAATCGTACGACCATAGCCATCTATAACAGTCTCGCCGCGATATCGGCCGCTATCCACATTTTCGCGGTCGTAGCCCACATGGAGCGTGAGCCCATTTGTCACAAGACCTTTTTCCACAAGGTCAAGCGAAAGCGTTTCGACCATTTCGCGAATGACAATTTTCGCCTTGGCACAATCGTATGCACAACTTAAAACTTGTCCACCACCAATGCTATGCGATTTCGATTTATACCGTTTGATTTCCACAATGCCGCACGGTTCATAGCCCCACGCATGGTCAATCAAGATTTCTGCATTCACGCCAAACATCTTATACAGCGCATCAGGATTCTTGACACTCGCACGCGCCAAATCGCCCATCGTAAAAATGCCGCGGCCATTATTCAAATAGCAATGTTCCAAGCGCTCCGCAATGCCACGGCCCAACTGCCAAAAACTCGTCAGCGGTCGATGCCCCCAAAGTTCCTTGCGGTACGTCATCTCGTCAAGTTCCGCAATGCGCACGCCATCTGCATCCGGCGCCACATGCTTCGCCATCACATCCATCGCAATTTTGCAAAGATAAAGATTCGTTCCGATGCCAGCCGTTGCTGTAATCCCTGTCGTCGCATACACATCACGAATCATTTCTTTCGCCAGTTCACGTGCCGACTTTTTGTACATCGAAAGGTAATGCGTCAAGTCGATAAAACATTCGTCAATCGAATAAACGTGAATATCCTCTTCGCTCACATATTTCAAATAAACTTCATAAATGCGGGTAGAATATTCCACATACTTCGCCATTTGCGGCGGCGCAATAATAAACTGAATATCTTCGCCCGTCCGACGTTTGACTTCACGTACTTTCTGATTAACCTCAAACAAACGCGCGCGTCCGGGAATTCCGTACGCCTTGAGGTTCGGCGTCACGGCCAAGCAAATCGTCTTTTCTGTTCGACTTGCATCAGCCACAACCAGATTCGTTGTCAGCGGGTCAAGTCCGCGCAGCACGCACTCCACAGACGCAAAAAACGACTTCAAGTCGATTGCAACATAAGTACGAGTTTCGCGCGGTAGCCTCATATTCTAAATATAGAATTTACTGCACAAAAAGTCACTCAACAGATTTCCGCCAGAGTTTGCCCCGGACTTAGTTCCGGGGCGGGAATAAGTAAACGCGAAAACGCTATCTATACTTCAAGTCGGGATGCGCTTCGTAGTACGCATTCTTAAAGGCATACATGCGTTCATCAGCAAGTCGCATAGCCTTGCGGATGTCTTTTTTGCCATAGCACACACCAATTGAGAAACGAACGTCTTCCGTTTTTCCCGACAAGAAATGGACACGAGCAACACGGTTCTGCAATTCTTCTTCCTCAATTCCAGGAACGAGAATCATAAATTCGTCACCGCCAGCACGATACACTTCGCCATCATGGAACACGCCCTGCAAAATGGAGGCCGCCGTTTGCAACATCTTGTCACCAGCGCTATGGCCACAGTCATCGTTCACTCGCTTGAGGCCATTCAAATCCGCAAAGAGCACAGCCACAGGCACTGGTTCACGTCCAGCGACAATTTCGTCAACACGGTTGTTCATCATATTTCTGTTTCGAACGCCCGTCAGCGAATCAATCGTGCTCATGATTTCGAGTTTGTTCAAAAGCTGATAACTTGCAATTTCAGAAGCAAGGAAGAACGTTGTAACTTCCAGGGTTTCTTTAATCTTTAAGACATTGGCGGTATCAAAATTAATCACCCACATGTATCCGAGCGATTGCAAGCCATGACGAAGCGGGAAAAGTACAACGCTATTGACGCCAGCCTGTTCAAGAGAAGCATGCCAAATCGGATTTTGCTCACACAGCTTAGCCATATCGTTTTCATCTTTTATGATAATGCAGGTGCTACCAGCAAGCGTATCCGGCCACGTTTTGGCAACATTATAGAACCCATCCATATAGTGCGACATCGGGAACAAGCCAGCCCCTTCGCGAAGAGATTCTGCAAAATTCGTACAAGTCCGATTTTCATCATCCGTTAGCAAAATACAGCAATGATCGGCTTTGCAAATTTCACGAATATCACAGACAACATCATGGAAAGCTTGCCTGATATCGTCTGAACCGCGCAACTTGATACAAGCTTTCAACACATCAGAAGCCGTTTCCGCAGAAAGGTCCGCCATAGCAGATGAATCCGCCTTGGGCGCGACATCATAACAATAAAAGCAATAGCCAATATTTTCTTTATCAGAATCCAGAGGCAAAAGGAACATGTTGAGCCATAGATTCATCATGTAAAGATTAACGTAGGCAT
This sequence comes from uncultured Fibrobacter sp., assembly GCA_947165045.1. Classification (GTDB taxonomy): domain Bacteria; phylum Fibrobacterota; class Fibrobacteria; order Fibrobacterales; family Fibrobacteraceae; genus Fibrobacter. The sequence continues at coordinate 108,874 of CAMUYW010000001.1, read as the reverse complement.
GGAGCGGTTTACCGTCACATATACAGCGGTAGCAATGCTCTTCAAAATTCGGATTTTTCGGGAAGCACGCTTCGTAAGGGCACCCCGGAACAAACGGATGATGCGTCAGAGCTTCGATATCGTCACAGTGGGCTTTGTTACCCGCAACGACTCGAATATTCCCATAAGAACCGTCAGGAAATAACTCGACGGCAATAACACAGGCTTTTCCCCTGTGATTTAACAGCAATTTATCAAAATCCATAGGTGTCCCCTACATTTATCGATAGGTATCTATTAATATACATCCTTTTCAACAGAAAATCTCAACGACACACACAACAAACTGCCACAAAAAACCTTTAAACGCCATTTTTTTGCGCATTATCGGGAATATTCCGCCCAAAACACAAAGAAATCCAAGCAAACACCCTAAAAAAACACTCTGCGATTGCAGAGCGTTTTTAACATTACTGGTTGTTGGAGGCTATTTGCGGCCGCGGAGGCGAGCGCCCACAGCGCGGAGAATATCCTTGACCTGCTTTTCGCTAATCGTAGAAGTTTCACCACTCTTGGCAAGACCCGTTGCATTGTGGAAATCGCTCAGCACATCAGAACATTCTGCCGAAGCGTGAAGATCTTGATCGTAAAGCTCGAAATCAAAGAAGTCATCCGTTTCGCCATTTTCATATTCTTGCTGGTAATTTGCAAAAGCCTTGGCGCAATCATCTTTGCTATAAGCATAGAGGAACCTATGATCCATTGTGCAAGTTTTTCCCGCAAAAGAAAGCTTATACTTGATTGCATCCTTTTCATGGGACATATATTCCATCGAAAGGCCTTGAATGGAAATTTTATTGCATTCCATCGTAACGGTATTTTGGGGAACCTTAGCAATCAAAGCCATGGTTTGTTGCATTTCGCCAAAATTCTGGAAGAGACATTCCGTATTGATAAAAGCAACGTCACTGTAATACGGATCTTCGAGGATGATGCCTTCAATAAGCGAATTTTTCAACGAAGAAGATTTATAGAAAGATCCATTCGGGAACGGTTCGCCGGCAAGAGCTTTATACTCATAAGAAACCTTGTTTCCAGAAGCGGTCAAATCAATTCCTGCTGTATGGTCATCAATAGCTCTCAAGAATCCAGGACCTTGCTCCTTTTTCCACTGATAATCATTGGCATATGCCGTACACGAGCCCCTAGTAACCGCAAAATTTCCGTCTTCATAAACGAATTCACCCATTTCCAAAACGATGTAGTCTGTTGGGAGAGTGTCTGTTGCAGGAGCCGTAGCGCTGTTATCGGAAGACGATAAGCAACCGGTCAATGCAAAGGTGGCTGCGGGAAGGAGAGCCAAAAGCTTTTTCATATAGTCCTCTTTATTAAATTGACTTTATCAATGTATATTATTTTTATGATTCCCGTATCAGTTTTATTGTATTTATCCACAATCTACAATCTTTGTTCTAAATAAACCAGTTTTCGCACAAAAAAAGTAAAGCCCGCACAAAGGCGGACTTAAACGAAAAAATTTAGTTGCAATACGGCTTACCAGTCGTTGCGCTTTTCAAGCGCAATACTTTACGGGCATCAAATGTGACCCCGCAAGCGGGCTCCCGCTTGATACCCTTACCAGTCTTTAGCAGGGCGGACCTGGCCGCGGACAGGTTTCCACGGTTTTCGTTCGCCGTTTTGTTCGTCAAAATCTTTGAGCAGTTGAGCGGCTTCTTCAGGACTCAACTCGCCAGGAGCAAGCGGCTGAGGTTGTTCTTGATCGGAGCCGTTACTATCGCTAGAATTGCCTTCGGACTGTTCCGGTTGTTGCGGCTGTTCGCCAGCACCGCCATTGCTGTCGGAGCTTTGCCCGCCCTGACTGCTGCTGGACTGGCCACCGTTTTGTCCTTGATCTTGCTTATCCTGATTCTGGTCATTCTGAGAACTGGAACTCTGGTCGCCATTTTGATTCTGGTTCTGGTCCTGATTTTGCTTATCCTGGTTCTGCTGATCTTTATTTTGATCCTGATTATTCTTGTCTTGATTCTGATTTTGATCGTTTTGGTTTTGATCTTGGTTATTATCCTGATTCTTGTCGTTCTTCTTATTTTCGTTTTTCTGTTCGTTCTTCGCTTCGTGAATGCGGTCAAGGAGCATCTGCAATTTTTGATCGTTCGGATAATATTGCAAACCTTCGTTGCATGTAATTTCGGCAGAAGGCAAACGATTTTCGATGTACTGGAATGCCGCATCACCGTAGTACGCGGAAGCCGACTTCGGAGCTGCAAATGCTGCTACAGCAAGAAAAAAGATTGCTATTAATGCTGTTGTAAATGTCCTGGATCCTTCGACTTCGCTCAGGATGACAACATTCTCTCGTCTAACCATTAGATCACCTCCAGGTCGTTGTCGGTGTTGCTAGCGTCAATCTTAGCCTTCGGTTTACGACCGGCCTTGATTTCGATGATATCATCAATGCGCTGCACATGGCCACTCAACTGTCCAGCGGTTTCATCTTCGGCAATCAAATTTTCAAGCATTTGTTTGCCTTCGGCATACTTACCGTCCTTGCAAAGTTGGAGCGCACGAGCAAGCACCTGCTTTGCCTTATCGCTAAGAGGCGGTTGTTTTTGCTCGTTGTTCTGATCTTGTTTTTTGTTTTCTTTCTGTTTGTCGAGTTCTTCTTTGAGCTTGCGCTGGACAATTTCCACATTCTTCTTGGCGTTTTCAAAATCATTGTCCAAGTCAATTGCTTTTTTCAAGTACGCAATGGATTCGCGCCAAGCGGCAATGCGTTCGCTTTCCTTTCCTTCGGGAGCTTTTTCGCCTACACGAAAATACGTGTTTGCCAAGTTGTACGCAGCTTTTGCAGCCATCTTTTTGTCCGGCATGCGCACGGCACTTTCGAGTTCCTTTTTGGCCTCTTCAAAGTTCCCGAGCTTGTACTGGCACGTTCCGATATTGTAAAACAGCATCGGATTTGCAGGTTCCGCCTCGCGGGCCTTCATATATTTTTCGAGCGCACCGGCATAATCACCAGCCGCATACAGCTTATTGCCATCGTTGATGGGGCGCGCTATGGCCGCCGCCGTTAAAAAGCACATCAAAAAAACAAAAAATCGCATTCAGATCCTTCGGCTAAAATTGAGGACATGCTTCCAAGCATTATAGATCTTCTACACTGCGAGAATATACAAAATCGTCGAGCACAAGACAAATCCCAAAACGCAAGTGACACCCAAAGTTTTCCACTTAGCGGAAGCACCTTTCTGCACTACACCAGATGCCATAAAAGGAATAGCGCTTACTATAGCCGGAGCGATATATCTAAAATCATTGCTGCAGGAATACGGATGTTTAATGCGAAGGAACATCAGCGCAGCAACAAACGCAGCCCCCTGTATAATCAAGAGCCAATGGATAGTATCCAATTTCTTGTTCCAGAATCCTCGGATTGCACAAACCAGAAGGCCAATAAAGAACACGCTTATAAACACAGCAAGATTACGCAACAAGGCAAGCTTACTGATATCAAATTCTCCGAACAGGGATGTCTTGAACATGTAATTCCAGAAATACTGACGTCCCATTTCATCAACCCAAGCGTTTGTAAACGGATGGGTCACAAAGGATTCCAAGTCAAAATAGATATAGTTGAAAGCCTCGTTCCCGACTTTCAAAGCAGAATTGAGTCCGCTCGAGTTCCCAACCAAATCGCTACCGCCCATCAGTTTCTGGAACACAACCAGAAGCACGACTACCAAGAACAGGAACCATGCCACAAATTCAGATTTGGTCGGTCGCAAGAAACGGGCATTTCGGAAATAACCACAAACGGCAAACAAGAATGTCATTCCTATAGATACAGCCCCAGTAGACTTTGTCCAAAGCGCAAGCGCAGAGGAAAGAATGGTAACGATTAAATATTTTCCATCCCCCTTGTTCAAATAATTTACGCCGCTCCATAGGCAAAGCAAATGGAACATGTAGAACATCTGGTCATTGCCTATACGCGGAGCGACAAGAAGCATCAACGGCCAGAAAGTCCATAAAATTACGGATATTTTAAGGGCACTCCCCGAAAGGAAGTTCTTGAAGAAAAATACTCCAAAGAACAAGGTCAATATAGACAACAGCAGGCTGTACATCTGCAAGCCGGAATTAGCCGAGACGCCAACTACTGTAGCCGCCAAATAGGACGGTATCGCCGATACATAATAAACCGGCGGATGGTAACATGTCCAGCAATCATCAACACCAGGAATCGAGCGATTGTCAATGATGTACTTTACGTAGGCGACATGGCCATCGACATCATTAGAAAATGAATTGTAAGGCAAATGGGCAAAGATGAATGCCCTTAACGCAATTCCGATAAACAAAATCAGAATCGCACTTCCACCCAATCGGAGCCTCCTTGCAATCAGAGCGCAAAGCAACGCCAAGAAACCAATGGCAGAAAATTCAATCATCCGCGACAACGGTTTTTTCATTATAACCGACGCATTGATCCCCGCATTGCCCCCGTTATTCTTTATGAAAAAAGAAAAGTGCGTGTTGCTCCCATTTCTATAAGTCGCAATTAGACTGTCCTGGAGCAAAAAACCTTTTCCGAAATCACAACGGCCTTGGACTTTGCTAATATCTACAACGGAATCATTGACAAGCACGCGTTCTGCACAGTCATCCGGAATGATGCGCAAGTCATAACTATCCCACATGCTTTTGAGGTCAAATTCCACATGGAATATTTCACCCTGCCCCATCGATTCCGCCAACGGCAGCGACACGACACGGGAAGTCGAACCCCGAAACAGTCGAACATTTTCAATCTTGGGTTGAGAAATCACAACGAGAATGACACTTGCGACCAAAAGAATGGCGCAATATAGTTCGGGGATCTTAAAGAACTTCATCTTTCTTACTTCTTTCCTTCGTGGTATTCTTCTTCGGAGTTCACATTCCAAAGAGCGGTCTTGTCCGTCGAATTTTCACGGATGCACTTAACGACTTCCATGGCAGCAAGCATGCTATGGTCCATGTTGTTGTACTTGTGCATGCCGTTACGCCCCATAAGGAACATATTTTCAACCGGATCCACATATTCACGAATCTTATTGAATTCGCCGTAAGTACCGAAGTAAGCCGGGTAAGCCTTCTTGATATGGAACACCACGGAATCACGGACCGCTTCAGGTCTTGCCACATCAATCTTGTCGAGTTCCGCAATGGCGAACTTGATAAATTCGTCATCGGGCATGCGCCACATTTCGTCGCCTTCGGTCGCAAAGTATTCAAGACCGATCCAGACCTTTTCCGGATTAGCGACAAGATAGGGGCTCCAGTTATTGAAGATCTGGATGCGGCCAAGCTTTACATCGGATTCCTGCACATAAATCCAGTTGTCCGCCACGAACTTGAGCTTGCTTTCGGGAGTACCAGGTTTTGCCGGGTTCTTGATAAGGAGCTTGTCGAGCAACAGGCCCACGGTAATAAAGTCACGGTACACAAGGCCTTCGGACACGCGCTTGACTTCGGCCGGAACCGGAGTCTTTTCGTTATCCATGGCAACCACGAGTTCCTTTACCGGCATGGTCGAAAGGAAGTAATCGCAGGCGACCGTTTCCGTCACGACAGATCCATCTGCAGCACGAAATTCCACAACGACACTTTCCACGCGCTTGCCACTTTCATCGCGGTTCACGCCCACGACCTTAGCGTTCATGCGGATTTCACCGCCCATTTCCTGCACCTTTTCGGCAACAGTTTCCCAAAGCTGGCCGGGACCGAATTTTGGGTAAAGGAACTGACCGATAAGGCTTGTTTCAGTGTCCTTCTGGCGGATATCGGAACCGTTTGCAGCACCGGTATCCTTTTTCTTGCCTGCAAAAATTTGCTTGAGCGCATGAACCACAGTCTTCGTAATCGAAAGGCCCTTGATGCGCTGTCCGCCCCAATCGGGGCTAATCTTGCTGCACGGAACGCCCCACACCTTCTCGGTGTAGTCGCGGAAGAACGTGCGGTAAAGTTCGACACCGAAACGGTTGATCATAAAGTCTTCAAGACTTTTTTCTTTACGGGCAGGGAGCAACTGCACCTTGAGATAGCTCATGCCAATCTTGAACATGCGCCACAAACCAAGGTTACGGATAGTGTCACCGTTCAAGCTCACCGGATAATTAAACAGTTTACGCAAAAATAGAATTCGGGAAAGACGGCTACGGCAAAGCATCACGTAATCCGTTTTCTCCGGATCGGGGCCACCTTCCGTCAGCGGAACCAAACGCCCGATAGCAATATCGTCCTTCGATGCAGCACCCTGGAGCGGCAAAATGCCCTGCCACCAATCCATCACAGTGTCACTCTTGCTAAAGAAACGGTGACCGCCGATATCCATGCGGTTACCATTGTAGCGGGCCGTGCGGGAAATACCACCAATTACATCTTCAGCTTCAAAAATAACGGGCTTAACATCTGTCGTGCGCAAAAGTTCAAGCGCAGCCGTGAGGCCGGCAGGGCCAGCACCAGCGATAACAGCTGTTTTCTTAAAATCTTTTTCAGTAGTCATTTAATCCTTCCTATAGTCTTAAAATTTTATGCAACTTTTTGTTCCCTAAACAGCATCAGCTTTCGGGCACCAAAATTCCACATCAAAACCAAAATAGCCGCTACCATTTTCGACAGCATTTCATTCCATTCAAGACGTCCCACCATCAAATACATAAGCAACTGATTGAAGCCGACACCAGCAAAGCCTACAATGGCAAATATGCTAAACTCGGCAGTCTTTTTGTTTTCAAGAACACGCTTGCATTCCGAGAACACCCAAACAATGCTCAAGACATAATTAAGCACAAGTCCGGCAACCAGCCCAACCAAATTCGCAAGCAGGTAATGCCACTCAAACTTATAAAGACAAAGAGCAAAAAGCCCGAAATCTGCAACAAAGGCAAGTCCACCCGTTACCAAGTACCGAATAAACTGGCCAAGCAAGGATTTACGCGCCGGAAGACGCGATTTAATCTTTTTTATCATAAAACTTCACTTTGTTTACAACGAAAAGTTAGTATTTTTTTTGAAACTGTTTTTTTTAACACTTGCAAAATAAATCCAAATGAAGCCTAAAAGAATTGAATATATAGACGTTGCCAAATTTATCGCCATGATTTTGGTTGTATTCACGCACGGAATTAAGGAATGTAATTTCGTCGCCCTAGTTTTTTCGTTTCATTTGCCCGTATTCTTTATTCTAAACGGGATGACGTTAAAAGTCGAAAACCAGTCCTTCGGTGAATTCCTTGTAAAAAAGCTCAAACGCTATATCATTCCCATGTTCGGGCTTGGATTTATCTGTATTTTTTTCGAACTGTTTATCAAGTGGTTGCTCAATCAACCCATTCCGGATAACTTTGTATTGAATAGCATTATCGCGGTTATCAACCAATTCAGAAAATTCGCCATCTGGTTCTTGCCCGCTCTTTTTTTCACAGATCTTATTCTTTTCGGTTTTCACAAGCTTTCCAAGGGGCGCCTTTCCATTATGGGAATCTTATCGCTCCTAGTTCTTGGTATCGGCATTATATTCAACAAGTACGCCAAAGCTCCCATGGTCTGGAATTTTGATGCAGCCTTGTTCGGAACAATATTTACCTATACCGGATTCGCATTCCACCACAAAAAAGTTTCTGGGTTCTACAACCTTGTCACAAAGAACCGCATAGCGGCGTTCCTCATTGGAGCCGCCTTGATGACGGCAACTTACTTTATAAGCCAATACGTTTACGAAGACACTCACCGACATTTGGAAATGTTCTTCGGCAATTACAATCCTTACTACATTGTACTTCCAAATGCGATTATCGGTTCACTTGGATTCATTTTGATATGCCGCGGAATCACGAACCCGATTCTAGCAAAGCCGGTCGAAATGAACCTCGCCTTGCTACCGTTCCATCAAGTTCTTGCGTTCCCTCTGTTCGGTTTCGTATTCTTCAAAGACTGGTGGAAAGATGTTTACCAGTTACCCGCAAGCAATCCGCAATATATACTTTACGTAAGCACCCAGACGTTATTCTCGATCGCACTGATTGCAATCATTCACTTTGCAATCAAGTATTCTCCGTTCAGCATCATTGTCAACCAGCCTTTGGCTAGTTTTTATCACAGAAAAAAACGCGAACAAGCTTAATCATGTCTGCATGGTCGCTTGCGGCCATCATCTCGCGGATGCTGTGCATGCTGAGCATGGGCTCGCCGATATCGACCGTCGGGATTCCGAGATTTGCAGAAACAGTCGGGCCAACCGTACTGCCGCATGGCATGTCGTTTCGCGTAATGAAAACCTGGAGCGGGATGCTAGCCTGTTCGCAGAGCAAACGGAGTTTCGCAGAACTCATCAAATCGCTCGCGTAACGCTTTTGAGAATTCGTCTTGAGCACAATGCCCTTGCCCAATAGCGGTGCGTGATTCGGCTCATGCTTTTCCGTGTGGTTCGGATGTTCCGCATGCGCCATGTCAATGGAAAGCGCGATACTAGACGAAAGACGAGAGGAAAGAGATGTATGGATCCTATTGGGGCTTTGCCCCTCCAGGATGACACTCCTAGAATTGTCATCCTGAGCGAGGTCGAAGGATCCAAAGATAGAATCCAAAACGCTTTGCAAGAAGTTCCCGACAGCGCCTTCGCGAGTGGTAGAACCGACTTCTTCATTGTTGAAGAAACACGCCACAAGGCAATCGTTCTCGTTAGACTCGGCGCCAACAATAGCCTCGGCAATGGCATGGCAACTGCTCAAGTTATCAAGCCTTCCCGAATAAATCCACTCATCATTGAAACCACCTTGATTTGCAGGCTGCGCATCGAATAATTGCACATCAAAATCAATCAACCTTGCACCTGCCGGGAGTTCCTTTTCAAGCGCTTTCACAAACAAGTTTTTTTCGCCTTCGGAAGCGCGACCCGAAGCCCCGCTCCACAACGCGTTAAAGTCTATTTGCGGATTCACCTTGAGGCCATCCTGATTCACGCCACGATTCAAGTGAACTGCCAATTGCGGAATCCTGAAAAGCTTTTCGCCACGGAACAACTTCGTCTTAAGAGTTTTCCCGTCAGCAGCATCCACATACGCAAGCATGCCCGCATAGCCCAAATCGCGATCGAGCCAGCTCGTATAGAGTGGAGAACCGTAAACCTCCGTATGGAGCGTACACACACCCGCCGAGAAACAATCTGGATTCGGGGAAATCTTTAACGACGGAAAATCCGTATGCGCCATCGCAATCCTGAACTTCGACGATTCATTCCACTGCTTTGGCGTACGGAACGCAATAATCGAAGCCCCGCGGCTCACGAAATACGATTTTTCTGGTTCAAGGACATCATCAAAATTCGCAAAAGAATTTGCCCTAAAAAATGCCTTTAAAGCATCCACAGTATGGTACGGAGTCACTGCAGTATTCAAAAATTCAAAAAAATCCATATTTCCTCGAAAAAAATCAATTAAATTCAATTTGACAATATAATCTATTTATATTTCACGAGAGCAATGGCATTTCAAAAGATTAAACAAGTCAACTGGATGGAAATGTCCGGCCTTCTGGTCGGCGTCTTGACCACTGTTGCCATCATGATTTTTTCGCTGGCGTTCTATCAGTATCTTAACAAATCCAACGTCATCAGGCAAGAATACAAGCTCTACAGTAAATTCGACAAAGCTCTCGGCCTCAGATCGGGCACGCGCGTTCAGATTAGCGGCGTGGATGTGGGACAAATCAAAGACATGCACCTCAACCCCGATGGCGAAGGTGTACGCATGGAATTTTCGATCTACCAAGAATACCAGAAGTGGATTACCGACAGTGCCACCGTTTACGCAATCCGCGACCAGAACCTGATTTCGGCTCGTGTCATCAATATTGAAATCAAGAAAGACCGTGGCGGCGTAAAAGGTCAAGTTCTGGAAGATGGCGAATATATCACCGCAGGGCCCGCCCAAGATATCGAAACAGTCATCGAAACGGCAAACGAACTTTTGGGACGTGTAAACCGCCTCGTCGATGCTGCCGACGAACTCATTACGATGGCCCTCGATACGGGAACAACCATGGGTGCATTGTTCGGCTCCCGCGCACTTTACGACAACCTCAACCGTCAATTATACCGACTTGATGAAATTACATACCTCGGCAAGAACGTCTTGAACAAGACCTCGTTCTTACTCGATACAATGAAAACGGACATTCCGCGACTTGTAAGCCAAGCCAACGAAGTGACAAACAGCGTAGGCAACATGGTCGAAGATTTCAAGCCACTGCCGAGTCAAGTGACCTCGTTACTTAACTCCATGGACTCTACAGTCGGCCGTGTGGACAATCTTGTTACAGACTTTAGCACAGTAACAAGCGGATTGCAAGACTTTATCAACACAACCGAATCAACTTTGCAAAGCGCAGACGATTTGATGAACGGCATGTCTCAAATGTGGCTCTTCAAGAACAACATTCCTAAACATGATTCCGTGCCCTTTGTTGAGGAGACTCTATGGTAATTAAAAAAGCCATAACGTTCGCTCTTTGCATCGCCCTCAGCGGAGCCGTAACATCGTTTGCATCGGAATCCGGAAAGATTGCAGCCCGTGCACAAAAATCTTTGAAGGCCGGAAAATTTGCTAAGGGGTATTCGCAGCTAGAACGCGCACTTGTTGCAAGCCGTAAAGAAGCGGATCGTCGCTCCGAAGCCCGCATTTTTATTGCAATGGGGCAAGTTCGCACGCACAGTCTCGATTATGCCATGGCAGACTCGCTCTTAAATTACGTCGAAAACGAAGGTCTAGACCGTTCTACAAGAGCTATGCTTATCAAGGCGAAAATGGCTTTGAAGAACGCCACCGGAAAATACCCAGACGCAATCAAGCTCTGCGAAGGTTTTGACGAAGACGTGCTAGACAAACTCGATGACCAGCTACAAGGTGCATTTTATTCGGAATGTGCAATTGCTTATGCCGGTAACCACAACAGCGAAAAAGCAGCCAAGGCGCTCAAGATGGTCGGCAAGAGCACAGATGACGATACGGGAATCTACTTTTGGACGGAAGCACGTTTAGCAGATTTGCAAAAATCAGGAAATGCAGATTCGCTCTATCGCAAAGCAGAAGCTAAATCTGTTGAAGCAAACAGACCCTTTACAACAGCAAACATCCTATACCACCGCGGAAAAGTTTTGGAAAAGTCCAACCCCGCCGAGGCACGCAAAGTGTTCAACCGCTGCAAAACCGCATTCGAACTGATGGGACTCCCGAAGAATGCCGAAAAATGCGGGATGTAGAGGTTAGGGGTTAGGTTTTAGGTAATAGATTTTAGGCCAAATGCGATGCCGGATCGGAGTCCGGCATGACCGCAATACAAGGAATTCTTTTTCAAATTGTCATTCCGCGCTTGTCACGGAATCAGCATTCTATTCAGCCGTTGCAGTTTTCGGAGCATGTTCTACAGCAGCAGTTGTATCAGCAGCCGTGCTATCCGCAGTTGCGGTAGGTTCCTCAACTTTTTTCATCGCGAGGAGCTGATTGTAAACGACAACAGGTGCGATTTTTCCATCAAGCATGTTATCGACAAGGAACTTAACCTTCTGATAATTTTCATCCTTATCGTAATCTGCAATCAAGCCCTTGTAACCAAGGAGCTTAAGGATTTTCGTATAAAAACTCGTACGGAATTTTTTGAAACGCGGTTGGAGAACGTCATTCAAGACCGTTTCAAGTGCAGTTTCCGTCTGCATGGAATCGAGTTCAAAGCTGCGATAAATCGTACGGATGTGATCCGGGATTGTAGTATCCGGACTGTCGAAATATTTACGCATCACGTTAGCAGCTTCCGTCCTGTTAGGGAACGGACCGCGAGCTAAACGAAGCGCAAAGTAAAGCGAGAGGCGCCAGTTTTCAGGATAAACGCGGCTAGCCCTACGCAGTACAGAAAAATCAGAAGTGTCGGGAGCATCAACCGGAGTCACGCCACCGACAAAATAGTACGGCGTGTAGAACAGCGAATCAAGGCTTGTCGAGAGTTCCGCGACGTGACCGAGATACGCATATTCCTTGCCTGTGAGATAGCTTTCGCCAAGTTCTGTAAGGCCCTTAATCCAAAAGAGCCCAGCAACCGATGCATCGTGCCCTGCAGCAACATAGCGAACAGACGAAGCCTTCGGCAAGAAGGATTCGTCAAAGTTCGTGCCCGGCAACGGCTTCGCGTAATGGAACGCGAGCGCAATCACCGCAATTGAAACTATGATAGCCGCAAGGAAACGCATAGGTTACAGTTGGCAAGCCTCCGCGAGTTTTTCGAGTGCATCGACGCAATCGTTCGCGTAATTCGCCGGCGTATCGTTACGCTGCCATGCAAAGTTGAGGCCACTGCTCGAATTGAGCACATGGAACTTGCGTTTGCCACCACCGTTTGCGATTGCCGTAAGCACAGTCTTTGCATCGCCGCCCTGACCGCCCGGCACGCCCGGAATGGACACGCCCGGAATGAGGAACGGCATTTCGTGCTTGTGAGCAACCGTGTAAGCGGTAATCTTTTCAAGTTCTTCAGGGTGGGTTGCACCGACAACAGCACCGAGGTAGCCCTTGTCAGCATCCCATTCCATAATCTTGTCTGCTACGGAGTAGAATGCTTCTGCAACGTCACGCGGATCGTCGCTGCGTGTAACCGGCAAATCCTGGAAGTCGTGAGCGCCCTTGTTACTCGTGCGGAGGAGCACGTAAGCACCGTTTTCGCTATTTTCGCGGATGAACGGACCGACAGAATCGGCACCCATCCACGGAGAAACGGTCACGGCATCGGCACGGTAAACGTCGTAGGCGGCGTTAGCATAGGCGGCACTGGACTTGCCAATGTCACCGCGCTTTGCATCCAAAATAACCGGAATGCCAGCGCTTCTGTAATCGGCAATGAGCTGCTGCAGAACGAGCATCGACTGCACGCTCACGCATTCGTAATAAGCGCTGTTCGGCTTCACGACGGCCGGTTGCACGTTACGCTTGAGGCAGCATTCCAAGATGTCGGAATAGAAGCGCTTGATGCGGTCTTCGGGAGTTCCTTCGAGCGGGATAAGCTTGAGCACAGGATCCATGCCCATGCAGACCGGGTTGCCGCACTTTGCAATACGCTGTTCAAGGCGATCGTAAAAGCACGTCATTACTTCAATTCCTCCTGAATCTGGGCGGCTTCGTACGAGAGAATGCCGTGTGCGACAGCCACGTTCAGAGATTCAAGTTCGCTGCTCATCGGGATCTTCACCGTTTCGTCGGCAAGTTCAATGAAGTACGGATTCGTGCCAGCACCTTCGTTACCCACGAGGAAAGCCATCTTGCGGAGCTTGTGCTGCGGAATCTGGCGGAGGGACTGCTTAGCATGCAAATCCGTAGCGATGATGGTATAGCCCTTGCTGCGGAGGAAGTTAATTTGGTCAACGAGGTCCACGTCGAATTCAAACGGAACACGGAGGAACGTGCCCGAGGAACCGCGCACAACCTTCGGGTTGAACGGGCTCACGGTACCACGACCGAGAATCATGCCGTTAGAACCAAAGCCGAGGCTCGTGCGGAAGAGCGTACCGAGGTTACCCGGATCTTGCACGGCGTCCACAAGCGTAAGCACGCTGCGGCTTGTTTCGTAAACAGGCTTCTTGCTTGCGATGTTGCAGTAAGCAATGATGCCCTGCGTTGTCATCGTCGAAGAAAGGCGCTTCATCTGTTCTTCAGTGAGAGTGTGGAGCGTAATTTCGGCTTCGTTAATAGCTTCGATGAGTTCTTCGTTTTCAAAGCCTTCGACAACGTAAACAGAAATCACGAGTTCGCGGTGGTGCTTCACGAGTTCTTCAACAACGTGAACGCCTTCGCCAAGGAACTTGCCTTCGCGTTCGCGACCCTTTTCAGTGGTGCAAGCAATGAGGCGCTTGAACCAAGGAGGTGTTGCACCGGCATCTTCAACAGCTTCAATCTGGGCTGCGCGTGCTTCGAGTGCGGCTTCGTCCAAATTCTCGTCAACAGTTTCTTTCTGTTCCGGGCGCTGGCGGTAAACCGGAGCGTTCACGGCTCCATCACGGCGCGGGCCACGGTTAAACGGCTTGTCACCAAAGCGGCGCGGGCGGCGGTCGCGGTCAAAGCGGCCACCACGGCGTTCTTCACGGTTGAACGGACGGTCTTCGCGATTGTCGTCACGATCGAAACGGCGTTCACCACGATCAAAGCGGCGTTCGCCGCGGTCGCGGTCAAAACGACGGTCGCCACGATCGCCACGGCCAAAGGGCTTGTCGCCAAAGGAACCACGGTCGTCGTCATTACGACGAGGGCGGCGTTCAGGAGCTTCGCTGACTCCAAATTTGCGGTCAAGCGTCATTCTTACAGTACGCTTCGGTTTGTTTTCTTCTTCACTCATAGTTTTTCCATCAACTGTTTGGCGACGGATTCCCCGTCAATTTTCAAGATCTTGTAGAGAGCTTTGATTTCTCCCTGTTCAACGAATCTGTCCGGAAGACCAAACCGGTACAGCTTCTTGTCCGTATAGCCGAGGTCGGACAATAGTTCCGCAATGGCTGAACCATAGCCACCCACGAGCGTGTTGTCTTCCAAGGTCACAATGACATTGTGATTGTCGAACAACGAACGGTAGCATTCCTGGTCGAGCGGCTTAATAAAACGGGCATCCACAAGCGTCGGGTTGTATCCGTTTTCACGAAGCACGGAGGCTGTTTTCTTGAGTTCATTTGTCATGAAGCCGGCACCCAATAAGAGTATGCCGGAGCCCTTCTCAAGAATCTTGGGGCTTTTATAATCAAATGGTCCTTCCGAAGGCTTGAGTTCTGCTTCGAGCGCAGTACCTCTCGGATAGCGGATTGCCACCACACCTTCCATATCAATTGCGGCTGTAATCATATCGCGCAATTCATTTTCGTTGGAGGGAGCAAGGATGGTCATTCCAGGAACCGTACGCAAGAACGACAAGTCGAACGCGCCATGATGCGTCGGGCCATCAGCCCCCACAAGGCCAGCACGGTCAAGCACGAGCACCACGTGCAAATTCTGGAGTGCAATGTCGTGAATAATCTGGTCGTAAGCGCGCTGCATGAACGACGAGTAAATCGCGACCACAGGCACAATGCCTTCGCAAGCCATACCGGCAGCAAACGTCACCGCATGTTCTTCGGCAATGCCCACGTCAATCACGCGGTCCGGGAGTTCCTTCATCACGATATCCATGCCGCAGCCCGTAGGCATGGCGGCCGTGATACCCATGATGCGCTTGTCCTTTTTGGCAAGCTGTAAAAGCGTATTGCCGAACACGCTCGTGAGAGACGGATTCGGATTGCCCGGTGCAAGCGGGAGCCCACTTTCGGGGTCAAACGCACTGCAACCGTGATACTTTGTCGGATTCTTTTCAGCAGCATCAAAGCCACGGCCCTTTTCCGTAAGCACATGCACGAGGCACGGGCCTTGTTGGCTTTTGACGCGTTCAAGAATCATCACGAGTTCATCGATATCATGACCGTCAATCGGACCAAAATAGCGGATGCCCAAATCTTCAAAGAAGCGGCCCGGCTTCACGGCGTTCTTCGCCGCATTCTCGACCTGCAAGAAGAGGTCACGGAAGCGAGAACCCAGAATGCCCGGCAAACGATTCATCAGGCGATCCAAGTCCGTACGCATCTTGTTGTAAACCGGGTCCGAAATCACGCGGTTCAAGTACTTGCTGAACCCGCCCACGTTCGGAGCAATGCTCATCTTGTTATCGTTCAAGATGATGGTCATGTTCTGCTTGGAGGCGCCCACGTTATTAATCGCTTCGTACGCCATACCGCCCGTCATGGAACCGTCTCCAATGACTGCGACCACATTGTTGTTGCGGCCAAAATGGTTACGAGCAACGGCAAAGCCAAGAGCCGCCGAAATCGAAGTCGTCGCGTGCCCAGCCCCAAAGCAATCGTAAACGCTTTCGTTCCTCTTCAGGAATCCGGAAATACCGCCCTGCTGGCGCAAGGTATCAAAGCGGTCGTAGCGGCCGGTCAATAACTTGTGCACGTACGCCTGGTGCCCCACGTCCCAAACGATTTTATCGTCCGGTGCGTTGAACACGTAGTGAAGCGCAAGAGTCAGTTCAACAACGCCAAGGCTCGATGCCAAGTGACCGCCATGTTTGGCCACCTGCCCAATAATGGTCTCGCGAATCTGCGAAGCCAAATGGTAAAGCTCTTCGACAGAGCAGTGCTTCAAGTCCTGAGGCGACTTTACGTCTTTCAATTCCATTTATTTCACTCGGGTAATGATGTATGCCGCGATGGAACGGAGGATGGAGGTATCGCACTTCAGGCCGTCCAATGCCTTGATGGATTCCTCGTAGAGTTCCCTAGCACGTTCCCTAGACTTTTCCAGCCCAACGATGGACGGGTAAGTAGCCTTGCCCTTTTCGATGTCAGACCCGGCGTCCTTGCCGAGTTCTTCGGTCGTAGAGACAATGTCCAAGATGTCATCCACAATCTGGAAGGCAAGCCCGATAGAGCGGCCATAGTTGCGGATGATTTCCATATCACTCTCGCTTGCGTCTGCAAGCATCGCACCCACCAAGAGCGAAGCTTCAATGAGAGCAGCGGTCTTGTGGTAGTGAATGTAATCGACAATTTCTAAGTCTACAGTCTTGCCTTCGCATTCGATGTCGGTCATTTCGCCACCGATCATGCCGTAAGTGCCAAGCAAGTGAGCAAGGAGTTCAATAGCCTTTGCGTTACCGGTCTTGCCCATCATTTCGAAAGCATGGATGCAGAGAGCATCGCCAGCCATCACTGCGGTAGCTTCGCCAAACTTCTTGTGGCTCGTGAGCTTACCACGGCGGTAGTCATCGTTATCGACACACGGAAGGTCATCGTGAATAAGGCTGAACGTGTGGAGCATTTCGAGAGCGCTCGTCGCAAGCCAAATCTTATCACCCTTGCCGCCAAACATGTCGAACGTGGCCTTAGCAAGTCCCGGACGCAAGCGCTTGCCGCCTGCGAACATGGAATAACGCATAGCCTCGTGCAAACGGCACGGACGGTCCTTTACTGGGGGGAGATGTTCATCAAACTTCGCCTCGGCATCTTTTGCAATGCGGGCGAGATATTCCTGAGCAATTTTTGCTTCTGATTCAATAGACTGCATGTATACAAAGATACTTAATTCAACGCCCACTTAAAAGGGTTTATCCCCAAAAGTAAGGGTTTTAAATCCTAGAACAGAGCGCCGTGGAGCACGATATCGTCCAGATAGAATTCAGATCCGTTGCGGACGAAGAAGTTCAACTGGCGAACAGCATCCTTAAGCGAGTTCCAAGTCGTATAGCAGCTCTTGTCATCATTGGAATTGTAACACAAGTCCTCAGTCTTTACGACAAAACGCGCCCACTTAGAAGAACTCAAATCCATCCATTCCGAAGCAGCCTTGAGCGAGGTTCCTGTTGCTTCGGCAACGGTATCCCATTTTTCGAGCGTGACACGGATTTGTCCCGAACCCTTCGCGTAGAACGAAATGGAATCGAGCGAAGAAAGATTGAAGCCATCGGCACAGAGCATAGAACCCGTCACAACCCAAGCATCGTAATTGTTCGTCGCAATCAAGCTATACTTGCCATGGAACACTTTCGATTTGCGGTCATTATCCGTTTCAATAGTCTTGGACAAAACCTTGGAACCAATCGCATCCACGTTAAAGTACCAGTTTGAGGTATCCTTTTCGAAGTCCTGCAAAACAACAGATGGGTAATCAAAGTCCGCAGAGCCCTCCGAAGGCGCGACAACCTTCGATACATACAAACTATCTTTTACAGAAACAACGTAGAATTTGAGAGAATCGTTCGACGGAAGCATCGGGAGCGAGAACACGCCTTCTTCGTTGGTCTTCGTCATTACGTCAAGACCATAGACGCCGACCCAAGCAAACTTGTCGCCAGCAAAAAGCGTTACACGGCTCATGTAGTTCGAGGTTTCTTGCAACTTGACCGTATCGAGAGCGGCAATTTGCTTAGCCGAGAGCACCTTGGAATATGCGGAGCCCGATTGAATTACCGTCAAGCGGTAATTGCCTTCCTTCAAGGAATCAATGGCAAACACGCCGTTCTTGTCAGCATAGACATCGGCTTCAGCAACAACATTGTTCACGCGCAAAGAATCTACACGAGCATCAAACTTACGAATTGCAAGAGATGCATACGGAACAGGCTTGCCATCAGCAACAGCAACAAACTTAATCTTGCCTTCGTACGGATCAGGCTGCAAATCAATGACTTCAGCTTCATTCGGATTGAGCTTCACAGACAGATCGTCATAGACTTTACTATTGTCGCCGCGCAAGAAGTAGACCTTCAACGAATCGTTCGACGGCAACTGCGTCAACTGGAAGTACCCCGTAGAATCCGAACGCACAAGCACATCCATACCGCGCACGCCAACCCACACATAGCCACAGCTATCAGGAACATCGGCATAACCACCGAGGGATGCGGTCGGTTCAAGTTTCACAGAATCGAGGTTCGTGTTATCATTCGAAGAATAAAGACCTGTAAAGGCAGAACCTTCATGCACAATAGTCAAGCGATATTCGCCTTCAGGCGCCTCAAACGAGAAGCGTCCATTAGCATCGGCATAGAAGTCCGCATTCACGAGTGCATTCGTCGCACTATCAACAGACGTCGTGTGGTCAACACTTCTAATAGCAATTCTTGCATACGAAGCTACAGCGCCATTGTCCATATAGGCAATGCCGTTCGTCGTTTCGCTGCCGGGACCACCAGCAACCTTATCCGAGCAGCTCCATAACAGGAGAGCAGAAATTAAACAGGCTAGTCTTTTCATTTCGACTTCTCCTGCAACTTCTTGGTAAACGCAAGCGGGAAGAGCTGAACATTCAGCTGGAACACCGTATCATCGCCCGTTCCTTCCTGCGACAAGCGGAGCAAGTCAGAACGAAATTCTTTAATCTTTTCACGAATCAACTGGATATCGTTCATGTTGAACGTCATCGTGACAGTACTGATATCGCGGAGAGGGGGCGCATGACGCTCAAGCGATTCACCCGCAAGGCGAATCGTCTCCTTTTGGAATATCCGAACTGCTTCGGATCTCCAGTTACCACCTGTACTCACAAACGTATCATTCACTTTCCAGTACCCGTCTTTACCCTCAGAAATCATGTTCAGGTCGTGCAGGAGCTTGATAGCATCCTTGGCCTGCTCCACCGTGATTGCCGGCGTGCAAGATTCTGCGAGCCCTTCATAATCATCTTTAAAATTACAAATACCGATTACAGAACGGATAGCGTTATAGTACCAATGGCGGTAAAATTCAAGTTCTTTTTTGGCAAGACGCTTTAAAGGGATGCCTTTTAGGGCTTGCATCTTCTCATAGTGGTTCAAAGCTTCCTGATCGCTCTTCGCGCGACCAAAGTACACGAGCTCCGACCAGTAGGCGGCTTCTTTTTCATCAAGCTCGAAAAATTCAGCCATCGGCTTGATGAAATTCACTGCAAGGTGAATCTTGCCCTGAGAAATGCGAAGAAGGTTTCCCGGATCTGCACCGAGTTTCATCGCCATGTATCGCCAGGATATGACGGTCTTACGCTTTTTAAAATCTTCAAAAGCGTCCCTAATCCATTCGCGATAATCAGTGTATTCAAAAATCGGTTTCACAGAAAATCCTTATATCAAACAACGCCTCGCGCACCATCCAAGTGACACATCTTCCCTATCCTCATCCAACGGAGACAGTACGGGCGGTTTGAACCACTATAAAGATATCTTTATACCGTTCAACAGGTTAGGGTAAACCGCTATCGTTCGTTGTGGAATTTTACAACAGGAACCGAACCGGCAGAGCAGGTTGACTGCCAAGAACATTCCTGCAAATCCGCAAAACGGGAGTCGCTACAGCGGCCACTGAACGCTAAAGCGCCTTTTTCATCAATGCGGTAAACTACTTCGTAAGATATTTCAACAAGTTTGGATTTTACGACCACCGGATCACGCATCACTGCCGACGTGATTTCAATCACACAGTTGTCTTTTAATTCCGACGTTTCTGCAGCATCGTCAATCGCAATCCATTGGATCTGGATTTGCTTAAAATCATCAACTTCCGGATGCTTAGTACAAGACGCAAGCAGCACTGCACAAACCGCAAGAAGAAGCAAGCCACGCATTTTCGAATCCTTAATGATTACGTCTGAACGTAGCCACGGTAACGCGGTTGCGTCCGCCTTCCTTCGAAGTGTAGAGTGCCTTGTCGGCACGCGCAATGAACGACTGCGGGTCTTCGCCCGGAACCATCTCGGTCACGCCGAAGGAGCAAGTCACCTGCTGCTGCGTAATGAGCGTTGCCGCTTCAATTGCCTTGCGCAACTTTTCAGCAAGGAACGCGGCATTCTGGATGCTCGTATCGTCGCTCAAAATCACAAATTCTTCGCCGCCCCAACGCACGAGGGAGTCCGTATTGCGGATCATACCCTGCACAAGTTTTGCGAGGTTCACGAGAACTTCGTCACCTACAAGATGACCATAAGTATCGTTCACTTCCTTGAAATGGTCGATGTCAAAAATCATGAACGACACAGGGCCGCCCGTTCTATTGAGCTTTTCCTGTTCGCGGAGAAGCACACCGCTAAAGCCAGCACGGTTGAGGCAACCGGTGAGCGGGTCTTCCTTACTGGACTTTTCGTATTCGCTCTTTTCAATTTCCAAAGCGCGGAGGTTCCTCTTGAGTTCTTCTTGCTTCTTTCTATTGATAGCGCGTTCACGGCTGTAGTCAAAGAATCTGATAATCAAGATGATAAGGAAGGTGACAAACCAAAGCGCCACAAGCGTCGTCACAAGGTCCACCTGAGAAATCTTCTTGCCCTTGAAGCGAATGCCCTTGATTTCCATGCCTCCATAACCAAGCGGAGCGTTCGTTCCGGTCTGGATTTCAATGAGCGGAATGTTCGAGAGGTCAACACGGGCCTTGTGGACATTAATCTCGTTCTGAGAAACCCACCAGCCTGCTACGCGAAATTCCTGCGGGACAAACACGGCCGGGTACGGTTCCTTGGTCGGAGTAAATTCGATTTCGTTGAACTTGAGAGAAGTTTCGTCGTTCTTGCGGTAAAGCGCCTGATCGTAACCGCGCATGTAAAGACGGACCGAGCCCTCGTTACGCGGTTTGAGCCACACAAAAATGCTATCGTAGTTGGAAAGGTTCAAACCCTCGGTTTTTCCGTCACCAAGATAAATCTTGATACCCACATATGGGTAGGCATAGCCTTCACGAAGTTCGTACTCGACAATAACGGAAGAATCGGTACGCATCATCGAAATTGCCGAAGTACCTCCATCCACGGAGTCAGCACTAGCAACCACATAAGAATATTCACCAAGATTGATGTCCCAGATATCGTCCAAGAAATGCCTATATGCAAACATGGCTACGGCAGTAACCACCAACAGCACAACAATCAGGAAATTCATCCTGAAAAGGGCATAAACTTTTCTCATAACCGATGAAGACATAAACACATATCCATTTTAGAACATGACTTTCTAAATATACAAAAAAGGATTTACCTGACTATAAATTATCTCGAAAGCCACCGTCCAAGCCGGGCTATTATAGGCCTTAAAGTGTTCGCCAGTTCTTCTTGGGAATGCGTATCGGGGTGTCCATGCAGACCAACATTGGTGGTAAGCACATGTTTATACTCCAAATCCTTGTGTCCAGCAGCAATTTCGGCATCGTAAATTGACTTTATGGTCGGAGCAAGGTCATCGTTCGGCCAAACTTTCGTCGAAACAAGCAAGAATTTCACACCGGGATGAGCCTTACGGAGTTTTTCAAGCAGATTCGAGTACGATTTCTTGAATTTTCGTTTATCCGCATACGGCGAATTCCCCTGAAAATCGTTAATTCCTTCAAAAATCACGATAACTTGCGGATGGAATTTTCCAAAATCCCAGCGTTCCGGCTTCGAATACGAGGTTACCGAACCCATGACCGTGTAATCATAGAGGCGTTCCATGGTCCATTCGGGAATCATGTTATCGTAGTTGCGCACAAGGCCGCGCCCACTGAAGGCATTCACTTGGTAGTCGGCATTAAAACCGCTTGCAAGGAGGTAAGCGTAACTTTTGGAAGCGTTCGTCTTCTCGAACTCGGGAGCGTCTTCGGCCGAGGAGCCTTCGCAGCCATAGCCCACAGTAAAAGAGTCGCCGATGAACTCGATCCGACGTGAGGACGGCTTGGGAGCATCGCCAAATTCTCCTTCGACCGTGACGCCGTAAAACTTGATTTCGGGAACTCCGCTTTCGCTAATCTTGATGAGGCGGTACTTGTGGAAGGCACCGTCGTCGTTCACCTTGACAGTGTGAGATTCCTTCGCATCGATTTCGAATTGGTCGATTTGCTTGCCATCGCGATCAAGGCGCCAGCGAGAATGGCCTTCGACCGTAAATGTAATTTTGGAGGCTTTGGCATTAAACGTGATGGATGCGGCAGGCGCACTAGCACGGCTTACACCGCCTGCATGGGACCAACGGCCATTGAACAACAGATTTTCCATAGTCGAGGAAGCTCCGAACGAGTATGCGACAAGCACACTCAGCAGAAATAAAATGCGGAGAAGGTTCATTGGGGGAATGATAGTAAAAATTGGGCTACCGCCCAAAACCTGTTTTAAAATTCATTATTAAAAGCACGTCATGCGGGCGGGGCCCCAGCTCGGAGTTGACGCCTACGGCGTCAGCGGCTTCACTCGGTCATGAACGCCTACAAGCAGTCGTTCGCGACTCTCGTTTTGCACGCTACTGCGAAGGATCTTCCTTACTTCACACTTTTTTCAAAATAAAAAGGTCACCCTATTAGATTAGGATGACCATTTTTGCATTTAAATTAGGTTACTTACACTTGCGGGGCGGCGGCTTTTTTGCTAAGGACCTTGATTTCTTGAATAAAGGAAAGGTCGAGCGAGAATTTTTCTTCCTTGCCGCTTTCCTGAATTTCAACCATCGAAGGGGACTTTGCCAAATGGAGCGCATGCACGTAGAACATCTTTTCTTCGAGCTTCGCGTTTCGCTTGGACTTGTCCATGATCTTTGCCGCAAGCGGTGTGCCCACCGTCTTGGCGTAGCGCAAGACCTTCACGAGATCGAACGTGCTCAATTTCTGATAAACGCTACCGTACTTGGTAGAATCCATCGTTGCCTGAGCAGACGCTTCGTCCGCTTCGTCACGCAGATCGTAGTCAATCTTCTTTGCATCAGGCCATGCAATGGCGAACTCAGCCTTCCATTCTTCTTGCGCTGCCGGCGTGCGATTTTCCGTCGATTCGCCAACGTACGGGAAGAAACCGTAGTTTTCGAGGATTTCAAACGCGCGCGCTTCAAGTTCAGGATTTAGAACAAAGCCATAGCCCGGGATATATTCTTCGGTGCATTCCATGAACTGCGGGAATCGGGAAAGTTCACTCAGCACTTCGGCACTTTCGACCTTCAGGAGTCGAGCCGTGCGCACCTTGGCGCCGTAGAACGAAGCATTCCATTCGGCAAGTGTCGAAGACACATTCTCAGGCGGCTTAAGCCAGTTGCGGAGATTTTCCACTTCGGATTCGGGGAAGCCGCTCTTGAGACCAGCCACATACGTTTCCTTTTCGAGCGTAAAGCAAAGGAACGTTTCGTCGTTCTTGACTTTCGCAAGGCATGCAAGCGAATAAAGCACACGCGGAGCCATGCCGGTAGAAACGACCAAATCAAAATTCGGGAGCGCCGTGAGATTTGCTTCAGGAATCGAAGCGATAGAAGTATCGAGCCAATCTCTGCCCGACTTGCTCAAGACTACAGAAGTAATCTTGCCTTGCGCCATGCGGAAATCGACAAGACCCAAAATCCAAAGTTCGCAAAGCGGACGCGGCATGAATTCCCAAGGCAACACCTTGTTCTTTTCTTGCAGGCGATAAGACGGATCCATCACCCAGAAAAGGAGAGCCGCATCAACGGCAGAAAGACCTTCGCCCAAGCCATTCAACAGATGGGCGCACAAATCGCGGTCACCGTGGAATCGTTCCTTGATCCACCAAGAAATCACATCTTGATGCAGGCGGAAACCATTTTTGTGAATAAAGTCAATAGCTGTCGTCGACGGAAGCAAGAATGTATTGTCACGTTCAAGCCAACCGTTCTGCACGAGGAAACTGAAAATGAGCGAAATTTCCTGTTCGCAGGCCTTTTCAGAAACTTGGCGAGACGACGTAAACACCTCGGCGCATATCTGGCGACCACGGCGATGAAGCGTTCCGTTCGCATTGATACGGAGCTGCTTTTTCTTGGCGTTCGCAAGCACCACACAAATATGCCAATCCAAAAGGTTCTGGTACAAAATCAGCGGAGAGACCGTATCGATTTCACCTTCCGGCTTGACATCGAAGCAACCGACAAAATCGCTAAAGCCCAAATAAATCGGGGTCCCGCCCACGAAAGAACGGTAAAGGACGTATTCGCGGCACATCGTAAGCAAGAACGTCTGAAGCTCGCGGTTCTTGCTCACAGGAACCGTGAGGCGAAGTTCGTTAAACGCAAGTCCTCTAGACCCGCTATTGTAAATCAAGTTCAGGCAGCGGCGCTGCCACATTTCCATCTTGGAAAATAAGCCCGCAACACGTTCCTTGTCGGAATAAAAAGACAATGTTTCGGACTGGATAAGAGCATTATTTAAAAGTCCCTTTTTGCCGAACGCCTTCGCATGGGCGTTACGAAGCAAGGGCTTGGACATACCATCAAAAAAAGAGCTTAAATCAAACATTATGCACCTTAAAGCAGGGTGCCAAATATAATAAAAAATGGGCAGGCTTACAACCTGCCCGAGCGGACAATTATGAGATTGCCGTTTTTGGCGAAAAAACGCCTATTTCACGAAGCGTTCGATGTCGGAGACGGAGCCTGCGATGCGCTGTTTGAAGTTCCAAATGCGGGAGAAGGTCTTGCCGTAGCGTTCGAGGATAACGCGGTTATCCAAGATGAGGACCTTTCCAGAATCGGAATCAGAGCGCAAGAGGCGACCCATTCCCTGACGGAGTTCGATGTACGCTTCAGGAATAAAGTAATCCTTGAAGAAGTTCTTGTTGGCGGCCTTCATTTCGTTCGTGAGGCCAGCGACAAGCGGATCACTCGGGTTCGGGAACGGAAGCTTCGTGATGACGAGCAGTTTGAGCGCATCACCCGGGAAGTCCACGCCTTCCCAGAGGCTCTGGCAGCCAAGGAGGCAAGCGCCACGTTCCTTGCGGAACATTGCAACGAGTCCATCGAGCGAGCCATCAACATGCTGGCAGAGCAAAAGCTTATTGCGTTCGGCAAATGCCGGAGCAAGAACGGCCTGAGCCTTCATCATCGTAGCTACACTGGTGAAGAGCACCATCGTATTTTCTTCAATCGACGGGAGCACCTTCAAAAGCGTATCGTTCAAGGCATCGCCAAATTCCGGAGTCGAAGGCTTCGGGAGGAACTTCGCGACCATCACAGAACGGCGTTCGTTCACATCGGACGGTTCCGTATAAACGCGCACAAACGGTTGCTTAACGCGGAGCGTATCCATGCCCATTTTCTGCAAGAAATACGTGAGGTCGGCCTGCACAGAAAGCGTTGCCGATGTAAACGTTGCGGACTTGATCCACGGATAGAACTTTTCTTTCCAAACGCTTCCAGAATGGAGCGGGAGCGCATGCAGCTTGATCGTATGCGGGTTGAACGGTTCTTCCATGTAGAAGACCCAATCAGCGCGGCCAGCCTTCGTTACAAATTCAAAGTCCGTGACAAAATGATTTATTTCGGTCATACGGCCATCGAGATCGCCCACAACACCCTTGAGAGATTCAACATTTGCTGTTGCGGCGACAAGTTTGCTTGCAAGGTCGCGAGCATTGGCATACTGTTCAAGGAACGTAGCAGGATCGGCTTCGTATTCAGCGAGGATGCTATTCACGTAGGTAAAGCCGCTACGACCGTTTTTCTGCTTAGCCACTTTCTTGCCAATCTTCATGAAGAAACGGTGCAAGGCCTTTTCGGATTCAGCAAGAGCCTCGGAGAGCTTGTCGCAAATTTCATGAATTTCAGGCTGTTCGGCCGGGAGTCGGCTTGCAATTTCAGCAATGAGTCCATCGCCACCAGCCTTGGAAGGTTCGAGAGTCTTTGCAATGTTTCTGAATCCAAAGAACGAAATGGTACGCCCAAAAGCCTGATTGCTGATTTCGGGCAAGCGGTGTGCTTCGTCAAAGACGATGTGTTCGTAAGCCGGAAGCAAAGCAAAATCGAGTTGCAAATCGGCAAGGAAAAGCGAATGGTTCACAAGCACCATGTTAGCGTTCATGGCTTTACGCTTTGCGACAAACGCCGGGCAGTTATTGTGATGCGGGCACTTTTCGCCAAGGCATGAAGAAGCGTTGCTAGAAAGCTTTGACCAAAGCACACGATTACGGCCCTGGCTAAACGAATTGCAATCGCTAATATCACCCGTTTCGGTAGACATCACCCATGGAATAAGAGCCATGAAAGAATCGCGTTCTTCTGCAGAGAGAAGTCTCTGCGAATGCATCAAGAGTTCCTCGAACTTGCGAAGGCAAAGATAATTGTCGCGGCCTTTCAAAATCGCGGGGCGAAGTTCGCCATTGTAAATCTTTGCAATTTGCGGAATGGACTCCGTCCAGAGCTGTTCCTGCAAAGTACGCGTTGCGGTACTGATAAGCACGCGTTCACCGGTAATAGCCTTGTTTGCAGCAGTAATCAAGTAAGATAATGTCTTGCCGGAACCGGTCGGTGCTTCGAGCACACAAAGGCCTCCCTTGTACATGTTGCGTTCCATAACAGAGGCAAAATCCTGCTGATTATGGCGCGGTTTGTAATCTTCCACGACAAAGGAAATAAAGCCGCCTTCCTTAAAGAATTCGCTGACACGTGGAGCTTTAGACTTGGGCAATGCAACTTGTGCAGGGGCTTCCGGCAATTTGTACTTCGGAGCCGAAAACTCATCGTTCTTCTTAGCGAAAAGCGTCTCGTAACCGGAACCTTCTGCAACTTTCGTGAGAGCTTCAAAAAGCCACGGGTCCATCGAAGAAATTTTTTCAAGAGCCTTCACAAACAAGCGGCCGCAAGCATCGGCATCAGGCAAGGCGCGGTGTGCGCGACTGCGTTCAATATCAAGTTCCTGA
Organism: uncultured Fibrobacter sp.; assembly: GCA_947165045.1. GTDB lineage: Bacteria > Fibrobacterota > Fibrobacteria > Fibrobacterales > Fibrobacteraceae > Fibrobacter. The sequence goes on along the minus strand of CAMUYW010000001.1, from coordinate 81,656 downwards.
ACAAGCGTATCCAAACGATGATTCGGAACATCCTGATAAGCAATACGGGAAAGCGTGAGCGAATCCCAGAACACATGGGAATCGTAATTGACCCCGACCTTCGCAAACGTTTGCTTTAAGAATTTGGAATCAAAAAGTGCATTGTGAGCAACAACCGGAAGGTCTCCGATAAAGGAGCAGATCTGCCCTGCAATCGATGCAAAATCAGGAGCACTATCCAAATCAGCCTTGTTAATGCCGGTTAGCGTTTCGATAAAGGGGCGGAGTTCCGTAGAAGAAGGCTTCACCAAGAAATCAAGATTGTCTTTCGGTTCGCCATTTTCAAAGCGAACGAGAGCAACCTCGATGATTTCGTCTTTTTCGAAATCAAGACCGGTTGTTTCCAAGTCAAGCGCTACAAATGAAGGAATCTTTTCCATTTTTTCCATCCTTTAAGGCAATGCCGGCAGGTTCGGCATCAGTTGTTCTAAATCGTTTGCTCCACTTTTGATTTTTAACGTATCAATCGGGGAACGCCATGCAGAACCAAACTTGAAGGGATTTATTGATCCGCCATCAGGCAAACCAGTCCCTTTATCTGCATAATAATAGTCAATAATATATCCACCTTCAACAAGGTCGTTAAATGAGAATACTCCATAAGAAGAGCATTTTGCATATTCAAATTTGCCAGTTTCTACAGACTTGAGGCGCACAACAGCACCCGTCTTTGCGCCAGGAATTTTTCCAACCAGCGATGCCAATTTCAATTTGGATATAGACTCAAATGTCAGTTTGTTTTCATATTTCGTCTTAATAACCGTATCACGAACACCATTACTATCGGCTTTTGCCAAAGTCGTATCGGCATAGCCACGTAACAAACTGAACTTGGAATCCGTCGGCCAAGGAGCACCTCGTTGCACAACAAAGCGAACAGGGTCCTTTCTTTGAACCGCCACTTGAACAGTGTCCTTACCTTCTACAACGAAGAACATATCCTCTAAAGAATCCAAAATAGGCTTGTTATAAATCACGATTAACGAATCATCCGGGAAAGCATTTTTTGCTTTTCCTGTAATCTGTACTGTCTGGATTTTTGGAGGAAGCGTATCGGATTCCATTTCTTTCCATTCGATTTCTGCATAATTCCTGGCGGTATCTAAAGCGTGAGATAAAGAGTCTTTTCCATTAAGGCAGACAAATTTATATACAATTTCTTCTTTTGGTTTCGGATCAAAGTAAAAACGGGGTGCATTAGACGTTCCGAGGTAAACATATCGCGGGTAAAGCGTGTCGCCAGCAGATGAAGCTAAGAAACAGTTAGAAGTGTCCGCAAATGAGGAATCAAAATAAACACGACGTGTAAAATTCGCTTCGAGGATATTTGCAAAAGGCTGGCTCACATTATCCATTTCCAAAAGCGACGTATCTTGATTTGCAAGAGCGATCCAAAGCGTATCATTTGTCGATTCAGACAACTGTAAATCGGAAATCCAGACACCGGCTAGTTCCGATGACGGTTCGAGTTTGTGGTTACCATTGCCATCTACAAAAGCGACAACACGATAAAGCCCGGCCTTAAGCCCAGTAAGTGTAAAGTTGCCTATGCTATCTGCAGCCGTAATATAAAGCGGTTCTTCTTTAGTAAGCATCGGCAGCGAATCGAGTACATGCGTCGTCGTATCGCGGTACTTTTCGAGGTAGCGCTTGGATTCACGTTCGGCGCCCATCAAATAAAGACCAACGCTCGGATACATTTTTTTTCGGACAAGAGAGTCATTTACCATGACACGTCCGGTAAGCGTCAAGGAATCAATAGTTGCACCTGTAGAAAAGACAACTTGGAACGGTTTTGCAAGAGCATTCCCGCGCAAGTCCTTGATGCCACCGGCAAATGTAACCGTGTACGTCGTACCTGTATCGAGTTCAGCACGTGAATAGACTTCGAGCGTCTTGCCGTGAACTTCATAACGCAACTTCTTTTCGATTGGTGGCGAAATGGAAACAGCACCACGCGGAATCGAAGCGTTAATCCATTCATCAAATTCCAGTTTCACATAAAGTTCATTCGGATGGTTTGCCGTATTTGGCGCCGGAGACACCGCCGCGACACGCGGCGGGAGCTTGTCTTCGGGACCGCCCGACGGGGCCACTTGCGTTGCGCAAGCAGCAATCATCAGGCATGACGCCAAGAAATATGCAACCTTCGAAAACTTCATTTACTTAATCAAGTCAATAAACTTGCCAATGCGAGTATAGCGGATACGGAACGGAATACGCCACCATGTCCATGGTTTTAAAAACGCAAACTTTCCGTCATCATTATCAAAGGAGAAGTAGATGATAAATGCCTTTGCACGGATATTGCGCAACGAAACGAGTCCCCAATAACGGGAATCCGCCGAGTTATCGCGGTTGTCGCCCATCATGAAGAACTGCGGGTACTTCACGACATAACGATCAATCTTTTCAGAACCCAAATAGAGGTTACGCTGAATTTTGAAGTGGTTATTTTCAACAATCTCAGTGGAATCCGCAGAATCAGGCACAACAGCAGGCGCCATGTTCAAACGCTTGACATTGCCTTCGAGATCCTGAAGAATAGAACCTTCAAAAGATACATAGTCTACAAGGCGAGTAAAGCCTTTGTTCATATTAGGATCATAGGGGTCAATCAACGGCAAGAATCCAATCTTCGCCAGTTGTCTGATGTAATCGAAAGGCACAACGCCAGTCAACGAATCCCCCTGAGACACATTCTTTTGGCTTAACGACTTCAGCGCGAATCTCAGAGAGCGTTCCCTTTCCAAGAACAGGCCTCGGTCATTTTCCACCGGGAATCTATAATCATTAAACACATAATTGTTGTTTTCACGGCCATTGCGCAAAAGTGAAAGTTCCAACTGTACAGAGGAATCCGGATTTTCCTGAGCAACAAGCGAACGCAACCACCAAAGCTTAATCATCGGCAAGGAATCGACATACAGCGTATCACCAACAGATGGCACCACAAATTCCTCGACCTCATCTCTCGGCGAAAGCGTGCGAACGCTAGCCGTCCATTTTCCAAACGCAGGGAGAGAATCCTGGCGCTTGCCATTCAAGAAAAGTCGGCCTCCATGAACAGCAACTGTATCGCCACTCACAGCAACACAACGCTTGATGTAGTCCTTCGGACCTTGGGCGTAATGCACCAAATGCGGCTGGCCTTTTTCGGGAGCATGGTCCCAATAGTAGTTGCCCAACATGAGCGCATTAAACAAATGCGTATAGCGCTTGGGATTGTTATCAGGATATTCCGGTTCACCCGGATAGCGGAAGATAACGACATCGCCATGTTTGGGTTCTGTATATCCCGGGAAATTCTGGTTCGAGAATGGGATCGGAGAACCATAAGTAAACTTGAGGCCAAGCAAAAAGTCACCCGTCTTGAGCGAATCTTCCATGGAGCCGCTCGGAATCTGGAACGCCTGAATGACGTACTGGATTACGATTAACGCAAGGACAACAGGTACAATAACTTCTCGTGTAAAGGACTTCAGAAATTTCTTTGCTGATTTTTTTGGAGGTGTCTGTTCCATCAATACTCCCAATTACAAACTCTTAACGGTTTTTACAAAATTACGGCTTACGGTAATCTGTGTTTTGTTCTTGTCGCGAAGCACAACGCAAAGGCGCCCGCTCTCGGTCTTTCGGATTTCAGAGATGTAGTCAATCGCCACCAAATGTGCACGGTGCACACGCACAAACTGACGCGGGTCAAGACGTTTCTCCAACTCCACAAGCGTGATGTCGATGATGTATTGCGATGTAGTCGTGTAAGCGGTCGTGTACTTTTCCTCGCTCTGGAAACGAATCACTTCGTCCATGTTCACAAGCAAAATACGGTCGGGCTGCTTAACCTGCAAACGCTGCATGTAAAGACCGCTCGCACTCATCAAGTCCTTGAACTTGTCCCATGAAAAATCTGCCGGAACGCCCTGCCCACCTTCGTGCGGCATGCGCTTGCGAAGTTTCGCCATTGTCGCCTGCAAACGCTCGGGATCAATAGGCTTCAAAAGGTAATCAACGACATTCTCCTCGTAGGCACGGAGAGCAAAATTATCGTAAGCAGTCGTAAATACGATGAGCGGAATATCATCTTCATTCAGCGAACGCAGAACTTCGAACGCATCCATATCGGGCATCTGGATATCCAGAAAAATAACATCCGGATCGAGCTCGTGGATTTTTTCAATCGTCTGCGCGCCAGACGATGCTTCGCCTAAAATTTCAATTTCGCCCGAATACGCTTCGAGCAGAGAACGCATGCGCACACGCGCTAGAGGTTCGTCATCGGCAATTAGGGCTGTAAACATATTCTCAAACTCTTATTTTTTAATCTTTTTATAAAAACGAACCATGACGAACTTTGAGCCATCGGCATCGCGATAAACATCACCGAGTCTCATGAACACCAGGTTTCCGACTCTATCACGCTTAAAGTCCCAGTGGAGAGTATTATCCGAAAAGTTCATCTTTACAACGCTATCAGCATACACGAACGTTCCACGGAGCGTATCGGTTCGCAAAGAATCTCTCAAAATCGACTGAACGGCGACAACCTTGCCGTCATTGAACAAATCCATATCCACAGCACGCTTTTTGCAGTCATCGCAGGGTATGCGCCCTGAATAATAGCCAAAGACCTCCGCAGGTATTTCTACAGGCGGCAAATCAGGAAGCGGTTCCGATTTTTCTTCGGAACATCCTAAAATAAGACCGCAAAGCATTACGGCTAACACATGGATATACTTCATGCATAATAATCTAAAAATTTTCAGACAAGACAAATAGGATATAACTTTAAAAACCGGTAGAATAGACCAGTCTAAAGCCAACTGTCACCTTGGATTGAGCAGGATCCAGTTTTTCACGTTCCTTCGGGGCTAGTGCGGTTACCTTGTCCGACCAGCCACCGCCGCGGATTACGCGATATTCGCCCGTTTTGGGACCAGTGTAATTATCACTTTTATTTTTTGGATAAGCGTCATACCAATCATTTATCCATTCAGCAACGTTACCAGCCATATCGTAAAGACCGAAGTCATTCGGTAACTTTTGTGCCACCACATCTGGACCGTTCGTTTGTCCATAATACGCATATTTAGAGGCGACATCGGCATCCCAATAGTACGTCGTCGTTGTTCCGCCGCGAGCTGCAATTTCCCATTCGTTTTCCGTTGGGAGTCGAATAGCCGCAACGGAATCAACAAAGGTCAAATTGACTAAAGTAGAATCACCGGCAATGGACTTGTAAACGTACGCCGTATCAAGCCCGGCAAGCTTCGAGAACGCATTGCAGAAGAGTACCGCATGGTACCAGTTCACATTAGAAACAGCTCGATTTTCACCAATCTTGGACTGTTCCGGCAATCCATTCATTACAAACTCATATACTTTTTGAGTAACTTCAGTAGTCGCAATGGTAAACGAATTTACGCCAAAGGAATTCACGCCGCGAGTAATTGTAGCCTTGGGAATTTTCACCCAATTAAACATTCCAAAAACAGTAGGGTCCACATGCAAAGAATCTTTACTCGAAGAAGACTTAGAACCGGAATTCGACGGAGAACCATCACCAATCGAGATGACGGTATTGCCTTCAACCGAATCTCCACTTGCCGTGCACGATGCAAGCGTCCAAAGCGCAAACAAAGCCAAAGATGCGCCAAGCGACAAGAAAAGATTCGAACGCATAATTCGCTCCTTGTTTTACCTAACGGACAACGCCCACGCGATAAAGTTTCTGCTTAGTCTTGCCGCTTTCGAACTTGACCTTCAATCGAGCCGTATAGACATCAGAGCCCAAGTTGTGCAAATCGAGATTTGCTTGGTTCACACCGGCAATACCATCTGGAATGTCTGTCTTGAACACGCACAAACCAGTAATGTCATAAAGTTCAAGCTTTACCGACCGCGGCTTTGCGCCCAGTTCCATGCGCACTTTTGCCTCACCACCACGAACCGGATTCGGGAAAATGAAGAAATCAGAAATTTCGTCCTTGCTCTTTACGGCATCAACATCGCCAAGCTTAGAAGCATCGAAGAAGCCGGTGCGTTCATTACCTGCAGCAGGGAAAGTCCATGCGGCAGCAGCCTTTTCAGCGCCATCAGAAGCCTTGTCCAAGCGGAACGCCGTCACGCTACTTCTGTGGAGTGCATAAAGTTCAGGCCCCTTAGAATCCTTGACCGCATCCGTCACAAAAATGCTCATCGGAACAATCTGCGTTACAGTATCAATACTTTCAAAGCTGCCCGCAGCAATCGGGAATCTATCTGACACGCGCTTACCTTTACCGGTGTATGCATAAACCAAGCCATCATTTGACGGCACCAGAATATCAGGAAGCTTATCGCCCGTCACATCGACAATGAGCGGATCACTAAAGAAACCAAATATCGGAGAGCCGCGATTGATTGTCACCGGGAAACCCTCTACAGGGACACCAAAGCGGTCGAGCGCATAAACCAAATTATCGCCCAAGAAGACAATTTCTGGATAAGCATCGCCATTCAAATCACCGAAGGCCATTCCAGAAGTTTCATCGCTAAGGCCACTTGTTCCTGCAGCACCGCGCTTATAAACATGCGTCCACTCTGCAGAACGTTTGCCACCTTCAGCAAGCTTGAAACTTGCAACCGTACCACGGCTACCGAGCATAACCGCTTCAACAGTTCCATCGCGGTCCAAGTCAGTACAAGCCACGCGGAAATATTCATTCTTCGAAGTAACCTGACCCACGCCAGCCTTTTGCTTGCTAAAGCTCGGTTTTGCATCAGCCTTATTTTCAAGCGTAAACTTGCGCATAAAGATTTTGCCTTCTTCGCCCACGACTACGCCATAGTAATCATTCTTGTCGACCTTGCAAAGCGCCATATCCTGCGGGTGATGGAGGTCTTCGGTCGAGGTGAATGAACGAGTCATTTCATCGGTCAAGTTCACCGTCCAAAATCCTGAATCCGAAGCAAAGAACAAGTGCGAACTTGCAACAATCGGGCCTGTCAAAACAGTATTCACCGCCGGAGCTCCAGCAACGGATTTCTGCAAATCCATGACATCTTGCATCGGGACACCTGAATTAAATGCGGTACGCACCAAATGCTTTTTGTGCAGCGAATAAACGCGGTCGCCATCGCCTGCAATTCCGACAAGCGGTCCATAGTTCGGACCTACGCGGTACAGCGGGACTTTGACACTTGAATCTTTCTGCGAGACTCGCTTCTGCACTACAGACGTATCCGAAGCAAAAAGCGTATCGCCCAATACATTCATGGCCTGAAGCGTACCATCATCGGAAGCAAAAACAATGGCCTTACCCGTTTCATCGTCTTCGTAATTGACAAATACTGCGCCACGAACTGCAGACGAGACACCGACATTCTTCGGGAATTTCGATTTGGCAATACTTCCATCATCGACACTTATCGTCACGCGAATCACAGGAGCCGCATAGCTTTCTACGCTATCGCCCATAAAGGCATTTGCCGTCTTTTCGATACGAGCATCCTTCGGGATATCCACAGAAATCTTGATTCCCGTATAACCGCCATGCGTCGTTGCCGTATTTGCATAACCTGTCGGAAGAATTGTTTTCACCGTATCAAACTTTTTATCCTTAGCATAGCGAAAATGCGGAAGCAAATCCGTACCGCTACCATAATCGTAAGTATCTTCACCAATAGCGTTCTTGAACGTTTTTCCAATGCTCAAGACACCATCGGATTCAACAAGCGAAATACCGTACATGTGATCGCGATAATATTCACCGCCCCACTGATTAGCAATTCCATAAGGCAACATTTCACGCAAATACCAATCATTAACTTTCCAAACGGCAATGCCACTTGCCGGAAGTCCCGCATCATAGCTGTTCACACCAAGCACAAGGCCCTTAGCCTGTTTATCATTGTACTTGCATTTGCCTTTTGTGCAAAGGCTATCTTCAAACACGGTATAAAGACTATCGATAATAATTTTTCGTGTCGCGGTCGTATCGTTATTCTGCTTGGCTTCACCGAGATAGACACTAACCAAGCCATCCTTGTCCAAAGAACGCTGACGGTTTTCAATCAAGATGTATTCGTTTGCATTCAGAGAAACTTTCACGATTTCAGTACCGAGACCGCTACCGGCAGCCGCAATATCGACCGTCACCGGATGACCCGCCGTTGGGTAAACTTCCTTGACCTTGGACCAGCCCATGTAGGCACGCTCCCAAGCCGCAGGCAACACCGGGAAGAATCCATTACCCGCATTGTACCCCGCCACATCCATCAGGTCAAAATAACCCAAACGTGAAATGCCCTTGACATTATCGTACGTATTTGGCATGCCAAGTTCACGGCCAATCTGGTTCACAATGATACCGTTGATACCCCAGTTAAGCCCATCCTGCGAAGCCGTTTCGCTCACCACCATGATAGACTTGAGCGTATCAATCGCAGAGCCTTTCAACACAATTCCGTTATGCAAGGAATCTTCTGCGATTACAACTCCCGGAAGTGAGTCATGTAAATAAATCCACGCATCTCTCGAAATATAAGCATCAAAGAAATCACCAGGAGTATTGGCACCCTTCGTCCCCATACTTCCACCATCCAAAAGGACACTTGCACCAGCATGGGCAATCATGAACGCACGCTTGGTATTTGGATTTTTAGAAAGCGGAATATTAAACGGGGAACCGTCTTCGGACTTGTGCGCAGTCATCACGACATCGTAAATAAAGCGCAAGTAATCTTCATTGCGTGCCTGATCGAAATCGGCGGCCTTTTCGCCCTTCATCCTTTGCGTACGATTGTAATCAATAATCTGCTTGTCAAGAGTGTAAATAGTCGGGAGGATACTATCCTTGATGACAAGTTCGCCACCGCTTGCCGCCTTGTAATAGGAATTCGCAAAATTCAAATGTTTCTGCCAATAGTATTTGTTGCCACGGCTTTCGGACGGATCCAACTTATAGGAACCCGTATCAGAGCCAAACACGCCCGTACCCGTTGTAAGCGAGTTGTCCGGAGACTCTTTCTTAAACTGCACACGCAGCACAAACACTTCAAGCGTATCTACGGCATGAGCCAAAGAGAATACGCAAAAAAACAATGCAAAAATCTTAGCATTCAACTTCATGATTATAATTTACAAAAGTAGGAACTTGAATGTTGGCCGTTGGCTGTAATAAATAGTGAATAAATGACGTCAGGCGACAAAGCAGCCCGTTTTACTCGCCGATGCGTTGGTAACTTCTGGGGATGTTGAGGCGCCAGGTGCCGGTGCCAAAGGGTTTTCCGCGATTGACTTTTCTTACGAGAAGTTCGAGGAAAGTCGTTGAATCACGAACAAAAGAAATCTTGGATGGTGTTTTTACGCCTTTAAATTCTTTATATTCTTCGATGTTGATTTTTTCGGTACTGCCGTCGCGACCAAGCATTTCGAGCCACTTCACTTCGCCATTTTTTTCGGCATAGGTAAAATAGCGGCCAGACGCTTCGCGGGCTTCGGTAATTTTAACGGTGACAGAATCAGCGCCAACAGAATCGCGCGTTGTCTTGACTTCAAACTTTTCGGGCAATACTTTTCCGTCGAAGAATCCTGCGACTTGATGAATATGCACTAGCGGAAGCGATGGGTCATTAAGCAAACCGACCATGTAGCCCGCGCCCTGCATATACATTTTTTCGGTAGGGAACACCATTTGCCAGCCATCTTCAAGCCACAAGAGCGAGGCAACGCCAATGCCAAGCGAGCCGGTCAATTCCATGCGGTATCGTTTTTTCGGCACAGAGAAAAACACGGCATCCAGATCTTGCGTTTTGCCATCTGGCGAATAAATCGTGAGCGAAAACAGAGCCTTCAAGCTATCGGCAGGGGCTTCCGCATTTTGCACAACAGGCGCAGTCGATTGCTTGCCACCAACGCAACCTGTCAAAAAAAACGACAGCAACAGTAGTAAAAACAATCCCCACCAAAATCCCCGAACAAGGGCGCCGTATTTCGCCGCAGTCAAGGTCATACAAACCTACTTCTTCTTGCCAAAGAACTTTAACACAGCGGGGTGCTTCGGATTCAGCTTTTGCAATTTCTTGTAAGACTTGCGAGCTTCTTTTGTCAAACCAAGGGCTTCTTGAATTGCCGCCAAGTGTTCCCAGAACACATCGTCACGGCTCATCTTTTTACTGTCGATCAATTGCATCGCTTCATAGGCTTCGTCAAAGCGGCCCAAACGATACAAGCCCCAAGCCTTGGAATCCAAATATGCATCCTTGCCATCGCCGTCCTTTTCAAGGGCAAGCGCATCCAGCACGAGTTTGTAGCCTTTCTCGACTTCAGCTTTTGAACGGTTAAGTTCAAGCAGCGTATAACCATAATAGTTCAATGTCGATGCCATCTCATGCGGAGAAAAATCTGGCTTACTCAGCAAAACTTCAAAATGGCGGAAAGACTCGTCATAGCGTTTGAGGCGCTCCAAATTCATCGCCATCGAAAGGCGCACGCGGCTATACGAAGAATCTGTTGCAAAGAATTTTTCAAGCATGACCTCTGCACGGGCGCGGTTGTCGAGAGCACGTGCCTTCTTCACGGAATCGGCACGAAAATCCTTTTCAAAATCCAAAGCTTCGCCAATCAAAGCTCTAGAATAAATGTCCAACACCTGCAAGTACTTGACGGTAGCCTCATTTTTCATCGCCACAAGTTTCGCAGAGTCCACAACACCTGGGAGCGGTTTCCACGTTTCCCAGAATTTCATGAGAGAGTCAAGCAGAGGGAAAGCCTTTTCGTATTTATCGGCAAGCGCGTACACAGAAGCAAGCAGCATTCGCGTGTCACCGTTCGATACGGAATCGGACTTTTCGGCATACTTGATAGCCTCGGCGTAATTCTGTTCGCTCGCAAAAATATTTACAAGCCCGAGGTAAGCGCGGTTTGCATACTTCGGCTGGCCCTGCAATTTATCGACAGAGGCGAGCAAGTGAACTTTTGCGCTGTCACGCATATCAATGTCGTATTCGTACTGGCCAATAAAGCACAGAACTGCAGGCGTTTTCACACCATCATCATAATATTTCTTGCGAGCAAATGCATAGGCGCTATCTCCCGGCATTGCAGAGAGCACCATGATTGTAATTTCTTCATCTTCGGGTTTTGCGCTCGTAAGCGTGTCCGCAATGGCAATCGCTTCCTTGAAGCGCTTCATCGCCATGAGGCCGCGTACTTTTTGCAAAAGCATCTGCTTGTCACCTGTTGCATCATGAGCCTTTCCAAAAAGTTCCACAACGGCAGAATCACGGCCCATATCTAAAAGGAGCGAAAGCTGGCGCTGGAACAACGTAGGAAGATAATTGACCTTGGGCAAAAGCAAGTCATAAACACGAACAAGTTCCTTTTCATCACGAGCCATTTCCAAGAACAAGCTGTAATCGTAAAGGAGATTCATGTCCTGATAGTGCGAGGAATCAAGCCCCAGCACAAAATACTTGCGGCAAGAATCAACCAAACCCGTTTTCACATAAAGGCGGGCAAGCAAAGCATATTGGGCCGCCGTTTTTTTGCCCTTGAGTTGAGACGCTTTCTGGGCTTCAACGAGCGCAAGAGAATCTTCACCCTCAGCAACCAAGCGTTCTGCAAGACCAAAACCTAAATAACGGCTCGTCGGGTCGGCCTTGTAAGCCTGTTTCCAGAAGAAATTTGCCTGGCGCTGATCGCCACGCATTTCCATATTTTTTGCAAGGAAGAAAAACTGATGGGCCGCTTCAAGGTCCACTTCGACTTTAGGCTGTTTTGTGACAACTTCTTCGGTGACTTTTTTCACCAAAGCGGAATCGGCAGCAGTCAATGTTTTAGGATTTGCATCGGTCTTTTGAGCAGGGGCAGAACTACAGGCGCACAACGCGGCTATACCCAAAGAAAGCACCCATGTAAAAAAGACATGACGCATCAAAAACTCCCTAAACAACTATTAGTCAGCGATAATAAAGTCCACGCGAGTACCCGGTTTCAGATAATCCCCGTATTTCGGAGATGTTTCAATAACCGATCCAGGACGTGCCCCGTCTTCACTCTTTTGGCGCTTAATGGAACCTACCTTGAAACCAAGCCTATCCATCAACGGATAAACTTCGTCCATGAGAACACCTTCAAAATTAGGGAGTAACGTTCTACCTGTCGTAACACCGGCAGAAATCACAACCTTCACCGTATCGCCAACGCGAACTGTGTCGCCGGCAATCGGGATTGTACGAATCACGACGCCACGCGGAATGCTCTGGTGAGCGCCCTTGACGATTTCGCCTTGAACAAGACCAGCACGGGCAAGCGAAATATCAGCCTGCTTCTGGCTCTTGCCACGCAAATCAGGAATCACAACCTTGCGAAGGCCAAGGCTCTTTGTGAGCTTTACCGTGCGACCAATTTTTGCGGTACGGCCAGCCTTGGGCATTTGAACAAGCACCATACCAGCAGGCACCTGAGCGCTATAGCGGCCTTCGGAAGTCCATTCGTACTTAAATCCAGCAGCAGACAAAGCAGATTCAGCAGCTTTTTCCGACAGGCCTTCCAAATTCGGCACGGTACCCGTACGAGCGAAAGCCCCTGCAAAGGCAGGCATCAAAAGCTTATCGACAGCAAAGACAAGCACAATAACAACAACAATCCAAATGACGAAAGCCTTGAAAAAGGCGGTTTGTCTAACCTTATTCCAAATCGACTTTATTTTATTCATAACAGTTCTTGTTGGGCTTAGCCCTTGGTAGCTTTTTCTTGAAGTGCATCTTCGTCAAAGATGACAATATCCTTGCCGGTCATCGCGATTGCATTTGCCTTCACCAGCAAGGAACAAATGCGGCTCACCGTTTCGCGGGTCGTTCCCGACATATCGGCAAGTTGCTGCTGAGTCGGACGGTTATGGATAACAGTCACCATGCTTCCATTATCCGTATGGATGCGCACGCCGCGTTCCTGCATCAAGTTCAGGAGCGTTCCTGCCACACGGCCAGACACAGACATTGTCGAAAGAGAGCCAATCTGCTTGTTCGCCTTACGGAGACGTTTGCAAAGTTCGCTCATGAGCGCCATTGCAATTTCGGGAGTCTTGCGAAGCAAGCTGAGGAAAGATTCACGGTGAATGACAAGCAAAGTGGCGTCAGTCACCGTACGGACGGAGGCAGACCGGGGTTCGCCGTCAATGAGCGACATTTCCCCGAAAAAGTCTCCACGTTCAAGGAAAGACAAAATGGTTTCGCGGCCGTCGATGCCCGTCATGTAGACTTGCACGGAGCCGGTGGCGATCAAGTACAAAGCTTGCACAGAATCGTCACCTTCCAAGACCACAGTCTCATCGCGATTGAAGTTTTTAACGATTACCAGATTGGCAATCATTCCCAACTGTTCTTCGTTGAGCTCCGAGAAGAGTTCAACTCCCTTCAACAAATCAACTGCGGTCGTATCCATTTTATTTTCCCCTTTTTTGTTTTAGTCGAGATCTACGACGATGCTCTGGTCACGCTTTGCACCGATAGAAATCATACCGATCTTCACGCCAACAAGTTCCGCCATGCGGTTTAGGTACTTGCGAGCATTAGCAGGCAATTCTTCGAGCTTGCGGCACTTGGTGGTATCGCACTTCCAGCCCGGCATTTCTTCGTAAACCGGCACGCAACGTCCGACCTTGGAAAGCTGGTTCGGGAAGTTTTCAATTTTTTCGCCGTCACATTCGTAGTGAGTGCAAATCTTGATGGTGTCGAATGTATCGAGCACGTCGAGCTTGGTGATAGCGAGGTGAGTAAGACCGTTCACCACGGCAGCCTTGCGGACTACCGGAGCGTCAAACCAACCGCAGCGGCGGTTACGACCAGTCGTTGCACCGTATTCGTTACCAATCTTGCGGAGCGTGTCGCCCGTTTCGTCGAGAAGTTCAGTCGGGAACGGACCATTACCCACGCGAGTGGTGTAAGCCTTCACGACACCGACAACCTGATCGATAGCCGTGGGGCCAATGCCTGCGCCGCAGCTTGCGTAACCGGCAACAGTGTTGCTGGAGGTCACGAACGGATAGGTTCCCTGGTCCACGTCGAGGATAGTGCCCTGAGCACCTTCGAACACAAGGCGCTTGCCTTCCTTCACAGCCTTGTAGAGCATTTCGCTCACGTCGGCAACGAACGGCTTAATCTTCTGACCGAGTTCGAGGTAGTCCTTGATGACCACTTCCGGATCGATTTCCGGAACATCGTACATTACCTTGAATTCTTCGTTATGAACCTTGGCCATGGCTTCGACGCGCGGACGAAGTTCGCGTTCGTCCATGAGGTCACCCACGCGAACACCTATACGGTTCACCTTGTCACTGTAGCACGGACCAATACCGCGACCCGTAGTACCGATAGCAGCCTTGCCGGCCTTCTTTTCCTTGGCCTTGTCTAAGGTGGAGTGGTACGGGAGCACGACGTGTGCGTTGTTAGCGATGAACAAGCGACCTTCCGGATTGATACCCTTCGTGTGGAGGTCTGCTATTTCGTTCAATGTCTGGATCGGGTCGAGCACGACACCGTTACCAATGACGCAAATCTTGTCCGGGTGCATAATGCCCGAGGGAATCAGGTGGAATACGAACTTCTTGTCGCCTACTTCCACGGTATGGCCGGCATTAGCGCCGCCCTGGAAACGCACGATATAGTCTGCATCGAGCGTTAAGAAATCAACAACCTTGGCTTTTCCTTCGTCGCCCCACTGGGAGCCGATAACAACACGATTTGCCATAAATCCTTCGTTTTATTCTTTGACAATCGAAACGGTTGCCCCAAGGTACTTCCCTGGAGCCCTTTTTCGCCATAAAGATATAAAAAGGGATTAGGGGTTAGGGATTAGGGATTAGGAAAATAAGGGAAATATGCGGAGATTATAGATACTAGAACTTAGAGAGGTGTCATCCTGAGCGAAGTCGAAGGATCTGCGGATTGACGACTTTGACTTTTCTTATTTTTTAATTATGTCCGAAGAAATTAAATCGCTTATTAAAAGGCTTTCGCCGCTTTTGGAAGAAGATTCAGAAGTTTTTCGCGAGCTCACGACGTTTTTCAGCAAGGATGCCAAAATCGACATGCATCATGGCGACCTTGCAAAATTTCTTAAGGACAACAGAACGTACCAGGTCGTCCGCGTAAACGGCAAGAGCTACAAGGACTGCGTTTACGAACTCGTTGACAATTACCCCGAAATGCTAGAAAGCATCGGCATGTTGCGCTACTACAAGGCGCCCACCGGAAACATCAAATGGGAAGAAGTCGAAGCTGCAGAAATTGCAATGGGCAATGAACTCACGATGAACGCCTACGGTTGGGAACCGGACGCATGGACAATCTTTGAATCGAGCGAGCTAGACGAAATCGCCCCGCAAGACAAAAAGGGCGACCACAGCCTTGTCGCCATCGTCGCGCTAGATTCGTTGTTGTGATTACGAGAACACGATTTATATTAATTTATACACACCAGCAAGTTATTCAGCATATTCAAAGTTAACCTACTCTATATTAAACATTTTCGCAGGGAGAATATGTCGTGCTTTAGCCGATACAACTTCCATCACGACAGTACTTTTCTCGCCGCTTGGTAGCGAAGTAACGATTTCCGTTTTTTTTAACGTACCCGGCAAAGTGCAAGAAGCATCACAATACTCCAACGCAATCTCTGCGGAAGCGCCATTCACATTCGCATTCATCTTCACAATACGTTTGGCTTTTTCAGAATAGAACAAAGTCGGCTTTGAAACGTCCTTCGGAACCAATTTCCAGAGATTTCCAGACTTAACCGGAGTCTTGTAATCAGATGGTTCCCCCATCTGACTCGTAACATCAGCTGGATTCTGCCTCGGCATATTCTGTGCGGGAAGAGTCTGCCCATTTTTAAGGTCAATCACCTTCATGCGGCCATTATTCTGAATCATCTTCATGCGCATCATACTAGACTCGATAGTCGTTATGGACTTGTCCGTTCCGGCACTGATTACGGACGTACTTACCGTCTGCGAAGGCATTCCAGGCAATGTCACAGTTGTCTTCATCTGCATTTCGCAGGTATCAGGGAATGCGGACTTTTTCTGGTTCGCAAAAACAGTGTTCGCATCAATCGCAAATGCGGACGAGGCAAAAGACAGAGAGACAAGAAGCGTCTTTACTAGTTTATTCATAAAAAATTCCTTTTTTCAATTTTTCAAGGAGATTCCCGCCTGCGCGGGAATGACAAATAACGGTACTTTACACCTTACAATAGCGATAAAAGTTTAGTTGATTTAATCGCATCGTTGACACGAAGCATCAAGTAAGTTCTATTCAAATCAACACCACTCCAATCTACAGCGATAAATTGTTCACCCGGAGCAACGGTTCCGGAATAGAGATCCTTTACCGGAACGCCGACCGCATTCACCAACGAAAGCGAAATTCTCGTATACTGCGGCAATTCGATTAACAGTCCATCACCTGTACGATGAATAGGAATACCACCATCTTTCGGCTTAAGACCATAATCAGGAACATCAGACGAATCGGACATTGCGACATGGACAATTTCCGGCCAGACAGGTTCATTGCCATAAATTCGATTACCAAGTGAATCAAAAATGTTCACGCCGACAGCTTCGACCATGTTATGTCCCAAGCCGATGCCGCTCGGATCATCGGAAGAGTTCCATATATCAATCCAATTTTCACAGTGGAGCGCAAACTGGGCGTTGTTCTCCCATGAACCACCCGGAACAAGAGATTTTGACGCATGTAACGAAACTTGCCAGCGACCTTCACCGATATTTTCAAGCGAGGCCGAAACGCCTTCAGGTAATCCATACAAATCAAACAACGGAGCAACTCCACCCTCAAGGAAGAAGTAGTAGCGCACGTCGTAATTTTTCAACGTTACATTACCCACATTCTCGACCTTCATTTGGAGCTCAGTTGCACTATTGTCATTACGTGATTCCTGTGCAAAAACACGAGCCCTGACTTCTACGGAAACAGAATCCTCCATTTCCACGCACGAACCGCCAATCAGGCGTTTGTCCGCATCAAGGACTATGATACCATCATCTTCAACAAAACCCGTAGCGGCATTCTCGACAAAGGACGGGTCATCATACGGATTCCATGGAGTCCAATCTTCGTAATGCACTCCGAAATGCGGTCCGTCGCCATTGAAGACCATACCATAAGCAGGGATAATCCCATTTTCAAACTTCCATTCAGCAAATCCCGTGCGGGCGCTTTCGGAATGGAGGGAAAGACCAACCGTATCACGCGGATAGTACGCATGAACCTTCGCAATGGAGGATTCCTCGCCACGGAAATAGTAGCGGACAGAATAACCATTAATTGCAGAACCGGATATATTTTTCAAGCGGACACGCGGCTGCAACATTTTCTTGTCATCGAACCCTTCGTAGCGAACAAACGTCTTGATTTTACGTTCGGGATTTTCAAGTCCAGCATTCCAAGCAATTGAAGAAGCCGTTACATTTGCCGTAACCAAGGCAAAGCCAGCAACTTGCAAGCCCTCAGGAGCTTCGAGCGTAATCGTATGCATTCCGGACGAGAGATTCATGGAAATATCCGAAACCATCGCCGTCTGCCAAATTGGGGAAAGATTCAATTTTCCGACATAACGAATTTCGGATGACGGTGCAACAACGACATCTGCAGATTTAAGCGATGCAGACCGCACATACATCATCACCTTGTACCTACCGGACTTTTCTACGTGAGCATCCATCGTCAGCCTTGCGCCATCCCAACTAGATTCAAAGTAGCGATTACCAGCAACTGAACAGGAGAATTCCGGTTCAAAGCCATCACCGCCATCAACCGTAACCATGGGCACGGTGACAATTTCCACAATTTCGCCATCTTCGGATACAGGCTGAGACAGAGCAAGAACTTCCGCACCGGAAAGCGCCTTCTTGTACATACGTACATCCGCGATATTTCCAATGAACGAATTTCCATTGTCGGCACCGACCGAGAACACTCCATCCAGTTCACGTTCTAGCGGTTCTGCACTTACGGTCATCATCATTTCACCGTTCACGTAAAGCCGGACTTCGGAGGAGTCAACTGTCACAACGACATGCGACCATTCCTTTGCAACTGGCAAAACATCATTTTTTGTACTCCACAGACGGGAACCCTCGGAAACCTGCAACTTGCGGTTATGCACGCGCAGTTCCATCTCAAGCCCGCCCACGCCTTTAAAGCCAAGTATCCTTAGCCAGCCAGGATTCGTTATGTTACCGTTCCTAATCCTTGCCTCGAACGAATAGGACGTCGATGTTCCGAAGTTCACCCGCCCGATACCGGTCGCATAATCCGTAAGTTTCGAGAAATAAACACCGGCATCGTCCTGCCACGGAGACGCTACGGACTCAAGATTCAGGTGATGCATTTCGCCCACATATTCATGCGCAAGATTTCCAAAGCCTTCATGAGATGGATACCACAGGGTAAGCTCCGTAGGATACGGATATAGAACTTCGGAATCGTAATTCATCTCGGCATGGTTATGCCCATAATCTTCGGCACGTATCTCCAGCGACAGCTTGCAACCACTGCACCGCGTAAGTTCACGACGAGTTATGCGGAGTTCAGCCGTTACGTTCCCCAATGAATCAGGTTGTAATACCAACGGAGTACGGTCCGCATTCCCAAGCGTCGATGAAACAACAACGCTGGCTAAGCCCGATTCGATATCGCGAACATTCGCCCGGACCGTAAAGATACGGTCAATCACGTCCTCACCCGACTGTACCTCGAACGAACTGATTACAGGGCGCGCAGAATCGGTTCGCACGGCAGGGCCAGCAAGCTGCAAGTTCTCGCCAAGGATAGATTTGCCAAGATATCGAGATTCGTAACGACCATAATCGACCGCACCAACCACGGCTCCGCCAATACGCCTCTTGCCATCGTACCTGAGCGTATCAGGAATTTTACCGCTAATTTCAGCAATCAGCGAGTTGTCCCTGTAAAGTGAGAGCGTTCCCGTACCCGGATGGTTGCACGTTGCCCCATACGCAAGATAGCCATTGTCGGTACCCATCCAGAGCGAATCCGAAGGCACGCTACATGCAAACGGCACTGGCAATTCTTCCTGAGTTGAATCAGACACGAAAGCCGCAAGCGAATCCATCGCGACAAACACGGAGAATGTGCGCGTCTGAGCTGAAACAAGGACATATTCCCAACCGAAATTACCGGAACAACGAGTATCGACATCGTTTTTGCCATCGCATTTCAGCGGACCATTTCCACCCGCATTCGATACTGCAGAACCATCCGCATACAGGAACCCATACAAGACATCTTCAAGCGGCACGAACCGTTTGTTATCGAAGTCGACCTTGTAGAGCCTTAGCGTCTGAGGGCCCACATTCATGTCATCCATTTCTTTTTTTGAAATCTTCATCTGGATTCGCGGAAGGTTATTTGTATCCTTGAACGTCATCGACGGCAGCACTTCCATCACGGGCCCCGTAAGTGCCATGTCCTTGAACACACCGAAACCATAATCCTTCTGAACATTTACCGTACGGACGGTAAAGTCCTCGGCCTTGTCGATGGAACCTACCGGGAACGTCACCGAGAGGTCACCATACAGGGATTTCACCACGCCACCACTGGCGGAATTCACATTCGAACCCACGTACATGTTAAAGTGCATCGCATTGGTCGGGTTTCCATTCTTGTCGCCCCAAGTCATGAGGAACTGCGTACGGCCCTGTAATTTATTCACGTTGAACCAAGTCAGATGGCAGGCGTTTGCCGAATTCTTCACGCAATTGGAATCCACCTTGATTGAATCGCTAATGGTGTAGTACTTTGAATTATTCAGGAACGACAACGAATAAATTTTCCCCGTATCCAGGTTGCCCCTGATTTCGACAAGTTCCGGCGGACGCGTAACAACCGTATCCTTGAAACTGATTATACGATCCGAGGAATCATGAGCTGTCGAAATTTCAAGGACCGGATGCTCAGTCGAATCAACCTGCAGAAGCCGGGCCGTATCAACAACGGCATTCTTGATCCACGGATTAGGCAACAACTCAAGAACAGTATCAATCTTGCAATAAAGTGACCTGTCGCAATTGTTCAACAACGGGTCTACACGGAATGTATAGATATCACGCAACGGGAGAGTCCTTGTATTCGGGCGTTCAAGGACAGCCCTTGAGGTATCAATTGTACGGCGGTACAGGACATGTTCCGTCCACGGCTCAGCCTTTACGTACAGATTCATGGAATCACTATCAAAAGAAACCCTACTGCTGTCAAACTTACCCATATCGATTTTTATATCGGATATACTTACACCCGCTTCGCTATACGCTCTCTTTATACTGTCGAGGGTTCCCATATGGATAAAGAATCTTCCGGGTTCGGAATCTGTACTTCCCGGAACACTGCTATCAGGATTAAGGAAATAGCTCAGCGCAAAATCCTTACCGTTGAGATCATTCTTAGCAACAGCAAACAAGCTATCCATTGATTCCGGCGTTAAGAATCTACCCGGAGAATTGACGTAGTTCCTGAAATAGTGCAATGAGTCCGTCAAGAAATGAATTTTCCAAAGGCTATCACCATAGTCGTTGAAATAGTAGTGAACTCTGGAACCCGAACCATAGTACTTGTAACAGGTATCCTTTCCCTCGGCTATTCTCTTATATGATTCCCAGCCCAGTGTATCTTTACACAAATCACCAATAGCACTATTCCAAGTGGCGGCATCAGCAGGATAAGGGATTGTCATGCGGTGTCCGTTATCTGTCTCGCTCCACAAGCGGTTCATGCCCACGAAGAAATGCACATTGCCATGCGCGAATACAGGCGTTTTCTTAAGCTCCTGATTTTCACTAGTCACGCTGACTTGGCACGGATTATCCGCCTTTATCTTCATCACTAGTTTCGTGGTGTCTACGACACACCCCAACGTATCTTGCGGATTCACCAAGTCACCGATAATTTTAGCCACGAAATGATGGGTAGGTGGATCATCGCCATAGAACTTCACTTCAAAACTTGATGTATACCTGAGGTATTCACTTTCGTCGTCAAAGTTGAACGCATTCGCACTTTCAAGAACATCGACAGGGAAGAATATTAGATGCTGTACTTCATACGGGGTAAGCATTCCATACTTTGGATTCAGGCCCCACTTGTTCCCATCAAAATAACCTGTAATACTATCACCCATTTTTTTCTTTACAGCATTCCAATATCCGTCTTTGTCATTTTTATTAAATATGGTTTCGTTGGTATGGTCAAAGCGAATCGTGCGGTTGACAAGGTTATCCATGCCGAAAGGCGCATTCCAGTAGGAATCGGGGATTTCAAAATGAAATTCATAATGAATATTTTGCCAATAATAAGTATCGATATAACTACTTATTGGTTTAAATTGAGTGAAAAAACAACCACTTTGTGGAGTAACCAATCTTACATTAAATAACTTCTTATTAGGATCATATTTGCCATTATCATATGTACACACAGAATCTAAATAGCCACTTGTAGAATCAACTGTACAACCATCAGATAATCCATCAGAAAACATTTTTACCTCTTGAGGCCCCCTGGAATTTGTATCAAGACTAGGCATCTTAAAACGATAACTAGAACGGCCTATCAAGTCTTCCAACTTCCACTCGCACAAAACTCTCAATTGCTCAAATTCAGAACGAGAGGGGTTATTTTTACTGTTCCTGTTTTCATTAAAAGCCTTCCATGATTTCATTGAGCAAGCAACCATGTCAATATAAGTGCTATCAGCAAGAGTGCCATCTTGTATATTAAATGGAGCATAAAACCCTGCATTTTTATAATGAATCAAATCCGTTCCTTCAAAAAATCTTTTACTCTTTTCAAATTTGACAGTATCCAATTTTATGTCATCATACGTTGATTCGTTGTAAGCACATCCTCCATTTACATCCCAAAGAAGACCACAGCCATATGTTTTTGCATTAGAATGAACCAATCTGATAATCACCATCTCCAGCGTATCTCTATGACGCTTAATGCCGAGGCTAAAGCGTTCCGGGCGGAAACCGAGAATCTTTTGCGTACCGGATACATTTCCTGTCACGTCAAAGCGGTCATATCGCCTTGAATTTGGCAAATACCACCCCTTCATTTGAACATCGACAAGGTAATCGGCATACGGTTCATAGCGATAGATGTCGTCTGCAACCTTCTTCGCTTCGGCCACATAAAAGCCAAACTGCTTCGGCGCTTTCGGGTCATCCGGTGTCTGATCAAGTATTCCATTTCTCAGTTTCATTTTAAACGAAACATTTTTGGCAGCAAAAGAATTCGAAGGAGACTCGAATCGGATATAATATGTCCCAACTGATTGAACGTTTCCCAAAGAATCTTTTCCATCCCATATCACGGAATAGGCAGAATCACCTGTATGTGCACTCAATGCCGAATCCAAAAGCGTTCTAACCGGCGATTTACTTGAATCAAGTACACTAATTTTCACATGAGCTTCACCATTCTTGAGGCCAAAATAAACCTTCATGGAATCGCGCATATACGCAACTTTATTAGAATCACCCACAACAACCGCATTCGGATCGACAACCCTAAGCGTAATGTAATCCGGTAACGATTTGGGCGCAACCAGCTCTACATTCTTCTGTTCAACTTTAATTTTCTTTTCAACTACAGTTATAAACGGATTATCAAGGACATTCTCGGTCACTTCCGCATACAAAGTGATATCACCTGAAGGATACGCGCCCGAAGTGGCAATTCCGTTCCAGCGGTAATTCAGACCGTACGCATTCGGGTTCACTGTCCAACCCGTCATGAGTGGCGAAACCGTAGCATCCGCTCCGGTAATCCAATAGAATCCAGCATTGTCGCTTTTACCGAAGTAAACCGGAACATTCAACGCGGAGGTATCCTGAAGATTCTTTCGTTCCACATAAACGCGAAAAGCATCTTCCGCTTCCATGACAATTTCGCCAGTAGCATCGCTAATCGTCATCGCACTGTCGATATACGCGGGCGGCATCCATTCGGGATAATCCGCAAGATAGGCTTTTGCGACATCGAGAACTGCATTAAAATTAATGGGTGCATATTCCGTTGAGCAGCCTGTTGCCTTTTTTCCGGCAGAATCCACGCAAGTTTCGCCGAACTTCGCAGAATTGTAGCCGACTTTCAGATTTATCTTGTCCAAGTTTTTCCACTTGAGATAATACTTGCCGTCCTTTTCATAGAACCAGATTGCAGTATCCTTCGCTGTATCAACAGAATCTCCATAATAGGGGTTATAGAAAACTTTTTCGACCGACGCGTCAAAGATTCCGCGGTGTTTGTAATCTTCGGCATACACGCGGAGCATGTAGTTGCTGTTAAACTTGTTCTTGAGGCGGACGGAGATATCTACGGGGCCGTCATCGACTTTGAACGTGCTCACGTTGCTTCCGTTGCGGGTGACAGCGAATTCTACGGTCGGCTTGCCGTTTACCGTATCCGGCGGAATCACTACAACGTTTGTTGTGACCGCAGCCCAGTCGTCGCAGGTTTCGCAGGAGGCGACGGCAAGTTCCACATAGACAAGGGCTTCATCGCCGAAACTATCGTTTTCGAGGTAGCCGAGCACGCCTTCGGTACTTTGCGATATGCGAGAAATGTTGTCTGCACTTGTCGAGCGGTTCGCGGCGACGACTTTTATCTTGTCAGTCCTCCATGTCGTGTCGCTCCCTATGCGATAACGGAGGCGATAGACAGAAGAGAGCGAATCGGCAGAACTCGTCTTGGGAGCGACGCCCACGATGGGGATGTAATTTTGATTGCTCTGGACGGAATCCGCTTGCGGATAGGTTATCTGCGGGAATCGAGCACCCACATGGAACAGGTCTGTACGCACAGAGACGTTGCCGGCGGCATCGACGCAGGCGGCTTCGAGGTAGCGGATTCCAGAATCATTACCGATAGATGTTTTCTCGATGGAAAACTTCACCGTGTCATTGGCGAGAAGTTTGCTGTCACCCTTGCGGATTTCATGCCAAGAGGAATCGGCACCACCGAGGACGCGGTAGCTGCAATGCATGCCGATGCGGTTCACGCCGATGTCGGCCTTTTCGGAAACGAGGATTGTCGCGGAGAAGTCGCCATCCTTATCCATATACACAAGATGGTCACTCGTCAGCCCGACAATCTGCGGAGCGGTGCGGTCAACACGGACGCGTTTCGGAACATTATCATGACGGACGTTCTTCGCCTCGTCGCGAAGGATTGCACGGACGCTGTATTCGCCGTCGGCCATGCGGAGCCCCGCCATTTCGGTCCACGAACCGGATGTACTATCGCCCAACGAGTCAAACACCCACACGGAATCGCCAGCACGGTCGATGACGTTCGTATCCGGGAGATGTACAAAGTTCCAGCCGATGGTCACGGCAGCAGAATCGAGACCGTTAAGTGACTCCTTGACAACATAATCGATTCTCAGGAGGCTATCGGCAGAAACATACGTCCAGTCGGCGTCGCGGGCTGGGCGATTTGCGCGGAGAAAATCGTACTTGCCGGACAAGTTCACGTAAGTTCCGTTATTCACAGTATCGGCGGCGGTGACAGCCTTAGTTTCGCGAAACGTGAGTACCGGGGCGGCAGTGTCCACGCGGAACTCGGCGTAAATAGTCGTATCGTTCAAATTAAAGGAGGCTACACTAGCCCAAACAGAAGTATCCATTGGATTCGAGAAAATACCGTCTACAAGGTTGTTCATCGCATGGTAAGCATGTTCATCAGGAACGGCGTAGTCGATAGCGTAAGCGGAAACGCGGTATAAACCATCATCCATCGCATTGCGTTTATCCTGCGGAACCTTGTCCCAAGCGATAGCGAACTCGTTCGAGGCAACATCGTAAAGTGCCGGGAGTTCGGCAACCTTCGTGAACGTTTTCGGGGAACCGTTCGAAGCCTTTTCAAGAGTCCAACGCATCGCACGGATATCCGAAAGGCCCGAGCCATCCCACTTGAAGCGGGTAATGAACATGGAACTGTCGGGGTTCATCATCGCATCCGAAGTAAGCGTGAACGCAGGAGCCGTGCGGTCCACCTTGAAATGAACCTCGTAGCTGTCGGTCTTGCTGCTGTCAGGTTCCGAAGAACTCTTGAGTTCCTTGTTGCTGATGTTCGTGCTCACGACCCAGCGGTACTTGCCCTCGGCAGGCTTGGAGTCATTTTGTTTCGAGACAAAAACGTATTCGGAATTGTTGTTGCCAATGACAATCGCCGTGTCCATAACTTGCGTACTGTATGTTTGAACATCGTTGCCAAGCGAATCGCGGAAAAACGCATCGCTCGCCCCGTGCACACGGAAGCCCTGATAATCCAACGCCGAGACATACGCCTTGAATCCGTTGATTTCATTCAGCACGACATCGTGTTCGGGCCACTTAGGCTTGAGCATGTTGTCCGTAGCCTTGAACAGATAATAGAACCGCTGCGTATTCGAAAGCCCTATCTTGTTCACCATCGAAATCATGACAGTGTTCTGATTGTCTTTTTGGATACTGGCCAAGTTGTCAAAATATTTGCGAGCTTCAAAATCGAAACGACCATTTTTCTTGATTGGGTGTGCGACATAGCCCTTGTCGCCAATCGTCGTATCGGGATTACCCCAGCTATTGCCGAGCAGACGCTTGTAAACTGCACAGGCATGCGGGTCGTCTTCCGCCTTAGAAATATCGCACTCCCATGCCACCTCTTCGTTGCTGTTGAACGTCATCTTGATTTGACGCATGCGGTGCGGCATCAGGTCGTCCACGACAAAGGAATACTTCTCGATGAAGCCAGTCACCACGATATCCGGCACACTGTAGCGTTCCACATGACGGATGGGAACTCCCTTCGGAGCTGGCTCGCCATTAGGATGCAAGCCGTCCACGCGTTCCCAGCGATCCACCTTCACGCCCACCTTGTACCAGTCTGATTCAGCCTTGAACTTAAGCGGACTGCTGCGGAACTCCGCATAGTTTCTTTGTTCGAAGGTTCCGTAATAGACGGAATCGTAAACAACCTTCCCCGAGGAATCACGGACAACATTTCCGATGGAATCAAGTCTCTCGGCCACGGCATTATGGTAATGGGTCGTGTCCTTTTTTACAGAGTCAACGACAATCGAATCGCGGCTGCCGTACAGGCCCACTTCGCAAAGTTGCTGTTTATTCGCATCGTCCAACTCATAGTAGCAGCCGGGATCAACAGAACGCAACGCGGAATCAGACAAAGAAAGAGCCAGGTTCACGAAAGGACGCTCGTAGAGGAAATCTTCCATTAGCAAAACCTTATAATTTTCATCCTTACCATCAACACCTGAATAAACCTTTTCCTTATATTGTTTTCTTTGCCATTCTTTCAATGCCGGATTCTGATGGTTCGTAATCATATCTTGTGCAACAGCCACTGTTGACGGCACCATAAATGAGGATATCCCCACAGATGCAGCCAAAGCAACGGCGGCCCTAGTAGCAGGTCCCGCAGCACCCCAATACATATCTATATAGCTAAGTAGCAACAAAGTTGACGCAGCAGTAGCACAAATAGAAAAAGCTGTTTCGCCACCATAAAATTCGCTTGCATACTCATTCGCTGCATAGGGAACACGTATAACATCAACATCACTATTCTTCAAGGGCAAAACATTTTGAGCAGAACCAGACCAATGCGGAATAAGTAAACTTCCTTGATCGGTCAAAGAAAGTCCTCCTAAATATCCAAGATACGTTGACCCAAGAATATTATTGTAATAAGCAGGATTATCGAATTCATTGTGACTTATCTGAGCGATTATATTCTTCACCATAGCATAAATGCCATCAGGAACAAATGCGGATATCACACCTTGACCATATTCTTCCTGAGACCCAAATGTCACACCACCTTCGCTATAAAGAATTCTCAACATAGTTCCATCATTTGGCCAACTACGATTATTCAATTTGTTCAAATCCGTCGAACCTGGCTGAATATACCCCACCAAAGCATCATCGCTATAATAATCAAAACCACCCCTTAACCAAAGAGCAAAATCTAGTCCATAATCAACAAGCAAATTCATCATATCACCCTGTATAAAGCCTGCAACCAAAGAATTCAACACAACATTATCAGCAAGAGGTCCAAGATTCAACAAAAGCGTAGCAAGACCAAAAGCAGTTGTCAAAACGGCCTTTTGAGACAAAGCCTTAGAAGAATGTTCTATAGCCCCTTGCAATAATTGTATTTGTAACAAGCCATCTAACGAATACGTTCCGCTATGAGGAGAATCCAAAGTAATCAACTTATCCACATCATGCTTGTAATTACCCCCTTGCACATACTCACGGGAAGCGACACCTCCCATGGAATGGGCTATAAGGATATTGCGGGAAGGAATGGTGCGATACTCTGCCACATTACCGTTATTACGCAATGAATCAAGTTTTATTGCTCCTTTAGCTTTAAACTCTTGGACTTCCTCGATAAGCGAGCGTCGGGCTGAACATTTATTTTCGCCCTTCCAATTTGACTGACCAATTTCATCACCATTGTCTGCTGGAGAACCTGCCGGATGTACAAACGGACGCTGAAGAAATGTTGCTTCGGGAGTATCGAAAATAGACTCTCGCAGCAACTGTTCAACTTCCTTAACCATGCCAACAGCAGAACTTACTTTATCCCTATTTTTTATACCTCCAATACGGGAAGGAATATAATACGCAGTGTCACATCTCGTAAATACGGAATCTTTCATCGCACCGGGATTGTCAATATCAGGAACTTCGGTAGAATCTGGACGACACGAAGACGGATCCGAAACTATCCCTTGCCGGTTTTCGTAAGCCTCCTTATAATAGTTTCCTGTCGCACGTTCACCATTTTCACAATCCATTCCACCCCATCTATCAGCGGCGCCATGAACAAGGATAATATTGTACCTACCAACGTTCTCCATAGGTAGCGCACCCCAAAGGACACTAGCCCATGCCAAAACAAACAAGACAATTATATTCTTATTCATATCAATTTACTCCCGGTCGAGGGATTTAAAATATTGAACATAGTACTTAGCAACTGGATTCTCGGAAATTCTCCAATTTTCACCAATAGAAAAAATACAGTCACTTTTATTATCGTGGTTAAAATTTTCTCTATTTACAAACAAACGATTGAATTGTAATCTTGTATGAGAATAATTACACAATTTTTCTTTATGCACAGCAAGTGTATCCATTATATTTCTTACAACACCAAACTCACAATGGTTATCTGAAATAAAAACTAAAGTCATCATGTCATCCCCAAAATACTGAGCATCTTCCACATCGTCGGGCCACCCAGCCTCTTCTTTCGAAATCTGCGAGATGGTGTTCGCTGCAGTGTCCAATAGAGCAAACTTACCGTAATAATTGAAAAGGAACTTTCCATTTTTCCACACACGCATAGGAGCATTTAGAGAAACCGGCAAATGTTCATTCAGCCACTTGGCTTTTTTGCGAACAGGATTTTCATTTATTTTCCAAATAAAATATTCCAATTGTTCATCGCGATCCCCATACATAAAAAAGACAGTTGAATCACTCAACGGTTCTACCTTCATATTACCACCACAAAAGTCAACAAGTCCTTCCCAATAACAGTATTCCGAGCCTCTAGTATCCACTAAACGAATTCCCATTTTGGTGCATTCTTCCCAATCATTATACCCCTGCTCATAACGGTCATAGTAATGCACTGCCAAAAGAGCCGTTGTATCACTGACCATAGCAAAGCCACGATCTTTTCGAGAACCTGATTCAAGAAACCGGACATCCTCCCCGCATCCCCACATGCCTATGCATACGAGAGCAGTCATCGCAGCACCAATCAGCCTAAAAATTCCACCCTTCATAAAGTCCCTCCCTTGCCGTTTTAAAACAGACAAGAAAACAAATATCCAAAGTAAATATAAATAATAATTCGAACAAAATTAAATAAGAGATTTTGCCGACAGCCCATCCCAACCCAATGTCAAATTTTCACTCTACAGCCTCAGCAATACATGTTATTTTATGTAAACTTTCCATTGTAAGACAAAGAGCGGATTCCTCACGCATGCTTTTCTTTATTAGCATATTCAATGCACCTGTACCTTCATGCGGCGAATCAAGCGTTATGATTTTATCCACATCGCCGTTGTAGAAGTTTCCTTGTACATACTCGCGAGATACAACACCACCCATGGAATGGCCAATAAGAATATAGCGAGATGCTAGTTGACGATAATGGTCGGGATCTTTACGGATAATTTCAAGGGCCGCTTGACCATGCAACGTATCATACACAGCTTTCACTTCCTGTGCTTCTTCCATCAATGCACGGCGATAACCAAAACCGCCTTCGCCAATACGGCCATTACCTTTATTCCATGTTCTTACGCCAAGTTCATACGCATTGTTCAAAGAGCTATTGGCCGGATTTGTAAATGAACGCCAGTTGTAGATAACGAAGTCTTAGGATTTGTTGACGAATCATCCTCAAAAACTCGTCTATTCAACCAGTATGTTATACGATCATCATTAGTATAACTCCCAAGAGTCGCATCTCCAAGAAAGCCCTTGGAATCGTAAGCAGACGGAATAAGATATTCATTAAAAAGGGAATCAGGCAAAGAATCAAGATTCGGGAAAAAAGTATTAGAAAGCGCAGGCTCCACATACCAGCCAAAAGCCGCATTTTTCACACCTTTCTTCGCTCCATAAGCTCCATGAACCATCAAAACATTGTAATTGTCAATAGATTCCATTGGTTTAGGAATCGACCACCCCACAATGGCCAAAGCCATCACCAAAACAAGCAACTTTTTCATACTACCCTTAATAAATTATAGAAGTCCCATCTTTATATCTATATTCCAATGAATTTCTTATAGAAATTCCCACGCATTGAAAAATATCGTTTACGATCTCACAAATATTATTACCTAAATTCAGGATATTTCCCGCAAATCCTACTTTCGTATATTCCGCCCAACCATAAGGCTTTCCTTGCAACAAAGAATCTAAAACCATGTCATTTTTTTTCAAAAATAAATCCAATGGATTATTCACCAATGCCAGACAATACACATCGTCATCCCACGCCCTTACATCATCGCATTCCTTAATCCATTCTAAATTTTTCTCTAGACGTTTGTAAGTTATCGTTTTCAACAACGTATCCATTACAGCATACTGGCAGCTATCATGACCTGCATTCAACGATTTTTCATTACGAACAATAAATGTTCCGTCCATCCATTCCTTTACAGAATTCCCTCTAAACACAACAGAGCACCCTTCCAAATTACGATTTAACGATATTTTATGAGGTTTTTCCCCTATTTTCCACAAAGAGATTGAATTTTCTCGTTGTACATTTAGATGTCCCCAGATTACAGAATCAGAAAATTGGCCATCCCACATACCATTAGTATAACTTCCGGTCAAAGAATCACACCACCTTGGGCCATCTTCTTGTACGCGGTAATTATAAACACATAGCCTGGCGTTTTCACAACCTCGATCATCATCTGAACTACCATTAGCATAATTAGTGTATTTACTCCAACAACGGTAATCTTCAACCATTACCAACGAATCATCAACAAAGCCCATTACCTGCGCACCACTTCGCCTTTCATCCCATTCAAAAGTTGTATCCGAACATCCCCACATGTACACGCACGACAGGACTACAGTTGCGAAAGCAAGCAACCTTTCAAAGCAAAACTTGTTCTTTTCCATAAGAATTTCTCCTATGTTACGCTCCACCGCAAAAAATGCAGCAGCACTATATTAAAAAAAAACGGTTTATCAAGATAAATATATGTAAAATTTCAAACAAAGTCAATAAACATTACACAAGCTTACGACAGTTCGTTCAAACAAGCAGATAAAAAGCATAAAGGGCGGGTGGGCGGGGAAAGCCGGACGTTGCGTAGGCCTTGCCCTAGATCCTTCGACTTGGATTGTTGCTTTAAACAAGATTTTATTAGAACTGTATGGTTCCCCTCCGCTTCGCTTCGAGGATGACTGCTCAGGATGACACGAGTACACCTGTGAATCCTATGATTCGACGGGCTCATCAACCATCGTTTCGCCCTCCAGGATGACAAATCCCCTAGTAACTAGAAACTCAGAACTAGTAACTGGCGAAGCCTAGTGTTGTATAAACTTAAAGAATGTCACGCCGGGGATTTTGCGGGTTTCGAGGTATTCGGCGAGCGGGACTTCAATGACTTGCTTCTTTTGCGATGAGGCATGGCGGAACACGGGCTTTTGTCCCGGCGTAAAGATGACAAATCCCGTATGTGTCAAGTCAATCTTATCCGACGTTCCGACAATACCCACACCTAGAACTTTCATCGCGCCTTTATACGTTTTCTTGGCCATTTCAATCGCCTTGTCCAAAGGCATGTAGCGAATATTGATCGGTTTTTCCTTGCCTGTATATTTCAACTTATGGTTACTGAAAAATTCCTTTTTGGGCATCGTTCGTGTAACCGTAGCTTCGCCTTCCATCGGGATCACTTTGGCATATTTACCTTCGCCCACCCAGTCATCGAGCAAATAGTGCTTACGCGTAAGGAAGCTTATCTTACCACCTTTGTAACGAAGGCGCTGCAACTGCCTATATAGCGATCTTTCACTTTTCGCCATAGCAAGAGCTACGACATGTTCCAAGTACGTTACGCAATCCACAGAATCAAGATAAACTAACGGTTTATCGTCAACCGTATCCAAATGGCCTTCACCCATCGGGCCAAGCTTATAAGGCGTTCCAATCAGCATCTTCGAGAAATGATCCAAACGCTTGTTGAGGCCGCTAATGCCTTGAGCATCGAGCCAAAGCGTTTTCATTTTCAAAAGCGATTTGTAATCGTTGTTCGTGTAGCTGATGAGTCGCATCCAAAGCGTATCGAGAACATCCTTGCTCTTGCAATCTGGATTGGTGTTCGTTCCGTTCAAGTACATCGTCGCGGCAAGCGTGTCGCCATCTACCGTGTAGATGTAACCCACCAACGCATGGACTTCAGCAATGTAACCTGTTTTGAATCGCGTAAGCCACGGTGCTTCGAGATTCAGCATGCGCTTTGCGCCCGAGCCCACGCCTGGGCTTGCAAAACTGTTGATGTAATATTCACTTTTCGGATGGCGAGCCATTTTCGCAAGCATCTTCGAAACGGTCGAAGGTTTTACTTTGTTCTCAGGCGAGAGGCCACTACCATCCCAAACATCAAAATCGGTCGGGTTAAGATCCATGTCCAAAAGGAACTTGCGTTCAGCCTTGCGGCCACCTTCGACACTTCCTTCGCCAGAAATTTGCGCACCGAGATTTCTAAGCAACGTCTCAGCATGGAAATTCTGACTGCGCTGATTGATTTCATCGAGAATGCTCAAAAGCGGAGCTGCTGAGAACGAGAAATTTTTCAATTCCTCGCCGGCATTAATCACAGGAGTTTCCTTAAATACAATACCGCGATTCTTGAGCGCGTACATGAACGCTGCCCTAAAATAGCCTATCGGGTTTCGAATAGGGAGCACCATGCTCGCCGAATCCACATCCTCGCCCATCGTTCCGCCAAGCGTAATGATAGACTTATCCGGGTCAATCCCGTACACCCATTTTTTCTTTTTTCCTTTAACAGTCTTTAAGTTGTTTATAACCTTGACGTAGCCCACGTCCGGCTGAATAGACACAACCGCCGTATCGCCGCGGAAATATCCCGGCCAAAAACGAATCGTTACACAATTATCATTAAATCCGAGCGGACCAATTTCGGCACCATACCAAGAATCATAAAAATTGCGGCGCCAGTTTTCCGCTTTCCACGGGCCCGTGTAATAGCTCGTATCCAAATCAATTTGGCCCACAATGGTATCAATACCCATCGCACGGACAGAATCAACCATCGCATTCAGGATATAAAACGGGTCGTCGTAATATCTTGCCGATATGTTCGGATCGCCTTCACCACGGATTTTGAGCGAGCCTGTCAACGTATGCTTTTTGAGGTTTCCAAGCACCGATATTTCAGTTTTCGGTTCATAATTGAGCGGTAAAAAATGAATCGCAGCCGCTGTCGTCAAAGTCTTGAGCGTACTTGCCGGCGTGAACATTTCATCGCCATTGATGTTGCCAATTTCTTTGCCCATTTTTACAGACCGCAAAGACATGCCAAAGTTCGTTCCCGGAAGAAGCGAGTCCACATAGGTCTTGAACGAAGCTACATTGACATGAGCAAACAGCGGAGCCACAAAAAACGGCAGCAAACGAGAAGTAATTTTAAACAACTTATTCATCAGCTAGATTTACGCTTCCTTCTTCTTACAACGCAAACGATAATAATGCCTAGCACCAATAATCCCGCACCAAAAGAAGCTAGCACAAACTTAGATGATATAATTTTGTACTTAATTTCATCCGCCGTAGGCATTTCGTTTCGCCCTATAAAATTCGCGGCGTTTTTAGGATAAGTTTCTTTATAGTCTTGTAAAAAGAAATACTGAGTTTTATGAAGTGTTTCCGCAAAATTTAAGCTATCAGAATAATTCAATATCTCATTGATTTTCACATGAGCATCATAGACCATTTTAGCAAGCGCTGCACTGCGTTTTTTCTTGTGCTTTGTATTTGCAAACAGTGTACCCATGTTGTTCGAAAGATCTATCAGGATTTTTTCGACTTCGCCCCATTCAGGAATGTTCGGGAAACTGCGGCTGTGTTCGAGTTCTGCAACAAGCTTTGAATAGCGGGCATCGCGATTCCAAATATGGAGAATGCTCCTGTCTGCAGGCAAGAATCCGACCTGACGCGAGAACGCATCAATGTTATCGGCACGGAGCATATAAGCGAGCAACTGTTCTGCAAGCGCATACTTGGATGTATCCTGCTTACTTCCAAGCGCCAAGTGGCTCCCGCCCATGAACGAAAATTTTCCATGCGGGCCAGACGGCAAATCCATGACCTTAATGCCATCCTTGGCAATCGCAGAATTGGCAAGACCACCAGCCTCTACCGGATAATCTAACTGTTTGATCAATTCCGATGTTCCGTAATGGATTACACGTTCCGAGCGCACAAAGCCATCGGCATTGTCCGCAGAATTTTCGTACAAGCTATGCGGCGCCATCTGCGCATCGCCCATAATTTTTGCATAAAGCGCAAGGCCGACAAGTGTATTCGAATCCAATAACGCACTGCGATAGCCCTTGCCTGCCGGCACTACAAAATCGCCACCATGGCTCCAAACAAACGGAGCCATGCATTGCTGCCCCGCCCAATCATCCTTGCCCGGGAGCGCAAAAGGAGTCACCTTAACTCCATCTTCATTCGTCAAATCACAAGTGGCAATCGTCTTCAGCACACCCAGAAAATGCGAGTACGATTCAAAATCAGAATCGTCAAAACCGAGTTCCTGCCAAATACGTTCGTTTACAAAGAACCCGCGAACATCGATAAACCAAGGTACTGCATACATTTCAGGCCGCCCTGAAATATGCGAGCTACGGAGACCTTCGCCTAAGAAACGCGCCGAATCAATTTTGTCCATCAAGGAATCAATCGGACGGATATGACCAATCGCAGCAAAATGCGGAACCCACGTAGAACCGAGCTGGATTACATCAGGCGCAATCTCGTTCGAATCCGCAAACGTGCGCGTGATTCTGTTGAATGCCTCGCCCCAGCTCAAAGAAGTTAACTTGACTGGAATTCCCGTTTCACGATAGAACTTTTTCACCAGCCGATGCATAGCGTTTTTCGACCCAAGGCCATTATCCATGACCCAAATCGAAAGCGTATCCAAAGTCCCAAATTCCGCAGCCACGGCCTGAGACGTGAAAGCGCCGAGCACCAAACCCGCACAAAGTGCAAGCCGTGCAAAACCAGCATGTCCTATCTTCTTGACGAATCGTATCATTGAGCGAGTCTTCCGAAGTCTTCAAAGAAATGGGGATAAGTCTTGTTCACACACGCAGGATCGAGAATCTTCATGGGCACGCCACCGAGCGAAACAAGGCTAAAGCACATGGCCATGCGGTGGTCGTTGTAAGTTTCAATTGTTGCAGGTTGCAAAATTCTAGGAGGTTCAATCGTAATCGTATCCATGTCGGCCACAACACGGGCGCCCACCTTCTGCAGTTCCGCAGAAATCGCAGCGATACGGTCGGTCTCTTTCACGCGCCAACTGCCAATGCCACGAATCGTGGTCGTGCCCTTCGCAAAAAGCGCAAGCACAGAAACAGTCATCGCCGCATCCGGGATGTCGTTCAAGTTCATGTCGAGGCCCTTCAGTTCACAACCGCGGCCATCGCATTCAATCCAGTCCGGGCCAATCTCAATCTTCGCGCCCATCTTTTCGAGGACTTTCGCAAAACCGACATCGCCCTGGTGGCTCTGGCTACCGACGCCAAGCACGCGCACTTTGCCCTTTGCAATCGCGGCCGCCGCAAGCGGATAACTTGCAGAGCTTGCATCGCCTTCGACAAAGAACTCGCCGGGGGACTTGTAGCACCCCTGCGGAACGTAAAATTCTCTCAAGTCATCATGACGAACGACAATGCCAAAACGCTTCATCACGTCCATCGTCAGTTCGATATACGGTGCAGAAATCAGTTCGCCTTCCACGTGAATGTGGAGCGGCTTTTTGCAGTACGGAGCGCAAATCAAAAGCGCCGTGAGGTACTGGCTCGAAATGTTCCCACGCACACTCACATCGCCGCCTTCAAGACCATCGGCCTTGATACGCACCGGCGGATAACCTTCGGATTCCAAGTACTTGATATCAGCACCGAGCGTGCGGAGCGCATCCACAAGATCTCGAATCGGGCGTTCACTCATGCGTTCTTCGCCACGCAAAATGAACTTACCCCAACCGAGCGAAAGTGCCGCGGTCAACGAGCGCATCGCCGTGCCCGCATTCCCGAGGAAAAGTTCAATTGCCGGACTTGGGCCATCGAACGGGCCACCGTGACCTTCAACAACGGCATCCGTAAAATCATTCGAAAATTCAATTTTCACACCCAGACGCTTCAAAGCCTCACCCATATAGCGGGTATCATCACTCTTGAGCAAATTTTTAAGATGAGTTGTCCCCTCAGCGAGCGCAGAAATCAAAAACACACGATTTGTGATGCTCTTGGACCCAGGCAGGCAAAGAGACCCCTCAAAAGAATGGTAAGCAGGAAGCTGAATAAAACTAGGGCGAAATTGGAAATCGTTCATACAAGAAAAATTATACATTTTTAAAAGACATTGTCTTTTCGGATGCACCGAAAGCAGAGCGAAAAATAAACAACAACGTGAGGAACAACATGGAACCGGAAGTCACGACCAAAAATTTTGAAGTACGTTTCTCGGACTGCGACCACCACAGCCGACTCAAGCTTTCAAATCTCTTCCTGTTCATGGAAGAAACCGCCATCGCCGATGCCGAGCAAAACGGTTTTGGCATCTGGAACTTGATGAAGGCGGGCTACACGACCGTCATCACGCGCATGAAAATTCGTCTGTTGCACCACCCGGTCTGGGGCGAAAGGCTCTCCGTCTCGACGTGGGCAAAAGACATTATTAAGGACAAAGTCTGTCTCAAGGATTATTCCATTCTCGATGCGCAAGGGCACTCCATCGCGCAGGCGACATCTTCGTGGCTCTTGGTGAACATGAAAACCGGCAAGGCCGAAAACCCGGCAAATTCGCCATACCCAATTCCCTTGATTCAAGGCAAGAATGCTCTCCCCGAAATGATGGATATTTTGGACCCGCAAATCGACCCGAAGATTGTGGGAATGGAAACCGCAAAGTATAGCGACCTTGACATGAATAAGCACGTGAACCATTGCCGCTATGTGGATTGGGTTATGGATTCATTGGATGCGGAAGAACTTAAAACGAGACGAATCCGCTCGATACAGATAAATTATATTACACAAATTCCGCTAGGCGGGAACGTAAATATTGTAAGGTTTAAAAACACGAACCATCACGCGTACATTTTCGGGATGAACGCCGACGACATGACGCAATGCCATTTCCAGGCGAGAATTGGATTCGCAGACTAAAAGCGCGCCCTGTCACTCCGGAGTCAGCAATCGTCATTCTGACGCCGAAGGCGGAAGAATCCATTATTTCTCGAAATACTTTGTCATCCTGAGCGACGCAAGTCGTGAAGGATCCAGTTACAGTTCCGCTAAAATCCTAGCTTCTATCTCAAAAGCACTAGGTTTGTCTTTGGGCGTGAGGCGCGGACCGGTGCCGTAAAGATGGCGCATCATTTCGAACAGCGTGTATTCGCGGTTGAAATACCCGATGTCAGAATTAGGGCAAATGGTGACAGGTTCACGGGTCCGCGCAGGCTGTGACCCGCGAGCAACCGCAACACATTCCGGTTGGAAATGGAGCGAAGGATTTTTTTCACGAATTTCTTCGCGACCAGCATTTCCGAGGAAACGACAAATGCACTCTCGCTCCAAAGTTTCACGACGGAGCGCATTGTACTTTTCATGAATGGCAACTTGTTGCCTTAATTGAATTAGGTTCGCAGGAGCAGGATTCTGTGATTTTTCTTTCACATTGTCATTCCTCTGCGAGGCATGACTGCTACGGTTATCCAATACGCACGCAAGCGTTCGTGCAGTATAACCTAGCAAGTCATTCTCCGAAGGAGAATCCATACACCGTGATCGAGAAACGTATGGTTCCTCCCAAAGGGAGGATGACTGCAT
Organism: uncultured Fibrobacter sp.; assembly: GCA_947165045.1. Taxonomy (GTDB): domain Bacteria; phylum Fibrobacterota; class Fibrobacteria; order Fibrobacterales; family Fibrobacteraceae; genus Fibrobacter. The sequence goes on along the minus strand of CAMUYW010000001.1, from coordinate 43,854 downwards.
GGATATGACCGAGCCAAAGGGTTGGGGCATAGCCCCATCCAAGGCCGGTCCGTTTGCACTTGAGGAAATCTCTTCCTTTTCCATTCGGTCAATTTCCGCGAGGCGCCACATGACATATTCGCGCGAAGCCCTGCACACGGGATGGTCAAATTCCGGAATCTTTTGGCAAAGGTAATGCTGACGGCACGGGAAACCCGGCTTCAGTTCCGGCGCATTTGACTTTTCACTTTCTGGCGCAAAAAATTCTTCAACTTTTTTTCGACAAAGTTCCGACGCAGTCGAAGTCCTCAAATTCACAAACGGAATTTCGAGTGGTGATGCATGGCTGATGTAAACATCTTCCGGCGCCGCAGCCGCAAGCATGCGGCGGGTGGCTTTGTCCATACTTGTCGCTTGGGGCACAAGTAAGAACGGAGTTCCAACGCCCACACCATCAATCCCAAGCGACATGATTTTCTCGATATCTTCAGGGGTACAAAGCCCACCCTGCGCGGTAATCCGCGCCGGCGACGCCGGCGGTACAATTTCCAACATCGGCGCATTTTCAGCATTCCCAGCAGCCGCGGCAGCTCCATCAGCAGACGCAACCTGAGATTGCGCGAACTTCGTAATCATCGCGCGAGTCGTTTCAAACAACTCTTTGCGTTTTTCAACAAATTCACGAATAACATCCAAGAGCAATTTCTTGGATTCAAAGAATGCATGACCGCCGCAGTTCACGCCCGACTCAATGCGGTATTCGTAAACTTCTAAACCCTTCTTCGCCAAATACCGCCCTTGCACAAGGGCCGAGCGATAATCGGAGACTTTCAAAATAATCTTCTTCGAAGGCGCCCTATCACGAGTTCTATAAAAATCCTTATACTTTGCAATTTCTTCGAACACAGCCAAGTTTACGCCCGCGCTCAACACCAGAGCTCCCTTTACCTTCGAGGCTGCAAAACCGCGCACCGCATCGAACGCAGCCTCTTCGTGATTGAGGCCCACCATGATGTTCGCCTGAATTTCACCCGGTTCCATTTTCTCGGTGAGCGCCGCCTCGGCTGCTATCCGCGCAAGCCCAGTCTTTGCAAAGATTCCATCGTACTCCACGCGGAGCCTAGAATCCAGCGGCAGCATCAAAAAATAAAGGTCCTTGTCGCTACCGCCATCAAAACGTTCCGCACAAAGCCTCGTAAATTTACGCTCCACTTCGTCCGCCACAAAATCCAGATACGAACGAATGCGTCCAATGCGAGTCGTCTGCGGCGAGCCCAAGTCAAGCCCGAGCCGTTCCGCGTAAGCCATGCGGTATTCTTCGAGGAGGCCATCGTCCACAAGCGAAATCACGGACGTAATGCCCAAATGCGCCACGCGAATAGGCGTATCCGCCGTGTAGCAAATTCCCATGACCGGGATGTGAATCTTGTGAACCATACGGGTGCAATATAAAAAGAACTTAGAGCCTAGACGTCATCCTCCGAAGGAGGAACCATACTTATTTCGCTCACAGTACTGTATGGATCCTTACTGCGCAAAGATGACGTTGCACTTCCAATGCATTGGATCCTATCACTCCACTACGTTGCGTTCCAGGATGACATTATTCGGCCTGCTACGGCAAAACCACCCCCATCGTAGGCGAGAGTTCAAACACTACATTCCCTTGCAGGTCCGTTCGAAATAGCTTCGTCGAATCTTCGAGCACCAAGTTCAGCTTACAAACAACAGATGGCGCCGGATGCCCATAGCGATTCCCTGCCCCCACGCTCACAAACGCATACTTCGGCGACACCTGCGACAAGAACTTGAGCGTATTGCTCCCCGCCGACCCATGATGACCCACCTGCAAAAGATCCGCCGAAAGCGTCGGATTCATCTCCAGCAACTGCCGCTCGCCCACCGAATCCAAGTCGCCCGTCAAAAGGCCCTTAGCTGCACCATAGCGAACAGACAGCACCACACTCGCCCGATTCTCGCCAACATGCGTGTATCGCGTCGGCCACAGCACCTCAAACCGCGGGCATTCTTCGCTTGCATTCCCAGAGCAGGTATCCCAAAATTGCACATTTTCGCCGCGTAAAATCGTATCCACCAAGCTCCCCATTGCACTTGCCACCCGTAACACGCTATCGCAAAAGAACCCGCACGACGTATCCGGCCCCACGTACAGCCGCCGCACAAAAACGCCCCGCCCCGGGAGTTCCATAAATCCGCCGATATGGTCCCGATGGAAATGACTTAGCACCACCCAATCTAGCGTATCCACCCCACGCGCCACGAGCGAATCCACTACCCCGACCGAATCCGGCCCGAAATCGTACATCGCATACCGCCCATTCCATTCCAAAAGCACCGCAAGCCCCTGCCCCACGTCAATTGCCGTGAGGTGCACCGACGTATCCCCCTCCGCCGAATCGCTCACATACATGCAACCGCCCAAAAACGCAAAAAGAGCGACCAACATCCACCAACTCCCCTTAAACAATCGTTTCATAAGCCTTCCTTTTTTAAGATTCATGTTTATATAACACGCTTTTGTAGCGGATTTGGCCTAAAACAAACCTCTTAAAATTGAAAATTTTTACAAAAAAGACGATTTTTACTATCTTTACCACTAATTGAGGTCACTATGCAATTACCTAAGTACAAAAAGAAAAAACGCATCAAGCTCAAAGTCTGCCAGGAACCCGGCTGCGGCCGTGAATTCTGGGGTCACCCGATTGCGAAGTATTGCGAACTGCACCGCGACATCAAGCAGCGCCAAAAGCAAAAGAAGGACATCGAGAACATCGAATCCAAGAACATCATCTTCCGCCACAACTACACGGAAGCCATGGACCTCGAATTCAAGTGTTGCCTCGACGGTTGCGACAACACCTTCACTATCCGCATTTTCCCGAAGCAGTACGTTTATCCGCGTTTCTGCATGGAACACAGGAACGACTTCAAGCGAGCCAACTTCCTCCGTATCATGCAGAAAAAGTAACGGTTCGCGCCCAAAAACAGTTTTTTTAGAAAAAAGTTGTTGCCATCCCTTGAAATTTGGGATGGCTTTTTTATATTTGGTCTCGCTACATGGTGGATGTAGCTCAATTGGTTAGAGTCCCAGATTGTGATTCTGGATGTTGCCGGTTCGAGTCCGGTCATCCACCCGCAAAAAAGCCTCGCAGAAATGCGAGGTTTTTTGTTTTGGCAGCAAATACGACGAAAAAAGAAAGACCCCACACGGGGCCTTAGTCTTTTGAGGTGTAATCAGCAAACTAGTTTTTCACGCAGCGGACGTTCTGGCCGTTATACTTGCTACCGCGATACATGTACGCCTTGGTATAGATGTTGTTCATATTCATGTATTCGGCTTCATATTCCGTATATTCGCTGGTGCTCCAGAAGTAATTATCAGTGGAGACCTTTTGATAAGATCCTGATTCAAGTCTTCTGCCGACCGGTAGCGCCGTAAACCCATAGGCATCAACACCACGACCTTCCGCAGAAGAGCCCCATCCACTCAACGATTTTAGGTTTCTGCCTGCAATTTCGCTATTGCCCAAGGCGACAATCAATTTTCCCAATTCATGTCGCGTCGGCAAGTGCCAACCATCCGGGCAAACGCCCTGCACACTGCGTGCTAGCCCGCACTCTTTGCCATAGCCACACACCAACGGATTAGCCGTATCCGCAGCAAGCGCCGCTGAATCGATTGCAGCCATCCATGTGTAATAGCGCCCCGAGACCTTGCAATACTTTTCATCATCATGGTAGCACCAACTTTGTTTCTTCAAGATCGGCATCTGGGCAGTATCGGCATAGTTCAAATTTTCGGCCATCCACACTTGAGAATAGTCCTTTCCCTCAGGCGCAATTTTCACGATTCTATACACCTGTTTATCGCGCGGGTCAATCATCGTGTCGTATTTAATATTTGGATTAAAGTAATCTTCCTTGGGGATATCCCAGTCCCAATTTTTCGAAGCAATCAAGCTACTGCTAGATTCCGCTTCACTGCTGCTCGAAACTGCAGAACTGCTACTCGATTTTGCAGAGCTACTGCTAGACGATGCAGCAACAGGTTCTCCCTTCACGCAGCGAACACTCTGTCCATAATATTTGTAATTCTGATAGATATAAAATTTAGTGTAAATGTTGTTTATATTCGAATACCGGGCATCACTGGCATTCTGTTCGGTTGAACTCCAGAAATAGACATCCGAGCCCACCTTTTCCCAGCGAGTTGCAGAGATTCTTCTTCCGGTCGGGAGCGCTGCAAAGCCATATTTATCCGTACCGTTGTTGTCAGCCGTTCCAGCGTAGTTCCACCCGGTCAAAGCCTTGAGAGAATCGCCAGCTACACCTGCATTTCCTAACGCCACGCTCAACTTGCCCCATTCATCGATTGTCGGCAAATGCCAGCCATCCGGGCAAATCCCCTGGATACCATGATTAAGTGCACACGTCTTGCCATAACCGCAATTTAACGGTTCCTTCGGATCATTTGCCAAAGCAACTGAGTCAATTGCAGCTGCCCAGGTGTAATAACGGCCACCCACCTTGCAGTTTTTTTCATCATCGTTGTAGCACCAGTTGCTGCCCTTCAAGCTTGGCGTCTTGACGCTATCGGCATAGTTGAGATTTTCTGCCATCCAGACTTGAGAATAGTTTTTGCCTTCAGGTGCAATCTTCACGATTTTATACACGTGATTATCGCGCGGGTCGATCATCGTGTCATACTTGATTTCGGGATTCAAGCGAGCGGACTGCGGCACTTCCCAGCTCCATTCTTTAGGGATCGCCGAACTAGACGATTTTTCATCATCACGCAAGTCAGACGAAGACGACGAGGACTTTTCACTACTACTCGACACTCCAGCTTCCTTGCCGGAATCTTTCTTGCTGCTGCTCGACTTCGACAAACTAAATTCAGATTTTTGGGAACTACTGGACTTTTCCGAATCGCCAGATTCCATTTCCGAGCTAGACGATATTTCATCTTCGCCACCCGATATGCCTTCAATTTCAAGCTCGGCGCACGCCCAAAACAACGACGTACACGAGAGCACTGTTAAAAGTTTATTCCATTTCATTATTTTCTCCTTTTTTAAAAAAAGCTCCCCTAAGCCAACGGCCAAATTAGCCGTTTGCCAGATTTATATCAAAGCCTATTCAAGCTATTTCAATGAACGCAAAATTTATCGCGTCAATCTTTTACGCAGCGTACGCTCTGTCCATAATATTTTGCGCCTTGATACAGATAGAATTTGGTGTAGATGTTATTCATGTTCGAATACTGCGCTTCATTCGCACTATATTCTTGGGAACTCCAATAATAAACATCAGAACCAATATTACTCCAGCTAGTATCAGAGACTCTTCTTCCAGTCGGGAGTGCCGTAAACCCATAGGCATCCACGCCGTTATTATTTTCTGTCCCGGCATAATCCCAACCGGTCAGCGCCTTGAGGCTATCACCGGACACGCCCGCATTCCCTAAGTAAACGCTCAACCAGCCCCATTCATCACGGTTCGGCAAGTGCCAACCGTCGGGACAAATTCCCTGTATGCGTTGTTCGCCAATTTCGCACGTTTTGCCATATCCGCAATCTAAAGGAGCAACCGTATCAGAGGCAAGCGCAACCGAGTCAATCGCCGCCGCCCAAGTGTAATAGCGGCCACTCACCTCACAATATTTTGCACTGTCGCGATAGCACCAGCTTTTACCCTTCAAGCTCGGAGTCTTGACGCTATCATCATAGTTCAAATTCTCTGCCATCCAGACCTTCGAATAATCCCTTTCCTTCACTTCGATTTTTACCACTCTGTACACACGCTTGTCGCGCGGATCCACCATTGAATCGTACTTGATATTCGGATTAAAGCGAGCAGCCAAAGGCACATCCCAGCTCCATTCCTTCGTCACAACATAGCCCTTCACGCAGCGGACGGACATTCCATCGTCCCTGTAGTAGTCAACTTCATTCGCTTCGTCGTTTTGGTATTTCAAGAATATGTAGTACGAGCGATTTTTTCCGTACTCTGTAGAACTCCAGAAATACGCACCACCATCACCACCATAGAAACTTTCATTGGTACTCCTGCCACCAGCAGGCAACGCAGTAAACGAGTAATCATCCGTGCCGTTGCCATCTTGTTTCCAGCCGCTGGCTGACTTGAGTTTCTTGCCCGCTGTAGATTGTCCGCCGACCGTAGTGAACAATGTTTCAAATTCATCTATTGTCGGCAAGTGCCAGCCTTCAGGGCATGCTTTATTCGCAGCAGCCCATGAGTAAAGGCGACCGTACTTTGTACAATATTCAGCGGAATCATTATAGCAGTAACTAGAGTCTGTTTCAAAGTTCAAGTTTTCCGCCATCCACACCTGATTACCGATCTTGACAGTCTTGTATGTCTGACCGTCGCGGGCATCCGTCATTACATTCGAGTCATTAGTTGACGAATCGCCCACAAACTTTTCTACGACCTTTTCAAAATCGGGAATTTCGTTTGCGAATCCCCAATTTTCCATATTCTTGCGAATTGAATCCATCACATCCGTCGCCACAGCATCTGCAATCCAGTCGGCAATCGCTGTTTTCGTATCGGAGTCGTCCCACTCGCCACTTTTCGCAAAGGAATCGCTGAACTTATCCAGACGTTCCGCAAGCGTTTTCACATCGACATCGCCTTGCATCAACACACTTATAGCAAGGAGCGTCGCATCTGCATCGCTTGTTCCAAAAATATCCAAGCTTTCAAACTCCGTCGATTCGCCCGCCATGCCAAACGCAGCAAGTACATCGTTTTCAGCCAATTCCTTCGCCTTGTCGAAAGCCTCGCCCTTTTCTGCGACATAGTACATCACGCGCTCGTATTCCAGGTTCGTAAGCAAGTTGACATTCACATACGTACGGTCCTTGAGATTCGTCAACGCACGGAGCGTCAATTTATCCGAGACCTTCTTCCCTGTCATTTCACTACGGTATTCACCAGTGACTTCAACAACAGCACAAGTCGTCGACAAATTCACATTATTAACAACAAATTCACCCATATTGTTTTTGACAGAACCCTCAAAAATTTCATCCGTGAATTCCATCGTCTTGCAGTCAATTCCCCGCACCGTCACTTCAGAACCCTTGGCAAACGGACCCTTCTGCGCCACGCCAGCCACGTTCAAGTCCGCAATGACGCCTGCATCATCCGAAGAACCGCCCGCGACTTTGTCATCGGAGCATGCCGAAAACATCGACACAATGGCAAACACCAACGCGAAAGTAAAAACATCCCTAAACATTCTAGGCTCTTTTCTTTTCATTTTCCTCTTCCTTATTTTTTAAACTCTTGTTTGCAACTTCCAGATTTTCGCTTATCGGGAACAGTTGTAAGTTCAAACGATACACACGCTGCGTTTCGTTACTTTCCGTAGCAATCGCAATAATGCGACGGCGAAATTCCAAAAGTTCCTTCTTGATTCGTTCGTAAGAATCCTGCGTCAGTCCAACTACAACTCCCGACATAGAGCGTTCCGCAAGCGGCAAGTCCAAAGCCTTCACGGCAAGCTCGCCCATTTGGCGCTGCAAATCTTTTGCAGCAATCGGCACAGCATCCACGGAGCCCATCGATATGGACTTATCCGTCTGCACATAATTTCCATTACGGTCTTTTTTCAGGAGGTTAGCATCTTCCAAAAATTCAAGTGTCTCAACGGCTTCCGCTGTAGAAATTTTCGGCTTGCACGCACGCGCCATTTCGGCAGGTCTTGCACCAGGCATATGCGGAGCGAGTTCACGGAACAACGGATTTTTCCAAGACTTGTAGTAGTCAAATTCTTCGCCACCGAGCACACGAATCTTATGAGCCCTAGCCAACGCACAGCGTTTTTCGAACGCTGCCATTTTCGCCTCGTCCCCTTTGGCATGGGCGTACGTGACCATCAAAACAAAATATGTCTTTTCAAATCCGGCAAGCCCCATGGCGTTCGCAACTGAACTTGCGGCACTGACGCTCAGATTCTTTTTTCCTTCAGCAACATACTTCAGAAAAATTGCCGATGCAAAACCGGCATTCTGAGCAAACTCACGCCAAGTAAAAGCGGATTCGCGTTTGCGTTCATCATAGTAATCCTGAATGAACTTGCGATAATCTGTATATTCAACAATCGCCTTCATGATTACAAATATAGTTTTTCAACAATATTGGAATACAAAAATCGCCGTTTTTCGCTCAATTTTTACGTTTTCAGCCATTTTTAAACTAATTTCACAAAATTCTAGAACACAAGATGTATCCCTGGGACACAAAAAAAGACCCGCAACCAAGTGCGGGTCCAAGATTCGCAAGTGCAGGGAACTTACTTCTTCAGCAGCACAACCTTTTCAACAGTCTTGCCGCCGACCTGCAAGATTCCGACGTAACGACCTCGACCAAGTTTCGCAACATCGAGCGTTTCGAAATGCGAGCCAGTCGCACGATGACCCAAGTCCGCCGATTTCACAACACGTCCTTGCATGTCCACAAGCGAGAATTTGACAGTTCCCGCAGCAGGGATATCAAAGCGGAGAGCAACTTGCGTACCCTGAAGTGTCGCGCTGAATTTTCCTCGTTGAACTTGAACGAGATTACCAGTTCTCCCGCCCACATTGATCTTTGCCAGAGCAGAATTTCCCCAAATGGTATCCTTTTCAAACACCATTCCAACACGATAAACAATTTCAAATTCACCCACAGCTTTATCTCCGGCCGTTTCAAGAGAATCAAGCAGCTTTTCACTTGTAGAATCAAATGCAATCACCTTCTTGTAAGAGGAATCCGTCACAAACGCCATATCGAGCAAACCCTGGCGGACATTTTTCACAACCAACTGTTTATCAAACATCAAGTCATTACTCCCAGCAACAGGAACATTCGGCAAATCACGCAACAGCGGATAAGTCACACCTTCCTTGATGAACCAGACTGAATCAAAGTCGAAACCGGCGAAAGATTTCAGCTGACGAATCTCCGAAAGAGAAAGCCCCTTACCCGATACCAACGAATCGCTACAGTTGTCTGCAAGGTAATAGTTTTCATCCGAAGGTTCAGTGTATTTCGGCAAACCACCGCAATAGCGAACGCCATTTTTTACAGCGGTTCCCGTAGCAAATGCACGAACCTCTGCACCGTTGCCATTGATTCCGGCAAAGCCAAAGCCATAAAAATCATCGACTACATTAACATCACCCGTCGAATAACAGTCCTCGATTTTGGACTGATTATTCATAACAAAGCTACCCTGTCCACGGACATTGCCAGTCGAATAGGACTGCTTTACCAATCCGTAATTTTCCCCGACAAAACCTGCGCCCACTACATTTCCTGTCGCAAAAGATTTCTCAATTACACCCAGGCTATCGACCTTGCCTACAAAACCACCCGTACTATACATTCCCTTGCCGCTGACGTTGCCCGTAGCATAACTGTTGGAAATTTTCGCATTACTAATACCAACAAAGCCACCCACATAGTCATAACCGGAAACATCAACCGATGTGTGCAAGTCCTTTAAATCAACTCCATAAGCGGCGCCAATCAAACCGCCTACGTTGTAACTATGCGAAGCATCGATAACGCCCGATGCCGTAGAACCGGTAACAGATCCACTATCGACACCTACGAGACCTCCGACACCGTCAATGCGAATATCGACTCTTTGATACTGATCTTCCAAATAATTGGCATAACCCGCACCACCGTTCTTGCTTGTCATATCCACCATCGCAGAGCTTGCGCTAACACTTCCTGTTTTCTTGTTCAGCCCCACAAGACCGGCCATAAAACCACTTTGAGAAACCACCTTTGTCGTTACAGAATCCTTGTCGATAAGGCCGCCATTAACCAACGCAACACCGGCAAAGCTACCCACATCACCTGTAACATCTACTTTCACATTGACAATCTTACCATCGTTTGCATAAGCGACACCGGCAAAGGCATAACTTCCATTGACCTTGGCCTTTATCGTGCAGTTTTCGATAGAGCCCTTGTTGTAGTTGGCAAACCCGACACTAGATTCTGTAGTATCGAAAACCGCTTCCACATGGACATTCTTGATGACGCCGTAGTTTGCCCCAACAACGCCTGCCACGGTGGAATTTACGAGAGAATAATTCTTGAACGTGAGGTTTTCGATCACACCGGATGCAGCCAAAGTATCGATAAATCCGAGCTGTTGATCAAAACGATTATAATACATGGTGAGATTGTTTATGCTGAAGCCGTTGCCATCGAATTTGCCAGAGAACGGCTCCAGATCCTGTATGCCGTAATTTCCGAATGAAGCTCCAAAGTATTCGATTTCGCCAATAGGTTTGAACCCCTTTGACGCATTTCCCTCAAGAATCTCGTTCGCAGATGCAGAGGCATCAATATCGTTTGCGAGCTTATACACAGCCGACATCTTGTACTTGCCAAATCCGATAGATTTCAAATCGCCGTAAGTCTTAACGAGGAACGGATCTTTCTCGGTTCCGGAACCCGCCATTTGCATCATTGTCTTATCAATGTAACGGTTCGGACGAATTCTCTCGTCCATCGTCTTCGAGATGTAATAGCTAGTGCAAATCCAAGTAAAGTAAGGATACGTAGTATCTGCAGCAATTCTCCAGGTCTTATCGAAGTCCCAATCCTTGTAGTTTTCTTTTTTGACCATCTCATCGGTAGCCCTAAGTTCACCGCCGGCAGTCATGTTAATAAGCCACAAGGTACTATCGTAATACACCGACGTGTAGGTCGACTTGACATCTTCGCCAGCAATGCCGCCCCATTTAGAAGTACCTGTGACGTAGCTAGCAGCATAGGAGTTCTGCACGGTCGCATTGCCAGAATATCCGACTAGTCCGCCAACATCCTTCGAGCCCATCACAGAACCTACCGAGAAGCAATCCTTGACAGTTCCCTGACTCAAATTGCCAATCAGGCCGCCAACATATTCGCTACCAGAAATCGTATCCCTCGAAGCGCTCCTAACAATAGAACCGGCATTCTTTTTTCCGACAACGCCACCCACATAATTCACACCACGGACTTCATTCTTCACGTAGATGTTTTCGATTTCTGCGCCGTTATCGACACCGGCAAGGACTCCAACATAATTCTTGCCTCGCACAACGCCCTTGTAATGATTGCTAGAACCAAACGAATAGCTTTCACCAAAATGAGAAGCCGTATCAAAGACGATGCCGCCCACCTTGGCGCCCTTTGCTAACGCACGGAACAAGCCAACAGAATCTTCATCGGCACGATTGATGTTCAGGTGCGCAATAATTTTGTTACTGCCATCGAACACGCCGCTAAAATTACCAATCGGTTCAAAGCCCTTACAGATAGTGCTATCCGCATTGCAGTTTTCTTTTTGAGAAGCTGCGGCATCAATGTTACCGGTAAGTTTGTAATGTTTATCTAGGCTATATTCATGTTTACCGACAAGCTTGAGTTCGCTATAGCTTTGAATCTTGTACGGATTTGCTTCCGTGCCAAACCCCGCAAGAATATTTACAGTGCTATCATTCTTAAGCGTTCCCGGCAGAATCGGATTCATCCCCTTGAAATACGGGTATGATTTTCCTTCTTGGATTTCCCAAATATTTGTGAAGTCAAAACCAACATAAGTACTTTTCTTCATCATTTCTTCTGTAGAATTTCCACCCTTGGTATAGCCAATAATTGTCGCATCGAAATAACAGGATTCCATGTTTTCTCCAGAACCGAAGAAGGATCCTCCAATAATTCCATGCAACTCATAAGACTTAAGAATACTTGCGGAATAAATATTTTTCTGCAATGTAGGTGTTTCGAAATGGTCCGAAAGCCCAATAACACCGCCTGTATTTTCATGGCCCTTGATGACATTGACCGAGAATGCATTTTCGATTTTTGCAGCGGAGGCACCAATTATACCACCTACAATATCATTACCCGTAACAGATCCAGTCGCAGCAACCACCGAAAGCGAATCATCACGAGCAGAACCGAGCAAACCGCCCACAAACGACGTGCCCGAAACATCACCGTTCAACGAAACAACGTTATGGATGACGCTTCGTTTTGCCTCACCAGCCAATGCACCAACATACCAGTTTCCAACGACCTTCGTATTCACCAACGTCAAATTCATGACGCGTGCATATTCTGTATAGCCAAACAATCCTATAAAATCGCGGCTCGAATTCTCGATTGTGAGATTCGAAATCTTGTGATTTTTACCATCAAGCATTCCATTAAAAACATGGACACTATCGCCGATAGGCTTAAAGGTAAAACCTGACGCATCGATATCTTTTGTCAATTCGTAATTTGCTACGAGAGGGTAAGCGATATCGTTACCAATTTTCTGAAGTTCAGCAATGGACGAAATCTGAATCTTGTTGGGAACAGCCATGTAACTAGAGGTTCCCCAAACCGTATCCGAACCCACAACCATGCCAATTCTGTAACCGTAGTAAAGTGAATCACTATCCATCGGATCTCCCGACTTATTCGGTTGCGCCCAGCCGAGCCATTTTCCGACAAGTGTTCCACTTACATCCACAAGCGAGGCAACCTTCGGTTGATCTTGCCACTTCGATGCAGCCGTCGGAATAGCAATCGGAATAAACGCCTTTTGAGAGAACGGATGGTTACTAAAGTAAGGGAAGGATTTCCCTTCGTCAATACCCCAATAACGAATAAATTTGCCCGTAGGAGAGTAACAAGCATGCAAATGTTCATAATAGTCACAAGTATCCGTTCCATCGACAACATATTCATCATAACCCAAAGTATCCCAGCCCGCAAATGACGCGAATTTCATCATCTTTGCAGTCGTAAGTCCAGTGCCGCCTGCACTTGTATCGAGTCCCGAAATTTCGGTATTCCAATAAGAGCTTGCAACATTGCCGTCTGCAGAACCAACAAGTCCGCCCACAAGGCTATCTCCACGAACAACATTTGCCGCATAGGAATATCCAACGCTTCCATAGCCCACGACACCGCCAACATAGGAAACGCCACGCACAGTCCCCATCGCATAGGAAACCGTGACATTTCCACTTCCAGCAATGCCACCCACATATCTAGTTCCTTCAACGGTTCCTAGCGAATAAGACTCGCCTACAGATCCACCTTTACCGACAATACCTCCGATGTTTTCGCCAAAATGGAAGGCCCCCGAATGAATCAAATCCATCGTCGATGAGCAATAAGAAATCGAGCCTTCAGAATATCCGACAATTCCACCAACCTTATAAGCTTCATCGGCACCAGGAACAATCGTTCCGCTAGAGCGGCTGTTGTTAACAGGTCCATCACTATAACCAACAATTCCGCCAATATATCCATCCAACGCAACAATATTCACATCAGCAAAAGCGCTATCAACGATTGCATCGTCCGTTTGGCCAACAATTCCCCCGACGCGAGCATTTCCTTTAACCTCACCCTGAAACGAAACATTTTTCATGAATGATTGTATATCAGAATATCCAATAGTCTTCATTGCACAGCCAGCGATTCCACCGACACGCATCTGTCCTTGAACAAAACCGTTCGTCACGTGAACATTTTCGATAGTTCCTACAAGCCTTGCGACAACGCCACCAACGTGGTTCGATTCTGTCACACGGCCTGTTGCATACAAATGGTCAAAATTCAGATTCTTGATAGAACCAATAAGGGCATAGACAAATCCCACATCGTCTTCACAAGGGAGCCAAATATTCAAGTTGCTAATCGTATGGCTCTGACCGTCAATAGTTCCCCAGAAAGCCGTACTGTCCGCGGCATCCTTATTTTTTCCGATAGGAATAAAGCCATTGCAACCTTCCTCGTTGCACATTTCATTCTTAGATGCAGAAGCATCAATGTCCTTCGTCAAGATGTAATTCGAGGAATACAGGTAAGCGCCCTTGCCTATCACCTTGAGATCTTCATAGTCTTCGATTTGGAACGGTTTTGCCGTAGAGCCGTCGCCTTTCATTACGCCATTCGCGGCAAACGACTGTATTGCAAGCAGTGATAAAACAACTGTAAAAATATTCTGGAATTTCATGTTATTCCTCGCTATTCTTTAAGACTTGTCCTTGAGGCAACGGACCGAAGCCCCATTGTCTTTAAAATTCTTCTTGAAAGAAACGGCCGCATTTCCAACAAAATAAGTTGCAATGGCAGAATTTTCAGGTTCATCCGACAAAGCTGTCGCAGTCCAAATAAAGGCTTTCGTTCCTTCGGAATCAAAAGAACCACTATGATATCTTTCGCCAACAGCAACTACCGAGAACCCATATTCATCCGTACCGCTCACATCATCCCAGCCCAACAAAGAACGGAGTGCAAACCCTGCATTGGCCGTGCCGCCCACAAAATCAAATAAAACATTCCACTCCGTCGTATCGGGCAAATGATACCCTTCGAGGCACAATGATTCCTTCGCCAAAGTCCATGTGTAAAGGCGACCCGCAAGTACGCAATTTTGAGGATTGTTGTCATAGCACCAGCTACTGTCTTTGAAAACCGCCTTTGCCGTGTCGGTATAGTTCAAATTCTGGGCCATCCAAACTTGACTTCCAATTTCTACAGTCTTATAGACTTGTCCGTCACGAGAATCAACAATGGAATCGTATTTCACTTCAGAATTCAAATAAGAATCTCTAGAAAGACCTTCACCAAAATCTTCCACGTACTTTTCGAATGCCGAAATCTGATTCGAATTGCTCCAGCTTTCGACATTCTTGCGAATCATTTCAATTGTTCCGTTAGCTTCGGCATCACGAACCCATTCTGTAATTTCTGTCTTTGTTTTTTCATCATCCCACGAGCCGCTCCTTGCAATTGCAGTCGTAAATTCATTTGCACGTTCCTCAAGTTTTGCTACATCGGCATCCGCTTGCATCAACACGCTTACAGCAAGAAGCGCAGCATCTCCATCGCCCGACTCAAAGATGTTCAAGTTTTCAAAACCGTCCACTTGCTTTGAAATATCAAACGAAGCAAGCACTTCTCTTTCGGCCTGTTTTTTTGCAACTGCAAAAGACATTTTCTTTACCGTCACGAGATACTTTATACGGTCATACTCCAAATGCGTAAGCAAGTTAATATTCACGTTCTCGCGATCCTTGAGATTCGTCAATGCACGGAGCGTAAGCTTGTCACTTGTCTTTTCACCAGTGACTTCATTCAAGTAAAAGCCGGTCACTTCGAACACAGCACATGTAGAAGACAATTTCACATTTTCAACAGCAAAGTCACCTTTGTCGCTTATGACAGAACTTTCAAAACGTTCGCCCGTCAGTTCCATCATTTCGCAGTCAATTCCTTGCACGGTCACAGCGGAGCCCTTGACAAACGGGCCTTTCTGGGCAACACCCGCCACGTTCAATTCGGCGATGATTCCCGCATCTTCTGTGGTACCGCCAGCTGTTTTATCGCCATCGGAACACGCACAAAACATGGCAAGAACCATCAGGAGCTCCATTGCCCGAAGCCATTTTTTTAAAATCTGCAAATTCATTCAAACCTACTCATTTTCCAACACGAATTAATCTTTATTATAGATTTTTAATCCTTGATGCAGCGGATTGAAAATCCGCTATCCTTGAAGTCACCCGTATAACCGGTACCACCATAAAATATTCTGAACGAATAACCCAACTGCTTGTCACGCGTATTCTCAGTAATGCTCCAGAAAAAGGCAGTCCGATTATCAGGAGCAAATTCAGAAAAATCATAATCACGATACTTATCCCCAACAGGGTACGCCGAAAAACCATAATCATCAGTGCCGTTAGCTTCCTCAAACCAGCCGACACGAGAAGCGAGTTTATATCCAGCCACACTCGCATCATTCGAAACTTGGAAAATCAACGTACGCCATTCCGTTGTATCGGGCAAATGCCATCCTTCAGGGCAAATACCTTGATACTTCGAGGGGAAACTACAATTCGTCAGGTATCCACAGAATTGCGGATTTTCGGTATCATTCGCAAGCTTTATAGAATCAACCGCAGCAGCCCAAGTATAAAGTCGTCCACCAAATTCACAATTTTCAGGTTTATCGCCGTAGCACCAGTTTCTCTTCAAAAGGCTCGGAGTATTTGCACTATCAGCATAATTCAAATTCTGCGCCATCCAAACTTGATTGCCAATTTTGACGGTCTTGTAAACTTGTCCATCTCGTTTATCAACAATTGAATCGTATTTAATGTTCGGATTCAAGTGATCTTCTTTAGGAATACTCCAATTAATTCCAAGCGGAGACACAAACTCTTCATCGCTGCTACTGCTGCTCAAAATCGCATTATTCGACGAACTCGATAACGACACAGCCGCAGGTTCATCCCTAACGCAACGGACAGAATGGCTCATATCCTTAAAGCCACACGAAAAATTGATAGTTCCTAAAGAGAGAAGAGCAGAACAAGATGAATGATTATCCTTCAAATCTTCAGAAGCACTCCAATAAAAAGCATCTCGACTATCTTCAATGAAATTATCATCACGATATCTTTCGCCAGCAGGGAACGCCGAGAAACCGAAATCATCCGTACCAGAATAATCATACATTCCAATATGCGACACTAATTTTTCCCCAGCATACCGTCCACCACCAACATAAGAAATCAAGGTATTCCACTCCGTTGTATCGGGCAAATGCCAACCTTCAGGACAAATGCCTCGTACTTTTTCCATAAACACGCACGACTCCCCAAAGCCACATTTCTGTGGTTTTTCGGTATCTGTCGCAAGTTTCACCGAATCAATAATGGCAGCCCAAGTGTACAAACGCCCCGCAACATCACAATTTTCAGATCTATAAGCAAAGCACCAGTTTCGATTCAAAAGACTCGGAGTTTTCATGCTATCGGCATAGTTCAGGTTCTGAGCCATCCATACCTGACTACCAATCGTCACAGTCTTGTAAACTTGTCCGTCACGGGCATCCACAATAGAATCATATTTTATTTCAGGATTAAGGTAAGCCTCTTTAGGAATACTCCAATCAATATAGAATCCATAATAATCTACTGAAGGATACTTAACAAGCGCTGTTTCACCGAAACCATTTACATACGTTTCGAACGAAGGAATTTCACTTGCAATACCCCAACTTTCTATGTTCTTGCGGATTGTATCGAGTTTACCGTTAGCCGTCGCACGCGTAGCCCATTTTGCAATTCCAAATTTTGTATAGGCATCATACCATACGCCATTTTTTGCAAAATATTCGTTGAATCTTTCAAAACGATTTTCAAGAGTCGTGTTGTCATAATCTGCCTGCATCATCACACTCAAAGCCAATAATGCCGCATTGCCATCACCCATTTCAAAAATATTCAAATCCTCGGCATCTGCAAAATCACCCTTGATGTTGAACAAAGCAAAGATTTCTTTTTCGGCTTGTTTTTTCGCATCGGCAAGAGACATCTTATTCACGGTAACCAAGTACATCACGCGTTCGTATTCCAAATGAGTGAGCACGTTGACAACCACGCGATTTCGATTTTTAAGATTCGTCACTGCACGGAGAGTCAACTTTTCAGAAGAAGCATTCCCCGTAAGTTCGCTCAAGAAATAACCAGAGACCTCAAACTCGGCGCATACCGAAGACAAATTAACATCATCGATTTCAAAGTCACCGCCGTTACTCTTGATTGTGGTTTCATAATACTCGCCTGTTGACTTGAACGTCTTGCAGTCAATTCCCTGAACCGTCACGGCAGAGCCCTTGACGAACGGACCTTTCTGGGCAACGCCAGCCACGTTCAAGTCTGCGATGATACCCGCATCTTCCGTGGTGCCGCCAGCAAAACCGCCATCATCATTAGACGACGAGCAAGCCCAGAAAAGAGAAACAAGTAAAAGAGCTTCTAAAAGTTTATTCAATTCCTTCATTTTCCAAACTCCTTATCCATAACACGTGCGGCTGAATTCGGCTCATTTTCGTGGAGCCCACCAATTACTTCGCTCATCGGGAACAATTGTAAATTCAGGCGGTAAACCTGTTCCGTATCATCGTCTTCGCTAGCAATTGCCACAATGCGGCGGCGACAATCCGCGAGTTCTTTTTTAATTCGTTCATAGGCACGGCGCGTAAGCCCCATCGTAATGCCCGACATATCGCGTTCCGACAGCGGCAAGTCCAACGCCTTGACCGCAAAATCCCCCATTTGGCGCTGCATATCGCGAGCCGCCACCGGAACCGCGTCTACACTCCCCATCGAAACAGACTTATCTGTCTGGCAATAGTTTCCGCTCTTGTCCTTCTTCAAGAGTTTCGACTTTACCAAAAAATCCAGCGTTTCAGAAACTTCTGCCGCCGAAATTTTTGGCTTGCAGGCACGCGCTATTTCGAGAGGTTTTGCACCCGGCATGTGAGCAGCAAGCTCACGAATCACCGGATTTTTCCACGATTTGAAATAATCGAATTCCTCGTTCCCCAACACTCGGACCTTATGCGCCATCGCTAGCGCACAACGTTCTTCGAAAGCCGATCTTTTCGCCTCGTCATTTTTTGCATGAGCATAAGAAACCATCAGGACAAAATATTCGTACTCAAAACCGATAAGTCCCATGGCGTTTGCGACTGAGCCTGCCGACCCAACACTCAGATTTTTCTTTCCTTCGCAAACATATTTCAGATAAATCGGCGACGTAAAGCCAGCCTTTTGCGCAAACTCACGCCACGTAAATGCCGAACAGCGCTTACGTTCATCGTAGTAATCCTGGATGAACTTGCGATAATCGGTATATTCAACGATCTCCTTCATGTCTACAAATATAGTTAAAGTTTATTATTCAAGAATACAAAAATAGCGTTTTTAGTCAAATTTTACCATTTTTAGATATTTTATAGAAATTTTAGCAATTCAGAATACAAACATGTATTCCAGGAATACAAGAAAGCCTCGCCGGTTGCCCAGCGAGACCTTTTCTCCTTTTTCCAAAACAATTATTACGGTTTATCGCGTTCCGGTTTCTGCTTGTAGCGGATTTCAAGATTAACGACATAGCAGTACCGATGATAACCTTCATCTACATAGCTGCCCTCCGAATTCTTATTATATCGGTAAGACTCTCCGACAAACACATGCACCCAATATTTTGCCAAAGCCGTTTCCTTTACATAGTGGACCGTTTTGTGTGAGGAATCAGCAGTATTCACTTCGACATAAGTATAATAGCTTGTAGGCACGTTCGGTAAATCTGTTTCCGTGACCACAAATCCGTTTTCAACTAAAGCCGCCTTGAACACTTCAAGACTATCCATAGCGACATCCTCTTTCGCTAAAACTACTTTTTCGCTGGACGATTTTGCATAACTGGAATCCGTTATATGGAGAATATTCCAAGAAACATACATAGAATCATTGTTATAAGAGCTCCGTAGTTTTTCCGAAACATAGTCATTAATAAAGTCAACTTCTTCAGGCAAATCCGTCTCATAGCGCATCAACCCATAATCAACCGTAGGAACTTCTTTAAAGCCCTCCTTCAATACAACCAGTTTCACATCAATGTAAAGATATGACGTATATAAAGAGATCGACGTTACCGCACTCTTCGTTATTCCAACCTTATACACAGTTCCATTTTCCGCTTTAGAATAAACATACGATGTATCATCATACGTCTTGATTTCACTGCCATTACGCTCGCCGACAGAATCATTCTTTACAGCACCTTCAAACGTATAACCCTTTGCACCGATTGCATCGACCAAAATTTTCGCTAAAGAATCTCTCGGTTTTTCATCAAGAAACTTTCCAGTACTCCTAGCCATCCACACTTCTTGCTTTCCTTCGCCATAGCTCTTGTAGCCCATTATCTGGTACACAGAATCAATGAACGAGAATTGTTCAGGCAAAGGAGAGAACGCATCATGCGAATCAGAAGAAGCAAACGGATTATAAATGGAACTCGATGATACAATATAGCTGCTAGAAGATGCCGGGAGATTCACGCTCGAAGCAGGAATGACACTAGAAGAAGACCCTTCGACAGGCTCAGTGTCCTTGCTGCTCGAAGATTTTTCATCGCCCGGAATTACCCAGCGGCCGTTTTCACAAACAAAGTATTCATCATAAAGCTTACTCAGCTTGTTCACATTACGTTTGGTTTCGTTTTCGCGCTTATCATTGCAAGCACCGAGACCGTAATTATTCCACCAGAAATTCGTTACGAACTTTTCGAAAGCGGGCACAGTATCGGCATACTTCCAGTTTTCGACATTTTTGCGCACATTTGCAAGCGTTCCCTTCAAATCGACATCGCAAGCCCAGTCTGCAATTGCAGTCTTTGTATCCGCATCGTCCCAACTTCCGCCTTCCGCAAGCGCAATACTGAATTCACCCATGCGTTCGGTAAGACCAGCCACATCCACATCGCTCTGCATCAAAACGCTTACTGCAAGAAGCGCCGCGTTGCCATCACCAGACTCGAAGATGTTCAAGTCTTCAGATTCCGCAAAGTCGCCATCAATGCCAAACGAGGCAAGAATTTCCCTTTCGGCCTGCGCCTTCGCATCTGCAATCGGCATTTTCTTTTCGGTCACCAAGTACATCACACGTTCAAATTCTAGATGCGTGAGCAAGTTGATGTTTACCGTTTTGCGATTCGAAAGATCCGTGAGCGCACGGAGTGTCACTGTACCCAAAGACTTTTTGCCCGAGACTTCATCGCGATAATAGCCCGAAGCTTCAAGAATCGCGTACTGCGATTGCAGATTGATATCCTTGATGGCAAAGTCGCCCTTGTCACTCTTGATGGTACCCTTGAAGCTTTTGCCAGTCTGTTTAAGCGTGATACCATCCAGTTCCTGCACAGTCACTGCAGAACCTGTAACGAACGGCCCCTTCTGCGTCACGCCCGCCACATCTAAATTCTTGACGGCAACAACGCCAGCATCGCCTGAAGCGCCGCCTGCAACGTTATCGTTCGAGCAAGCCGACAAAATCAAGGACACCACAGCAATGAATGCAAAAAATTTATGACGGCGGGGAGATTCCGGCTCAAAGGCCGGAATGACGTTCCCGAATAATTTGTACAACTTATTTCTCATTTTCTCTCATCCTTATTCAAAACAGTTTTATTTCTCAGGGGTTCGCTCATCGGGAACAGCTGCAAGTTCAAACGATACACACGATCCGTTTCATCGTCTTCTGTCGCAATCGCCACAACACGCCGCCAAAAATCTTCCATTTCTTTTTTTATTCGTTCATAAGCGCGATTCGTAAGGCCAAGCGTGTACCCCGACATCACACGTTCTGATAACGGCAAGTCTAAAGACTGAATTGCAAATTCTCCCATCTGACGTTGCAAATCGCGAGCCGCCAAAGGCACCGCCTCCACCGGCGCCATCTTGATTGCCTTATCTGTTTGCTGGTAGTTTCCGCTCTTGTCCTTCTTCAAGAGTTTCGCTTTCACCAAAAAGTCAAGCGTTTCAGAAACTTCTGCCGCCGAAATTTTCTGCTTGCAAGCATGAGCCATTTCAAGCGGTTTTGCACCGGGCATGTGCGGAGCCAATTCGCGAATCACGGAATTCTTCCACGATTTAAAGTAATTGAACTCTTCATCTCCGAGAACACGAATTTTGTGGGCCTGCGCCAACGCACAACGCTCTTCGAAAGCGGCTCGTTTTGCAGCATCATTCTTTGCATGCGCATACGACACCATCAATACAAAATAATCATATTCAAATCCGACAAGCCCCATGGCATTTGCAACCGAACCCGCCGACCCAACACTCAAATTTTTCTTGCCCTCGCAAACATACTTCAAATAAACATCCGACGAAAAGCCCGCCTTCTGGGCGAACGCATGCCAAGAAAACGCCGAGCAACGCTTACGTTCATCGTAATAGTCCTGGATGAACTTGCGATAATCTGTATATTCAACGATTTCCTTCATAGTTACAAATATAAATGAAATTCACTGTTTTAGAACATAAAAATGGCGATTTTTGCTAAATTTTACCACTTTTCGCAAATTTTTAAAAATTTCGATATTTTAGAACATGAAAGACATATTCCTGGAACATGGAGATTCCCTCCCCATCGCTACGCTCCGGGTCGAGAATGACGAGACAAAAAAAATTCCCCGCGGAACTTTGTCCGCGGGGCGTTCTCTCCCTACTTTTCCCAATTATAAATCACTTAAATCTTATTAATCAAATCTTCAAATACAGCCAAGCCGCCTTCCCAGTTTTTCACACAACGAACAGGATAAATCAAATCTTGATGAAATTCCCTACTCGTATTCCAATCCCAAGTATGTGCCACAACAAATCCATGATCATCATACAAGAAAAGGGTAAAATTGTATTCAAAATCGACATAGTACTTGTGATTTTCATCAAACGAATTTTCTGCACCCGAATCTGTATATTGCGAATAAACTAGCAATTCTCGTATTTGGTAATCATTTTTCATTGTTCTCCACAAGATTTCCCATTCCTCGCCATAAGGGAGATGCCAACCATCAGGGCAAACACCTTGAACAAATTCTCCATAAACCAATTGATGCGCTACTTGTTCATCCATATCCCTGTCATAGTAATTAAACGGTTCTCTTATAGGATAATCTAAAGGTTGATAGCCGTAATATTCTCTGCCTACACCAGGAACATAACGATTTCCTTCCCTAACACTATTTTGGGGCACGTATTCCAAAAGGTTCGCCATCCAAGTAACAATCTTACCGTTTTCCAATGTTACATCCAAAGTTTTATAAACGTGACCATCGCGTTCATCAACTAAGGTTCCATATTTTCCGGCGGTATCCACAGGCGCATCCCCTTCATTTCTTGGACCTATGTAATACTTCCAAATACCATCACGACAAATAACACGGCTATATAGGCTATCATTAAATCGCGTTGTACGTTTGACTTCATCTTGGTTATTGCAATGTCCCCAAATCGAATCCCATGGAGACGCAAACTGGTCCAGATACTTTTGATAATCAGGAATTTCAGTCGCGCCTAGGCTTGCTAAATTCTGACGGACCTTCTTGTAAGTTCCATAATGGTTATCCAAAGATACAAGGTCTTTCACTTGACGAATCAAAGCTGTATCATTCCAGATGCCATCTTCTTCCAAATCCATCGCGATAGAAGCCAAGCGACTAGTGACTTCGCCAACATTGGCAGCCGTAAGCATCATCAAAGAAATCGCCAAAAGCTTGGCATCACCTTCTGCATTGCCCATGATATCAAGCTGGTCAAAGGACTCTGCGACTTCGGTGAACCCAAAAGCAGCAAGGACTTCGTCTTCAGCCTGTCGCTTCGCCTCGCCAACAGGCATCCCGTTTTTGACAAGATAACGAATTCGATTAAACGACAAATGTGTAAGGATATTGATGTTGACATGGTCACGATCCTGCAAATCAACTAGACTATTCAGTGAAATTTTCTGCATTGAGGTATCACCCGTCAATTCATCGATATAGTAGCCATTTGCCACCAGCCAGGCGTATCGATCGTCCAGATTGATTTTCTTCAAGGAGTATTCTCCTCGATTGTTGTCAACTTTCGTGGTAAAATGCGCTCCCGTCTGGATCAGACCTTCATCCATTCCATAAAGAGTCACTTCGGTTCCCTTTATGAACGGGCCCTTTTGCGACGCTCCGTAAATGGTCCTATTTCCTTCTGCCGGAGCAGAAGCAGTTTCGCTCTGACTACAGGCAACAAGGAACAGTCCCACAACAAACATAGCGATAATTTGATTATAGACTTTAGACATATTTAATCCTCCAAGAACCATCCTTTTATAACATAATGCAACTCCTGCGAATCAAAGCGCTTATAATCATCGCCGGCAAGAATTTCAACAACGTTGTCAAAAAAATCTTGAACCTCCTCACAGTATTTTACGGGTTCCTCATCATACTGCGTAAAATAAGCCTTATGATCGCTAACATGCCAATGCACTAACCCATACTCCTCACCGAAGGCGATATAATCCATAAAGGTGCTAATCTTTTTAAGCGCCTTGTCGGCTTCACCATTATTATTGATATCCAGATTTTCGGAATCTTCCGCCAAGTCGTCGTAGTAGAACGTCTTCATCAATTCCTGGCGGGCCTGTTTCTTGGCTTGTTCAAACGACATTCCATTCTTGATCAACGCAAGAGTGCGGTAGTATTCCAAATGCGTAAAGATATTGATATTTATTTGGTTTCGGTTGCTAATGTCCGATAAGGCGTTCAAGCTGATTTGGCATAGTGAATTTTCGCCCGTTGTCTCTCTCTTATAATAACCAGTAGCCGTAAGCCTTACATATTGACTTTCCAAATTGAGCCCATCAATCACGAAGTCGCCGGAATCGCTACGGGTCGTAGCAAAATATTCCCTCCCCGTAGGTTTAAAGTTCCCTGCAGCCGAAGTTTCCTTAAGGACGATACTGGACCCCGTTACGAAAGGACCCTTCTGTACCACACCGGCAAGATCCTTATCGGTAATCGCGATAACGCCTTCCGCTTCTTCACTTGTGCCCGCAGTATTGTTCTCGGAACACGCGCAAAACAACAAAACAAAAGCGATTAAAAGGACCTTCAATATCCCAATTGGAATTTTCCAACATTCGCTAAACATGTTCTTCCTCCTTTTTCAAATTTTCCGTCAGCGGGAAAAGCTGCATATTCAAGCGGCAAACTTTTTCGATGTTCTTGTCCGCAGAGACAATCGACACAATGCGCTTGCGGCACTCCGCCAATTCTTCCACAACCTTCTTGTAGCTTTCGGCTGTCATGCCCATGGTAATGCCGCTAAAATGGCGTTCCGAAATAGGCAATTTATCCAAAGCATCAAGCGCAAATTCGCCCATCTGGCGCAGTAGCGAATGCACCGCCACGGCCACCACATTTAAATTCCCCGTCGAAAGCGAAGCATTTGTCTGATGATAATTGCCTTTGATATCATGCGTCAAAAGCCCAGCCTTAAGCAAGAAGCGCAAACTCTCGCTGACATCCGCGGCAGAAATTGCGGGCTTACACATCTTGGCAATTTCATTTGGCTTTGCGCCCGGCATCGCGACAGCCAATTCACGAACAACAGAATGCTTCCATGTTTCGTAGTAGGTGTACATCTCGCTGCCAAGAATTCTCACGCGATTCGCTTCACCAAGCGCCTGCATTTCTTCAAAGCACTTCTTCTTTTCCTGTTCCGTCTTCACGCTTTCGTAGCGAACTAACAAGACAAAGTAATCCAGTTCATAGCCGAGCAAGCCCATTGCAAGCCCAGTCTTTTTCGCGCCTTCTTCGCGTAAACGAGTCTTACCGTCACAAACAAGTTTCAGATACGAACCCGACGCAAATCCGGCCAACTTTGCAAACTCGCGCCATGTAAATGCCGAGCAACGCTTACGTTCGCGGTAGTAATCCAGCACAAACTCGCGATAGTTTTTGTATTCAGTAACCGATTTCATGATATTAAAAATAGAATTACTGGTTTAAACACACAATAGCATTTAATATTTTTCTGAAAACAAAAATGGCTATTTTTCAAAAATTTAAGCAGTTTTAAATAACGATTAAAGAAAATTAAAATCTAAAGAACAAAATTTGGATTCTATGAAACAAAAAAAATCCTCGCCGAAGCGAGGACTTTTTCAATGCTGTTTTGATTCGCGTATGAAGATTCCCGCCTTCGCGGGAATGACATTCTACGAAAGACGGCTGATCATGTAACCAGCGCAAACTGCCGTACCGATCACACCAGAGACGTTCGGGCCCATGGCGTGCATCAGGAGGAAGTTCTGCGGGTCATACTTAGCGCCTTCAACCTGAGAAACGCGGGCAGCCATCGGCACTGCAGAAACGCCTGCGGAACCGATAAGCGGGTTCACCGGGTTCTTCGGAGAGCACTTGTTCATGATCTTTGCAAGGAGAAGACCGCCGAAAGTGGAGAAGCCAAAGGCAACCACACCCATAGCGATAATCATGATGGTCTGCGGCTTGAGGAAGATGTCGGCAGACATCGTGAGGCCCACGGAAGTTCCGAGGAAGATCGTCACGATATTCATGAGTTCGTTGGAGGAGGTCTTCACGAGACGTTCGACAACACCAGCTTCCTTGAAGATGTTACCCATCATGAGCATGATGATAAGGGCAGAAGCATCCGGCACAACGAGCACGCAGACAATCATCACCATAACAGCGAAAACGATGCGTTCGGCCTTGGAAACCTGGCGGAGAGCCTTCATGCGGATCTTGCGTTCGGCGTCGTTCGTCATAGCGCGCATGATAGGCGGCTGGATGAGCGGCACGAGAGCCATGTAGGTGTAAGCAGCAACGGCGATGGGGCCGATGAGGTGCTTAGCAAGCTTGTTCGCAGTGAAGATGGAGGTCGGACCGTCAGCACCACCGATGATACCGATGGAAGCTGCTTCACCGAGAGTAAAGCCACCGAGAGCGACAGCGGCAAACATGGTCATGAACACACCGAACTGGGCGCCACCACCAAGAATGAGCGTACGCGGATTTGCAATCAGCGGTCCAAAGTCCGTCATGGCACCCACGCCCAAGAAGATGATGGGCGGGAAGAGTTCCAGATGGATACCCTGGCTGATGTAGTAGTAGAGACCGCCAGTCGGGCTGAACATACCTTCGATGCTCCAGCCACCGTCGTAGAACGCGACGGACGGGATGTTCACCGCAAGTGCACCGATAGCAATCGGCAAGAGCAGAAGCGGTTCGTATTTTTTGACAATCGCAAGGAACATCAACACGAAGCTCACGATCCACATGATTACCATCGGAACGGTAATCTGCGCGAATCCTGTGCTCGAGGCGAAGTCCGCGACTGAGTTAATAATTCCACTCATTGACTTTTACCTCATTAGGCAATGGTCATCAAGACCTGGCCATCAGTAACAGTGTCGGTTTCCTTGACGGAGATAGAGGTAACCTTGCCAGCGCACGGAGCGACGACCGGGTTTTCCATCTTGAGAGCTTCGATAACAGCCACTTCCTGGTTGGCAGCAACGGTGTCGCCAACGTTGACCTTGAGCTTGAACACAGAACCAGCGAGCGGGCTCTTGACTTCGGTGCCACCAGCGACCGGAGCAGCGGCCGGTGCTGCTGCAGGAGCCGGAGCGGCAGGAGCTGCAACCGGAGCAGCCGGAGCTGCTGCAACTGCGGAATCAAGAACTTCAACTTCGACGTCGTAGGTCTTGCCTTCGAAACTGATACGGACTGTTTTCTTCATTTTGATTTTTCCTGGCTTAAAAGCCTGTTAAGTTTTTAAAAGTTTAGCCTTACTTGACGATTGTCCAAGCAGGGGAGTTGATGTTTCTGTAAGCGGTGACGCGGCACGGCTTACCAATAGCCTGAGTTGCAGCAGCGGTTGCGAGAACGAGGAACTGTTCATTTGTAAGTCCCGGATGTTCTTCGAGGGCAGCGACAGCAGCGATGCTGAGGAATGCCTGGAGCTGCTTGTTGGTGAATCCCGGGTGCATGCTCTTAGCATTCGGATCCCAATCGCAGTGTGCAGGAGCACGAACCGCAGGGGCCGGAGCGGCAGCAGGAGCCGGTGCAGCCTTCTTAGCTGCAGGAGCCGGAATCTTATCGAAACCGAGCTTCTTCATGACAGCGCTCATGATAGTGCAGAGGATCAAGAGGCCAACAATAACGGACATCACAACGATGAGACCCGTAGCCTGGAATTCGACGAGCTTGCCAAGCGTGAATGTATCTGTTTCACCCTTGCACTTACCACCTTCCATCTTGCCGTGGCAATATTCGCTACCGAGCTTAGCCTTGGCGATAGGCACTACAGCATGACCGCCAGCGTTTTCGATGGAATCGCGAATATCACGGGCACGAACGGACTGTTCGTAAGTATGGTAAAGAATGGAATAGCCACCACCGTGAGTTTCCACAATCTGGAAAACAGCGGATTCATCCATCCACTTGAGCTGTTCCTTAATCGGGGCAGCAATGGAGTCCGGCATCAGAGCAATCTGCTCGTCAAAACGGCCAACCTTTGCAGCCTTGGAAGCAGCAGGTTGAGCTACGATTTCAGACGCGAAGGCACCGGAAACCGTTGTCACCGCGGCAAAAAGCATAGCTTTCTTTAGTGTATCATTCATATCGGAATGCGTCCATGTTTAATTAAGTGAACTGTTTGATAAAAATCAACGCGCGAGAATATAGCAATTTTCGCGAAATTACATGGTCATCGAACCAGAGGCAAGGCCCTTCACAGGCACATAGCGGAGCGACCCATCGACACCCATGATAATTGCCACACCGGCAAGGTAATTGATCCACTGTTTCGTGTCGAAATAGCGCAAATTCACCTTGCCTTCCGTGCAGAATGCAGCAAGCGGAACCACGAGCATATCGTGAGAAATCCAGACCGCCATCTTGGAAACTTTTTCAAAACGCGGCTTCACAACTTCGGTCATAAATTCTTCGCCACGGGACTTTAACGGATAGTAAGCATCGCTATAGCTTCCTTTGTATGCATATTCCGAAGTCACGACCCAGCCGCCGCCATTGGAATTCTTGTAGTTTTCAAACTTGGCATCATCCTTCACGAACCATTCGCCGTCCAGTTCAGGAATCGTATCGTTCCCCATTTCAGTAATTCCGGCACCCAAAGCTACGTTTTCGCAAGTTTCGTAGCTACGCGTGTAGGTGGAATTTGCAAAGTAAATATCTTCACCCTTGAACTTTTCGCCCACGGATTGCGATTGTTTCTTTCCATTACTCGTCAAGTGACCGCTCTTTCCAGTATCGTCTGTGCGTTCAGCATGGCGCAAAACAAAGATGACCTTTTCGCCCGCAGCAACCGTCTTCAGCACATCGCCGACATCTTCAAATTCAAGGATTTCACCCGGCAGAGGTTCACGCCAAGTCTTTTTGCTCTGGTCATAAATGTAAGACTTGTCCTGGTTAATCTTTCCGCTCTTGATTTGTCCATCGTAATCGCCAGCACCCAAGCCGTACGTGTCCTTTTCGAGATCCGTAGCCACGCGCCAGTTCTTGGTCGTTCTATCGCAAATAAAGCGAATCTTCGGGCCTTCCGGCTGTTCGTAGTAAGAGACAAAATACTCGCTCTGGCTGTTGCCCACATGCTTCACCTGGCCTGCGGTCATCGTGCCGCAAGTTTCAAAGCCATGGGTTTTTGTCCAAAAATTGCGCACATGTTTTTCGAAATCAGGCACATCGCCGAAGTTCCAACTTTCCATGTTCGTGCGGATCTTTTCAAGACCGCCTTCGGCATCAAGCATCATCACTTTATCAGCAAGTTTTGCCTTCGAAGAATTGTCACCCCAGTTGCCATCACCACGGATATCATCTGCAATAAAGTCCGCAAACTTGAGCATCTCGCTTGTCGAGCCATAGCTCTGCATCATCACAGAAACAGCAAGGAGCGCAGCGCTGTAATCATCGGATCCAAACAGGCTAATATCTTCCGCCGACTTGCTCGATGTTGTCGTTGTCTGTCCACCGCGATTCCAGTTTCCAAAGCCAAAGCCTCCGCCGCTACCGCCAAGGCTAATGCCGAACGACGATAGCACATCCGTCAACGCACGCCCGCTCTGGCTCCCAATCGGTTGGTTATTGCCAGAATCTTCCACAAGCTTCATCACACGCGGAGATGCCATGTGTGTCAGCATGTTCACGTTGAACGAATCGCGCTTCGACAAATCCACAACTGCATTAAGCGTCACAAGCGATGACGAAAGCGCCCCCGTAAATTCGTCCATGTAATAGCCGTTTGCTTCCACCCTCACATAGGGCGATACAAGATTGACATTCGCAAAATTAAACGAGCCGTTCGAAGTGAGAATGCAAGTTTCATGCGAGCGCTCGGAATCAGCCAAACGTTTCAAGCTGTCCAGTTCAACAATTTTAACGGAAGTCCCATAACGGAAGGGTCCCTTCTCCACAAAGCCAGAAATTGCAACGTCTGCTCTACGAAAATCCGTGGTCTCGTCTTCTTCTACAACAGATTCAGCCGGAATGAGATTTCCATCGCGGCACGTGTAATCACCGACAATCGTCGTATCGTTAAAAGGCTTTTGTACTTCTGAAGTATCTTTACCGGAATTGCCGGAATCTTTGCTAGAACTGGAAGAGCGGTGATAACGATCCCACTTCGAGGAACTGCTCACCGAAGAAGAGCTACTCTTATTGTCTTTGGACGGATCTTCGTCTGAAGTGTTTTTCTTCGAATCCGAACTTTCTATTTCCGATGTAGTCTCGCAATCCTCGCCTTCACACGGCACAGCCCCATACCGGACAGAATCACAAGACGTCCATATCAGCGCCAATAAAAATAGTATCCAAACCCGCATAAGGTGAATATTAGTAATTTACGGCATATCTTAGTTTGCAAAACCCGAAGTTAGGCCCTTAACAGCAACATATCGACGGTTTCCGGACTTGTCTATGATAATTGCGACACCAGCCAGGTAGTTGATCCACTTGCCGCCCTCATACTTTTTCATCTCGATTTGCGCATTTGAACAGTAAGCTACAAGCGGAACCATCAACTTATCATGCGAACTTAGCAGCACAAACTTTTCATTGGGGTACTTTTTCAAAAGAACATCCTCAATGAGTTCTACAGATCGTTCGGCAAGATTGTAGTATGCAGCATTTGCACCTGTGGAGTAAGCGCCCGTATAAGCGTACTTGGAAGTCACTTCCCAACCGCCACCACATTCATTTTTGGCCTTTTCGACCTCTTCGCTGTTCTTGGTATACCAATCGTCATTCAGTTGCGGGATTGTGTCACGCTTATCATAAGATTGACCACGGCCCTTAGCAATGGATTCAACCGTCTGGTGGGCACGCAAAAATTCAGAAGCACCCAAGACAAAATTTTCCTTGAACTTTTTGAGTCTTGCACCAACATCTTCAGACTGTTTTTTACCAACGTCAGTAAGCGTACCGCTCTTACTCGTATCATCACCACGTTCCGCATGGCGGAGCACAAAGATTACGCGTTCATCGTCCTTGATGCTTTCGTAAACATCTTGGATATCGACAAATTCTTTAGCATTGGATTCAAGAACAAAATAACGGTCTTTTTCGAGAGCGGTAGCTTTGCGCCATTCCTTTTTCGTTCCGTCATAAACAAAGAACTCGCCCGAGAACGCTCCACGGCGCATTTCGCCATTTTCACCCGGCTGAGTATCACCCATAAAGTCCTTTAGACTATCAGGAATAACCTTCCAGCCAACGGTTTCATCACAGACAAAGCGTTCTCTCGATGTTGAAACATCATCATATTTCGCCGCAT
The DNA here is from genome assembly GCA_947165045.1 of uncultured Fibrobacter sp. Classification (GTDB taxonomy): domain Bacteria; phylum Fibrobacterota; class Fibrobacteria; order Fibrobacterales; family Fibrobacteraceae; genus Fibrobacter. Next base: position 12,620 of record CAMUYW010000001.1, on the reverse strand, counting down.
AATATTTACTCGACTTATTCTTGACAAAGAAGATTTCATCTGCAGTTTCAGCATCACACTTAGGGAATCCCAACTCTCCCAAATAGAAATTTCTGAAGTATGTTTCAAATTCGGCGGCCTTGCCCATTTTCTTTTCTAACGCCTTGCGGATCTCTACATAGCCATCCTTCAAGTCATTAGCGAGAGCCCAGTCTGCAATCGCAACACGAGCCGTCGAATCATCCCATTTGCCATCCGTTGCTACATCAGCCACAAAAGCTTTAAAGAACTTTGCAAAATCAGTACCAGCCTGTGTTTGCAAAAGAACTGTCGCCGCCAAAAGTGCCGCTCCAGATTCGCTAATATCAGAAACGTGGATTATCTCGGTGGCGTCAAAATCAAAGGACTCTAGATGGAAAACATTCCACACATCCTCGGCCGCTTTTTTTTTAGCTTCTTCGAACGAAATTTTATTCTCACTCAAAATTTTATAGACACGATCCGCTTCAAGAGTCGTCAGCAAATTCAAGTTGAAAACTTCACTAGAGGAAACATCGCCAAGAGCCTTAAGTGAAATAAATGAAGATTTGCCATCAATAATATTTTGAATTGCACCTTCGACCGTTAGTTGCACATAAGGCTGCGGCAAATTAATTTTCTTTATTTCGTAAGCGCCGCCCTTGCCAACTTCACCAGAAAACGATGTCTTGGATTCTTTATAAGCATCAGCCGAATCCAACTGTACAAGGTTTACCTTTGCAGACTTCGAAAACTCATCCAAGGCAACAACACCCGAAATCGTTCCATCAACTAGTACATAAACAACATCTAAACCTTCTTCAGGCGCATCAATTTCTTTTAAACTGCTCGAAGAAGATGTTGCCGTCTTTTTGGATACAGAAGATGAAGATTTTGATTCATCCTTCTGGCTAGACAAGTCACTTTTGTTATCAGCTTTTTCATTGAGAGGGCTCACGGAATCATCGCCGCATGCAACAAGAAGCGACACGAATAAAACAAAAAACAAAATATGGGTGCACAATGCACGAGCCTGAAAAACTTTCTGAGAAAAAAATCTCATAAAAGCCCCCTTACATTCAAGTTTTTACCACTTAAACACCCCATATCAAAGATATAATTAATGTATAAATATCGCAACAGCAAAAACAAAAAAAGCGGATCATTTGACCCACTTTATTTTTTTAATGCATCCTTATGCTACAGCATCTTGCCCGTTTCCAAAAAACGGGTATGCATTTCGAACGCTCGCGAAAGCGCAAGCGGCAAGTGAATTCCCTTCGCATGTTTGAGGCCATATTCCAAAACATCCGTAAGTTCCGCACGGTAATCCGGATGTGCACAGTTCTTGATAATCAGGCGGGCACGTTCTTCGACCGGCAAACCGCGCAAATCAGCCAAGCCCTGCTCCGTCACAAAGATTTGAGTATCGTGATCGGTATGGTCTACATGGCTCACATACGGAACAATGCTCGAAATCGCACCGTTCTTTGCTACAGACGGCGTGAGGAAAAATCCAAGAGCGCAGTGGCGGGCAAAATCCGCAGAACCGCCAATACCATTCATCATCGCCGAGCCGCAAACGAGCGAGCTATTGACATTGCCAAAAATATCAACTTCAAGTGCCGTATTCATGGAAATCACGCCCAAGCGACGAATCACATCAGGGCTGTTGCTCACTTCCTGCTGTCGGATGATAAAATGCTTTTTCCATTCCGCGCTGTTTTCAACGAATTCCTTCTGTGCAGCCTGCGAAAGCGTAAGCGCCGTTCCCGAAGCAATCCCAAGCTTGCCTTTCTTGAGGAGCGGAAGAACCGCTTCTTGAATAACTTCGGTATAAAGATCGATTTGGCCCAAGCGGTCATCATCGGCCATTGCACAAAGCACAGCATTGGCTACTTTACCCACGCCACTTTGGTAAGCAAGTCCCTTAGGGAGCCTGCCATGAGATTCTTCAAAGCGGATAAAGTCTAGAATACGTTCGCCAATGTTCTTCGAAATTTCATCCGGTTCCACAAACGGAGTCACTTCGTCGTAAGCTTCATTTTCGACAATCGCAATAACCTTATTCGGGTCAACACGAACAAATTCGCCACCGACACGATCGCCGGCACTGAAAATCGGAAGCGGCTTGGCATGCGGCGGGAGTTCTGGAAGCGCGTTGTCGTGCATACCAATGCAGCTATCGCCCAAGCGCGTATTCAGTTCCAAGATAATCTTTTCTGCCATATCCAAATAGCAGACAGAATTTCCCCCCGAAGTCGAAAGACAAACACGACCATCCGGCAAAATCGCAGAAACTTCAATAATGGCAACCGTCGGCGCAGGGACCGCCCCAGTACGCACAAGATAACCCATTTTACCCAAATGCGCATCAATGTAATGAATACTACCAGAGTTTATCGCCTTGCGCAAGCTCGGATTGGACTGGTAAGGCATACGCAGCGACAAAGCATTTGCTCGGGCAAGAGCGCCATCGCAACTATCGCCTGTCGATGCACCCGCAAAAAGAGTTACCTTGAACTCCTCACCAGCTTCATGGAGTCGTTCAGCACGGGCAGCAATCGCTAAAGGAACAGCCTTCGGGTATCCAGCCAAAGTAAAACCGGAAACACCCAAAACATCACCATTACAAATCATTTCTGCAGCGCTATCAGCACTGCATTTTTTACATGTTATCCAGGTCATGCTGCAAAAATAGTATTTTTGGCACCGTGAAACATTTTATTAAATACAATGCCATTGGTGTAATGAACACCATGATCACACTAGCTACGGTCTGGATTCTGCATGAAGTTCTCGACTGGAATTTAGAACTTTCAAACTTTTTGGGGTTCGTTGCAGGCGGTCTCAACAGTTACATCATGAACCGAATTTGGAACTTCAAGAGCACAAACAAAAAACGCTCCGAAATCATACGTTTCATTATCGTATTCCTCTGTTCTTACGGAATAAACCTGCTCGTTCTTGAAGGAAGCGCCCACATTCTTGTAAATGCAACATGGTGCGCAAACTTTACCGCATTCATTTCACAATTCATGAAACCCACGACATTTGCAAATTTCATCGCAAACGCAGTCTACGTACTTGTAAGCTTCACACTCTATAAGAAATGGGTGTTTAGGGCGTAGGCTTCGCCTACAACCATTTTTTTCATAGCACGTCATGCGGGCGGGGCCCCAGCTCAGAGTGGACACCTACTCCCCACAGAGGATAACTCAAACTAAGCCACTAAAGTGGCAAGTTTCGTATAAGCGTCAGCGGCTTCTCTCGGCCATATCGTCAAGCAAGCTTGCCGCTGCGGCTCTCGTTTTGCACGCTACTGCGAAGAATATGTCTTGGCCGATGCTCTATTCTCTCGCTGCCATACGACAACAATATCATTAATTAAAACACCCCACATTTACTTATAAAGATCTCTATTTAGAAAGGCGCACGGGTTATCCGTGCGCTTTTTTGCGCTGTTTATGTAATTGCGTGGCGCATTCGCAACATTGCGCAGCACGTTCGCAACATCGTGCACATACAAAAAGGGCGCCCTTGCGGACGCCCCTTTTTAGTTCTCAATTATGATCGAAGATTACTTTTCGAACGGAACGAGTTCAACACGGCGGTTGAGCTTGCGGCCCTTCTTCGTCTTGTTGTCTGCGATCGGCTTGTCAGAACCGTAACCGACTGCGCGGAGACGTTCGCTGTCAATGCCCTTCTTGACGAGGTACTTGACAACAGCCTGAGCACGCTGTTCGGACATGGTCTTGTTCTTTTCTTCAGAACCAGTGTCATCCGTGTGACCCTGGACTTCGAGGTTGACAGCCGGGAGCTTCTTGAACAACTTAGCGATGTTGTTCAAGGTCTTGTTGCTGCTTGCAGTGAGCTTAGCAGAACCGGTCTTGAACTGGATGCCCTTCTTGAGCTTGTCGAGGTCCTGGTTCTTGTTCGGGCAGCCGTTCTTATCAACTGCAACGCCAACGAGGGTGTTCGGGCACTTGTCGAGGTAATCGGCAACGCCATCCTTGTCGGAGTCAACCGGGCAACCAACTTCGTCAACATTGACGCCAGCCGGAGTATTCGGGCACTTGTCGAGGAAGTCAACAACGCCATCCTTATCAGCATCCGGGCTGCAGCCATCAGCGTTAACCGGGAGACCAGCCGGAGTATTCGGGCACTTGTCGAGGTAGTCAGCAACGCCGTCGTTGTCAGAGTCAACCGGGCAGCCCTTGCCGTCAACAGCAATGCCAGACTGAGTATTCGGGCACTGGTCGAGGTAGTCAGCAACGCCATCCTTGTCAGAGTCGATCGGGCAGCCGTTAGCGTCAACAACAGCACCAGCCGGAGTGTTCGGGCACTTGTCGAGGTAGTCAGCAATACCGTCGCGGTCAGAGTCAACCGGGCAACCAGCAGCGTCAACAACTACGCCAGCCGGAGTTTCAGCGCACTGGTCGAGGCCATCAGCAACACCGTCATTGTCGGAGTCAACCGGGCAGCCAGCAGCGTCAACAACAGCACCAGCCGGAGTTTCAGCGCACTGGTCGAGACCGTCGAACACGCCGTCGTTGTCAGAGTCAACCGGGCAGCCGTTAGCGTCAACAACAGCACCAGCCGGAGTGCCTGCGCACTGGTCAATGTTGTTTGGTACGCCATCGTTATCTTCGTCAGCACCACGGACGTTACCGAAGCGCCAGACGAGAGAAGCAGTACCTGCATAACGCGGGGTCGGGGTATAGCCGTACTGAACCTTCTTACCATTATGGTCATAATAGTAGAGCTGGTAATCAGCAGCGTCCTTCATTTCCTTGCTGTACTTCCAAGTGAAGTTGGAGAGAGCGCGGACACCAATATCGAGACCGAGGGCGATGTCGATATCAGCCGGAAGGTGGAAACGGAAACCCGGAGTAAGAGTGAACGGATCATAACCCGGTTCACGATGATATACACCCTTTTCTACGCGGAATTCACCGTTAGCTTCAACGAAGAAGTCCATCCAATCAGTCGGGAGGATGTTGATGCCACCACCGTAGACCAAGGTGTTAGAACCCTTCGTCACAGTGCCGACGAAACCAACGTTACCGTTGAAACGGAGCGGAGCGCCAACCTTCTGGAGGTCGAGAGTGAGGATCAATTCACCGCCGAAAGCCATGTTGCGGAGGCCGTACGGATGGGTTTCACCACCGTTGGCATGCAAATACCAAGCATGACGCGGACGAACACCGACGGACTTGTCGCCAGTCGGGAAGTAGAACTGAGCAGCAATGGCAGCGTTGAAGATGCCATCAGTCATTTCATCGAGCGGAAGCTTTGCCTTTGCCCAGAGTTCGAGGTCACCACGGCTAGCCTTCCACATGTCACCTTCGTTATTCTTGGAAGAGTTGGCATGATCGTAGTAAAGCGGAAGAGCAATACCCACGTCCATAAAGTCAGTTACGCCAGCTGCAAAGTTGATATTTGCAGTAACGCTACCAACGTTATTGTAGAAGGAACCACGCACGCCATCCTTGGTGTAAGCACCACCACGGGAAAGGGACCAAGCATCGTAAGAGACCTGGCCACCGAATCCGGCAGCAAAGCCACCTTCACCGAGGGTATTGGCGGTTTTCTGGTTGAGACCATCGGCTCCGCCCATCAGGCCAGACTGTGCGAAAGCACAGGTTCCAGCCAAGAGAGACATTGCGACTATTTTTTTCATCTATTCTCCTTGTTATTGGTTAATATTTCTTGTGATAGCCATAATAGCCATAACTACCATAGCCATATCCCGCATGACGTTCACACTTGTTGAAGACGAAAGCCTTCGGCAATGGTGTTTCCGTACTGCGGTCAAAAGTATTCAAGGCATCTTGGATGCTTTCAATTGTATGAGCTGCATGCTTCAAAACACACAACAGATAATCCGCATGCTTTTCAACTAGCAATGCGTCACTGCACTGGAATACCGGCGGAGTATCCAGAACAATCAAGTCATACTTATCCCTGAATGAATCAAGGAAAGCGCTAAATCTAGAACTGCTCAAAAGGCTACCCGGATTTACAACTCGGGCTCCAGCGCCCAAGACATGGTAATTATCCGTCACCTTAACAATAAATTCATCACTCATAATGCCCTTTTCGAGCATTTCACACAAGCCCTTCTGGGAATTCTTAAAGAAATGTCCACGGCGAAGGTCCATATCAACAAGCAAAACTTTCTTGCCCGTCATGGCAAAAGAAGCAGCAAGGTTCGTTGAAACAAAAGACTTACCAACGCCTTGCACAAGACCGGACACCATCAGAATCTTCTTTCCATCAGAGAACACAGAAAATTCAAGAGCCGTACGAAGGGCACGAATTCCTTCGGCAAACGGATCATCAGGATTTGTAGAAACACAAGGTTTCATAACATCATTCTGGGTCTTACCATCAAGCATCGGAAGTTTTCCATAAACGCCCACTCCCGTAGCCTGCTCCACTTCGCTGCTGCTGCCAACGCCATTAGAAACCATTCGACGAATATAGACAACAATACAACCCAAGAGGAAGAAGGCAATTACAACTCCCACGAAAATCATCTTGCGATTCGGACCGCTCGGAAGAAGCGGAACATAAGCTTGGTCTACAATGCGAACATTACCAACTTCTCCAGCTTGAACCACACGCAGCTGCTGGATATTATTCAACAAATTGGTGTAAAGCCTATTATTAACTTCAACTTCCTCTTGTAAAGAGAGTACTTCTTGTTGTACAACCGGCAAACTGGCTGCAGAACGCTGCTGTTTAGCAAGTTCGCGACGGAGCTTAGCCTGCTGTTCTTCAATGGTACGGACCGTCGGATGTTCAGCACGGAACAAGCGGAGAGCATCCTGCTTCTTCTGTTCCAGTTCAAGGATTCTTTGCTGAAGGGTTACATCCTTTTCCAGATGCAAACGAGTTTCACCAGAAAGATCTATTGTACCTTTAGAATGACGGAACGTAGTAAGCTTCTGTTCAGCGGAATCAAGTTTTGCCTTAACACCTGGCAACTGTTCTTCCAAGAAAGTAAGCGTCTTCTTGGCTTCAGCACTGCGCATTTCAATGTTCTGCTTCAAATAGGTATTCGCAACAGTGTTCAAAATAGCAGCAGTTCTATCAGCATAGCGATTGGCGAGAGCCACTCTAATAACACCGGAGCTCTTACCTTCTTCAGTAATATCGAGTCCCTTGAGAAGACCTGCAGCAGCAATCTGCGGATGAACCGTAGTCAATCGGAACGTCTGACCAACAGTCGCGGTCAAAGATTTAACGCATATGACCAAAGTATCATTTAAATAAGGTTTACGATAGGTTTCGCCAACAACACCAGACAGCACGACCTCGCCTTCCAGTCCGAGCACATCATAAGCACTGGAATCAGCAGTCACGCGAGCAATAAGTTTACCCTTTGCCTTTACGAACGCACGCGGGATCTCAAGAAGTTCAAGATCCATACGTCCTTCCTTATGCATAAGGCGGTCAAGCACATTGAGAGGGTCTGCCGAGTAGCAAAGCTTTTCATCTTCAACCACCTGGTCAAGAACGCCACGGCTTCTGATGAGCTCCATTTCAGCAGCAGACGGAGTTGAGACATCAAACAAAGCGCCCATTTCACCAAGAGCAAGACCTTGTTTATTTCCCTTTACATTTACCTGGAGAAGAACGTCGCTCGCATAAGATGAGCGAACCCACAAAGCAGCAACACTACCGAAACAAATGCCCAAAAAAACGAAAACGAGCAAGAGTTTCCACATGCTTTTCAAATAAACCAATATCTCAAGAATATCGATTTCGTCTTCGCTAGACGCATTCGAAACATTCTGAGGCATTTTTTCGTTCATCAAAAATCTCCAGGAGCACAGAACCAACCACGTAGCGTGGTCCAATTCGGAATATAAAATAAAAAAAATTTTAATGTTTATACATTGAAACATAATAATCATGTAACTTTTTGATGTTTTTACAATCATTCATCCCCCAAACCAAGCTATTCACACATTCTTCCGATGTAAAAGCAACCAAATCAAGGGGTTAGTGCATCCAAAGAGACAAGAAAAAGGCCCTTATGCAATCTTCACAACCGATACTTTCTGTTCAAAACTTACGTCGCGACTTTAAGATGGGCGACGAAATAGTACACGCCTTACGTGGTGTGAGCTTCGACATATATCCTGGCGAATTTGTAACCATCATGGGTACATCAGGTTCAGGAAAATCCACCATGCTGAACATTCTAGGGTGCATGGATCGACCAACTTCAGGTCACTATATATTAGATGGTCAACACACCGAAACTTTAAAACGAGATGCGCTAGCCCGCATCCGAAGCCAAAAACTCGGTTTTGTTTTCCAGAGCTACAACTTGCTCAGCCGCACGACCGCTATTGAAAACGTAGAACTACCACTATTATATAATTCAAAAGTTTCAGCAGAAGAGCGACATCACCGAGCCATCGAAGCATTGAAGATGGTCGGACTCGAAAGCCGCATGAACCACTTGCCAAACCAGCTCTCAGGCGGCCAGCAGCAGCGCGTGGCCATTGCTCGCGCGCTTGTGAACGATCCCGTAATCATTCTCGCAGACGAAGCAACCGGCAACCTCGACACACGCACGAGTTATGAAATTATGATGATTTTTCAGGAGCTACACCGCCAAGGCAAGACCATAGCCTTCGTGACACACGAACCTGACATCGCAACGTTCAGCGGCCGAACAATCACACTTCGCGATGGATTACTGAAAAAAGATGTCATTAACGAAAAAGTACAGGATGCCAAAACAGCATTCGAAGCACTGCCGCCACCGGAAACTTTTGACGAGGAGTGATAACGCTCATGAATCCAATTACTCTTGCTAAAATTGCACTCCGCGCATTGTTCCGCAACCGCATGCGCACATTTCTCTCGGTGCTCGGCATCGTCATCGGTGTTGCGGCCGTTATCACCATGGTCGCCATGGGCGAAGGTTCCAAGAAATCCATCAAGGAACAAATGACCGCGATGGGCACAAACGCTATCACCATCATGCCGAACCAAAGCCGCCGCGGCGGCGTGCAAACGGAATCTTCTGAATCGCTCGAAGAAGAAGACGTCATCGCTATCCGCGAAAACGCGACCTACATCAACGGCGTATCGCCCATGGTCACAGTTGGCGGGCAAGCCATCGTCGGGAACAACAACTCTCCCACTTCGCTTTCAGGCGTTTCCGCAGACTACCTCAAGATCCGCAATTACGAAATCGAAGACGGCGTAATGTTCGATGACGAAGCAGACCGAATGGCAAAAGTTTGCGTTATCGGACAGACCGTCGTAAAAAATCTCTTCCCCGACGGAAACCCCATCGGAAAAACAATCCGCTATAAGAGCATTCCGCTAAAAGTCATCGGCACGTTGAAAACAAAAGGCTCCGGAGATTTTGGTCAAGACCAGGACGACGTAATTTTCACTCCGTATCAAACCGTGATGAGGCGTTTCTCCGCAACCACGAACATTCGCCAGATATACGCAAACTCTATAGGCGAAGGCTATGCCGCCAAAGCCACCGAAGAAATCATGACCATCTTGAAGGAACGCCGCAACTGGACTAAGCCGACCGACCCGTTCCGCGTATTCACGCAAGAAGAAATGATCCAGATGGTCACAAGCACCTCCGACATGCTTTCGCTCGTGCTGACAGCCATTGCAGGAATTAGTTTGTTTGTAGGCGGTATCGGCATCATGAACATCATGTACGTTTCCGTGACCGAACGCACTAAGGAAATTGGTCTTCGCATGGCTATTGGCGCTCGCGGCAAAGACATCTTGCTCCAGTTCCTTTTCGAATCTGTCATCATCAGCTTGCTCGGTGGCGCAATCGGAATTGCACTTGGCATTGCCGCTTCTGAAACTGTAAAACTCGCGATGAACTGGCCCATGAGCGTTTCCGTGACCAGCGTTGTCGTGAGCTTTGGCGTATGCTTTGCAACAGGCGTGTTCTTTGGATGGTACCCGGCACGTAAGGCAAGCCGACTCGACCCGATTGAAGCATTGAGATTTGAATAGAATAGGTTTTAGGGATTAGGTAATAGATATAGCTAGGCGGGATTGAACCCGCCTTTTTTACAATCTCTGTAATTTAGAAAAACAACAAATTTTTTCATTTTTTCGTTTCTCTTCTCTCGTCTATAATCTAATTTAATGGTATGAATTTTCTTGAATTTTTACAGCCGATGCCGGTCGTGGGCATTCTCCGCGACATTCCTCAGGGCGCCGAAGAAGCGTGTGTGAACGCGTCTGCAAAATGCGGACTTAAAGCGATTGAAGTTACAATGAACACCGCAGCCGCCACCGAGATTATCTCAAAGCTCAAGTCTTTTGCTAAGCCACTCGGCATTAAAGTCGGTGCAGGCACGGTACGCCATGGAAGCGATGTGGAAAAAGCGATTTCTGCTGGTGCCGAATTCATCGTCACGCCGAACACGCGCCACGAAGTCATCCGCCTTTCGAACACTGCTGGCATCCCAATTATCCCGGGTGCACTCACTCCGACCGAAGTGCAAAAGGCATACGACCTGGGCGCAACCGCTATCAAAATTTTCCCGGTGAACTGCGTAGGCGGTCCTGAATACATCAAGGCTCTGCGCGGGCCATTCCGAGACATTCCGCTGATGGCATGCGGCGGCGTGAATGCAGAGAATGCAGCCAGCTACCTCAAGGCAAGCGCCAACTTGCTTTCGTTCGGCGGAAGCATTTTCAATGCAGACCTCATGAAGGCTGGTGACTGGACTACAATTGAAACCAAGCTACAGAAACTGCTCGATGCCGTAAAAGCAGCAATTTAATTCGGATTTCGGAATTAAGAATTAGGATTAACTACAACTACACATAATTAACTAGCAAAGGCGGCAAAAGCCGCCTTCTCTCGTCTATTCCCTAGCAGCGCGCATTTTGCGCTTGCATTCGTACATGGAAGCATCCGCACTGCGGAGCATTTCGTCCATGTCCTTGTAATCTTCGACAGAACTTGCAACGCCATAAGCAAAGCAAACAGTTTGGTCCACAATCGTAAGCGACTTCACGGCATTCTGCATTCTCTCGGCACAGACAAACGCGCCCTTCAAATCAGTGTCTGGGCAAATCACCAAGAATTCATCGCCCCCCATGCGGAACAGCATATCAGATTCTCGGAGCAGCTTGTTGCACGAAGTCACGACAGAGCGGAGCAGCAAATCGCCTGCCAAATGTCCGTGCTGGTCGTTAATCTTTTTCAGACCATTCAAGTCGAAATAAACAATCGAAAAATTCGTTCCATAGCGTTTGCTACGTGCAAACAATTCACGCAGCGAACAAATCGCATGGCGACGGTTGTAGGCGCCAGTCAAATCATCAGTCAATGAAATTTCGCGCAAGTTGCGGAGCGATCGAGCTAAACGCAAATGCACACCAATTCGTGCCAGCAAAATATCCGATGCAGAAGCCTTGCATACAAAGTCAGAAGCACCCGACTGGAATCCCTGCGTTACACTTGCTTCATTTTCCTGATTCGTGAGGAATATAATCGGCAAATCATCCAACGGGAAATGCTTGCGGATATTCAAGCAGACATCATAGCCGTTCATCTCCGGCATATTAACATCGAGCAGCACAAGCTCTACAGGATTATTAAGCAAGTATTCCAAAGCTTCGGCACCAGATCGGCATTCGACAACTTCGTAACCAACTTCTCTCAGAACGTCCGAATCCCTTTTCAATTCGGCTTCGTCATCATCGACGATAAGAATTTTTTCCTCTACCATTTTGTCTCCTTACCATCCTAACACTCGCAACTACAAAATAAAATTACTAGAGGTACTCGATCGGCGGACTCGACTCAACTAACCCCATTTGTGCGGCCAGTTCAAAAAACAATGTAAGCGACTGTTTACGTTCATCAGTAAAACGGTAATCCAAAACGCTAAAATAGTCTTCGATAAGAGGGCGAGGTAAATGGACCGGATATTTTTCAAGCCACACGTCCAACGCTTGCGACGGATTTTGACGGAACTCCCGAATGCCATTTTCAAGGTGATTCATGTAATCGTCCAGCACCGGTTTCAATCGTGGCTGGAGCGCCTCCTTCGAAATCAACCAAGCACCGAAAACAAACGGAAGCCCTTGCCATTCCTGCCAGAGAGAACCCAAATCGTAATTGTACGCAAAGCGGTGACGTTCATTTTCTTCAAGCGCCAAGTCGCCAATCAAAAGGCACGCATCATCCGTCGCTTCGGCAGCAATCCCCGATACGTATTCAGGCGTGAGCCCGTAACGGTTCTCCAAAAGAATCCTCAATAACGTAACGGAGGTTTTACTCTGCCGCGTCATGCGAATGCGTTTGCCCGAAAGTTCCTCAATCGGATAACGCGAAAAAAGTTTAACCGACCTCACCTCAAAGGAGCACGACGTACAAAGCGAAGGCGACAGTACAAAGGCGCCCGGCTTTTGCGCAAACGTAATAGAAGAGGCGGGCGAAAGATGAATGGAGCCATCCTTAAGGCCCGCACAATGCGCACTCGGCGGACCATCGACAAAAGCCACCTCGGGAAATTCGTTTTCGCGCCCGACAGAATTAAAGAAAAACGGCGCACAGACCAAAAAAGGGATTCGACCAACACGGAGAGTCATGT